>CACLHJ010000006.1 GCA_902606645.1 uncultured Pelagibacteraceae bacterium | reverse complement strand
AAGCAATTATAAATGTTGAAAGTAATTTTATTAATAATATGGATTATCAATACTGTTTTAAAAAGGGAATTCACGTTATTGCAACTTCTCCTGTTTTTTCAAAACCAGTTGCCGAAATTGCTCTTGGAATGACCTTATCTTTGTTAAGAAATATTCATACTGCTCATTTAGATTTTATTAAGGGTAAAGAAAAATATGGATTAGAGAGTAATTTGAAAGCTTCTTTATTATCAGAAAAGAAAATTGGATTATTAGGTTTTGGAGATCTTGCTAAATCTTTGTATCCATTATTATTGCCATTCACCAAAGATATAAATGTTTATGATCCATGGATTCCAAAAATAAAAATTAAAAAGCTTGGTTTCAAAAATATTAGTTTAAATAAGATGTTTGAAAATTGTGAGATTATTTATGTATTAGCGACTGTGACTACAAAAAACAAAAACTTCATAGATAAAAAACTTTTAAATAAGATGAAACTTAATTCCTGTTTTGTATTGATGAGTCGTGCTGCGGTTGTAAATTTTAAGGATTTGATAAAAACAGTCAAAAAACGAAACATATTTGTTGCAACAGATGTTTTTCCTGAAGAACCAGTACCAAAAAAAAGTTCTTTAAGAAAAGTAAAGAATATTTTGTTTTCTGCTCATAGAGCTGGGGCTTTAAAGTCTGCTTTTTTTAATATGGGGGAGATAGTTTTAAAAGATATGAGCTTAATTAGAAAAAATTTAAAACCTAAATTCTGCAAAATAGCAAACAAGAAGACTGTTTCTTTAATTGCCTCAAAACCTGTTGCAATTAATTAATTTTTTTATATTTTCATAATTTATGTCTTCTTCAAATAATTTACTTCTCGAAGCCCAGGGAATCACAAAATACTTTGGAACTATTACTGCTCTAGAAAATGTAAATTTAAAAGTTCATGCAGGAGAATGTTTGGGAGTGGTTGGAGATAATGGTGCAGGAAAATCTACCTTAATGAAAGTTCTTTCTGGTCTTTACAAGCCAAGTTCAGGATCGCTATTTTTTGAAGGAAATGAAAAAGTTTTGGAAAGTCCAAGAGACTCTCAAAATTTAGGCTTAGAGATGGTTTATCAAGACCTAGCTTTAGCTGGAAATCTTCCAATTGGAGAGAATATATTTTTAGGAAGAGAGCCAATTAAAAATATAGGAATGATGAAATTATTAGATTTTAAAAAAATAAAAGAATTAACAGATGCACACTTAGGAAAATTAAAAATTAATGTGAAAAGTGCTGACCAAAAAGTAGAAGAGCTCTCGGGAGGGCAAAGACAAGCAGTTGCAATTGCAAGATCTACTGCATTTGATGCAAAAGTGGTTATTATGGATGAGCCAACAGCAGCTCTTGCTATTAAAGAAGTAGGAAAAGTTCTTGATCTTATTAATAGTTTAAAAAAAACGGGAGTAGGCGTAATTGTCATAAGTCATAGAATGGATGATATTTTCACTGTGTGTGATCGAGTAATGGCTTTATTCCAGGGTACAAATTTTGCTGAAGCTGAACTTGCCAAAACCTCAAGAGATGAAGTTATTGGATGGATAATGGGTAAGAAATAATGATTGAAGATAAAGATAAGAAACCAGAAAGTTTATATCTAAAATTAATTCCATATTTTGATAAATACGGAATTTTACTCTTATTATTAATAATGATATTGGTGATGCATATACTGCAACCTGATGTATTTTTATCATGGCGTAACGTTACTAACGTATTTAAGCAAATATCATGGCAATCTATGTTAGCTCTAGGAGTTTTCATGGTGATTGTAACCGCAGGTATAGATCTTTCTGTTGGCTCAATCATGATGTTGTCATTAATGATTTTAGCTATAGTTGCCAAGGCTGGAGCTCCTTGGTTTATAGTAGTTATTACTCCTTTGATTGCTGGATTTTTATGTGGATTAATTAATGGTGCTGGGATCACATTCTTAAGAATGCCCCATCCATTTATAATGACCTTAGGGACTTTATATATCTTTAGAGGAACGGGAAATCTTATATCAGGTGGAACGCCGATTAGTGGTTTTACCGATGAAGTAAGATATTTAGGACATGGCAGGATTGATTTAACTTGGTTAGGATTAGAAAAATCACAATACCTTCCTGTTAGTTTAGTTTTAATTGCAATCGTATATTTTATTTTTTGGGTTTTCATGAATCATTCACGAACTGGTAAATGGATTTATGCTATTGGAGGAAATCCTAATGCTGCTAGAGCATCAGGTATAAATGTAAACAAGATATTAATAATCGTATATTCTTTGTGTGGATTTTTATCAGGAATTGGAGCACTAATTTTAGCAGGTAGAGCAGACTCTGGCTATCCTAATGCTGGATTACAATCAGAACTTGACGCAATAGCAGCATGCATTATTGGTGGAGCAAGTTTTTTTGGGGGAAGAGGCACTGTTCTCGGAGTATTTGCTGGTGTTATGATAATGGGTATATTGAGAAATGGGTTAAATTTAATGGATGTTAGTTCGTTTTGGCAGCAAGTTTTAATTGGTTCAATTATTGTCTTAGCAGTTTACATTGATGTATTGAGAAGAGATTTAAGTACAAGAAAATAATTACACGTCAAGGTTGATTTCCAAAAGCCACATGTTTTTATAAACTGTTGAATTTTTATCAAAAATTATATTAAATTTAATTTTTTTAAAAACTAACTAGGGGAAATAATAAATGAAAAACTTAACAAAAATAATTAGTATATTTATTACTACAGTTTTTCTTTTAGCAAGCATTTCAACAAGTGCAAACGCTGGTAAAAGAATATTATTCAGCATAAAAGGACCTGGATCAGGAAATCCTTTTTGGGCATCTGTGGAAAAAGGCGCTAAAGAAGAAGCAGCAAAACTAGGAGTTGATTTAGTTTTGGTTGCACCACCTCAAGAAGGTGATGTTCAAGCTCAGATTAACCAGGTAGAGGATCAACTTGCAAAAGGTGTTGATGCAATTGCTCTAGCACCAGGGGATCCTAATGCTTTTGCTCCAATCGTAGATGATGCTATCAAAAGTGGTGTTCCAGTTGTATTTGTAGATACTAAAGGAATTAATGAAGGTGTAACATTTATTGGAACAAATAATAAAAATGGTGCTGCATTGGCAGCTAAGTTTATTTGTGACAAAACTCCAAAAGGTTCTGATGTTGCAGTACTAACTGGAATTGAGTCACAATCAACAGCTCTACTAAGAAGAGATGGAGCAGTTGCAGGACTTAAAGCTTGTGGTCTAAATTTAGTAGCTACTCAAACTGCAGAATGGGATACAGCAAAAGGAAGATCTGTTACTGAATCAATCATTCTTAAAAATCCAAATATTAAAGCTATATTTGCTTCTAATGACAACATGGGATTAGGTGCTATTCAAGCTCTTAAAGATGCAGATATGAATGATGTAGTAGTAGTAGGATTTGACGCTACACCAGATGCTGCAAAGAGTATTTTGGATGGCGGAATGACGGCAACAATTGCTCAATTCTCTTACAACATGGGTGCTTATGGTGTTAAATATGCACTTGAGTTAGCTAATGGTGGAAGTATTGATATTAATATTGATACTGGCACACAATTAGTAACTACAGCGAACGCTAACGATTTTAAATAATCTTTAGAAATAATTTGAATTAAAGGGTGGAATTTTTATTCCACCCTTTTTTTTTATGTAATATAATAATTTAATGTTAATTAATATCAATCCAATCTTAAGTCCTGAATTACTATTTCATTTAAGATCTATGGGACACGGAGAAAAAATAATTTTAGCAGATGCAAATTTTCCAGCAAATACGTCTAATGATAAAGTAATAAGATTAGATGGTGTAGGCATTAAAGATGCAGCTTCAGCAATTCTTTCTGTTTTTCCTCTTGATAGTTTTATTGTTTCACAAGGTGGATCTCCAGCTTTAAGAATGGAAGTAGATGATAAACCAGAAGAATTAACAGAAACGCATAAAGAATTTATTGATGTGATTAAAAAAGTTTCTGGTGAAAATTGGAAAGTTGGTTCTATTTCTAGACAAGATTTTTATAAAGAAGCAAAAAAAGCATATTGTATAGTCACAACCACTGATGCTAGACCGTTTGGATGTTTTGTTTTAACTAAAGGTGTAATTTTACCAGACGGTAAGGTATGGTCTTAAATATTTAAGCAATGAAATCTATTTGCATATTTGGAGTTTTTGTTGCTGACTTATGTTTTGTTGGAAGCAAAATTCCTGCAAAAGGTCAAACAATTTTAGGTAAAAAACATATAGTTGGTCCAGGTGGGAAAGGGTCAAATCAGGCAATTGCAGCAGCAAGACTAAATGGAGACATAAGTTTTATTACTAAGATGGGTAAAGACAGTCATTCTGAAATGGCTTTTAATCTTTACAAAGAAGCTGGAGTAAAAACCCATTCAATTATTCAGGATGAGAAACTCTTTACAGGTGTTGCTGGCATTATGATTGATGAAGATGGAAATAATGCAATAAATATTATTTCTGGAGCAGCAGAACATCTAGTTAACAGTGATGTAGATAATCACATAGAAACCATCAAAAAATCAGAAATATTTCTTACTCAGATGGAAACTCCTGACGAAACAACAATTTATGCTTTAAAAAAAGCAAAAGAAAACGGATGTATTACTATTTTAAATCCTGCCCCTGCACGTAAAATTGATGAAGAAAATTTTAAAATAATAGATTTTTTTACACCAAATGAAACCGAGGCTGAGTTTTATTTAAATAAAAAAATTAAAACTGAGACAGATATTAAAAAAGCAGGCAAGGAACTTTTAAAAAAAGGTATAAAAAATATAATAATTACTCTAGGAGAAAAAGGTGTTTATTTTGCAAATAATAATGAAAATTTTTTCATAGACGCTTTTAAATTGAAAGAGCCTGTTCTTGATACAACAGGTGCAGGTGATGCATTTAACGGTGCCCTTACTGTAGGTTTGGCAAAAAATTTAAATATTAAAGAAGCTCTCAATTTTGCGAATAAAATAGCAGGAATTTCAACAACAAAATTAGGTGCAGCTGCGTCTATGCCTTTTTCAAAAGATTTAGTAAATTATTAATTTTAATTTTTTTTATTTTCAGCCATAGAAAGAGCAATTTTAAAAGAATTTAAAATTGGATCTAAGTTTGCTTCATTTTTTCCTGCAATAGCAAATGCAGATCCATGAGCAGTAGTAGTTACTGGCACAGTTAATCCTCCCTGAACCGTCACTCCTCTATCAAAACCAAATGCCTTAAGACCTGACTGTAGTGCATCATGATACATGCCGACCATACAATCATGATTTTTATTTTTATAAGCTACTACAAATGAAGTATCGCAAGGCAATGGACCATCTACATTGTATCCAAGTGCCTTTGCTTCTTCTATAGCAGGAATAATTTCATCTTTTTCTTCTGTACCAAACTCAGCATGTGGATTAAGCGCCTGAATTGCTATTCTAGGATTTTTTACACCATTAAGCTCCATGATCTCATTGATTAGCTTGATTGGTTTCATAATATTTTTTTTTGTAATATGTTGAGCAACTTCTTTGATTGGAATATGAGACGTTACTCTTGCTGTCCAAAAATTATCTATTACATTGAACTCACAACAAAAACTATTTACTTCAAGTTTCTCAGCCATTAGTTGTAATTCATCTGAATGTTTGTTTCCTCCAAGTTTTAGACTTGTCTTATTCATTGGAGCAAAATTAATAGCATCAACCTTTTTTTCTTTTGCAAGAGTTAAGGCTAAATCTAAGGCTTCTAAAACACTTTCCCCAGATTCTTTTGATGGTTCAGCTAATTTGTAATTATGATTTTTTCCCTTTGAAATATCTAATAAAACCCTATTTGATTTATTAAAATCAATTTGATCAAAATTTTCAACTACATCTATATTATGGGAAATTCCTGTGATATTATTGCCATTTTCAAATACTTGCCTTTCACCAATTATAACTATGTTTGCCTTAGTAGTCATCTCATCATTCAGAAGCTTTGAAATTAATTCAGGTCCTATCCCAGCTGGATCTCCTAAAAGCATAGCAATGGTTGTTTTATTCTGTTGCATATTTAAATTTATTCTAATGTAGAAATTATACTTTTTCTTTATTTCATTCTTTTTATTTAATCAAGTTTGTGATTATATCTTATTATATAACTAACAACAGGGGAAGATAATGAAAAAAAGTTTTAAATTATTTTTAGCTGCCGCTTTTTTGGTGACTGAATTTTTTGTTGTTGCACTTCCATTAATGATTACATCTGCAAAAGCAGATGGTCACCCAATTCAAGCGGTTACACACGCTGGTTTTGGTGGTGGAACAGATGTAACTACTAGAATGATGTTATTAAGAACTAGAAGGTATCTAAAACAAGATATGCAATTAGTTAATAAAAAAGGTGGAGGTGGAGCTGCATCTATGGATTACATGATGACTCTTCCAGCAGATGGAAATCATACTTTAACTTGGACTACTGGTCATGCCGTATCAATGGCATTAGGTAAAACTAAAGTTAAATTAAGCGATATGCAACCACTTGCAAGAGGAACTGATGATCCTCAATTGTTCGTTGTTAACTGTAAGAACGATATTAAAGATGCCAAAAAGTTTATTAGTGCACAAAAATCAAAATCATTAAAGTATGGAACAACACACGTTGGTGGTATTGATGATGTAAGTGCAATTGCTTTTACTAAAAAGGGCAAACTTACAGATCCAACAATTGTAGCTTATAAAGGTGTAGGACCTATTAAAACTAACCTTATCAAAGGAGATATTGATGTAGGTGTTTTAAACTTAGGTGAAGCTGTTACTGAAATAGAAGATGGCACTTTATGTGTATCAGTTGTCTTAGCTAGTAACAGAATGGAAAAATTAAATAATGTTCCTACAGCTACTGAATTAGGAATTCCAGTTGTTTTATCTACAGTTAGAGGATTCGTAACTAGAAAAGGTGTACCCTCTGATAGAAAAAAACAATTAGAAGATGCAATGATAAAAGCTATGGAGCATAAATATTTCCAAAGTTTTTTAACCGATATTGGTCTTGATTCAACTAGTGTAGTTGGAGCTGATGAGTGGGGTAAGCAAATGGAAGTTATGCTTGCAGAAATGACTGCTCAACTTAAAGCTTTAGGTTACATTAAGTAGTTTTAATCAAAGTACATTTTTTAATATGAATAATGTACGAAATAAAAAAAGGGCAAACAAAAGTTTGCCCTTTTTTTTTAGATCAGAGTTTAAAGTTTTTTTTACAATCATATTAGTTTCAACTATATTATTAATATCCACTTTCTCATTTGACACTGTTCCGCCAATTTTAAATAGAGGAATTCAACCTGCTACGTTTCCAAAAGGCTTGCTTGTCTTAATGATAGTACTAACTTCAATTATCTATTATTTATCTTTTAGAAGACCTTGGAAAAAAGAAAAAAATTTACCTAAGCCCTTTTTTTTAACAATTATAAGTTTCGTTTTATTTATAGTAATTTCAAAAACTTTAGATTTTTTTCTAGCAATTTCAGTATTGTCAATTTTTGTATCATATAATTGGGGTGAAAGAAGAGTTTTTTATTTATTATTAGTAAGTATAATTTTTCCTTTAGTTGTCTTTATTTTTTTTGAAATGATTTTAGGACTTAGGTTTCCTCCAGGAATAATTACAAATCTTTATTATTATTAAAATGGATAATCTAATTTTAATGATGGCTCCTTTGTTTAGTTCAAAACTATTATTAGTTTTATTATTTGGAACTCTATTTGGATTAGTTTTAGGAGTTCTGCCTGGCTTAGGACCTACGACAGGAGGTGCATTAATATTACCTTTCACTATGACTTTGGATCCTTTGTCTGCAATTATTTTGTTAACATCTATATATTGCGCAGGAACATATGGAGGAGCAATTACGGCTGTACTTATTAATACACCCGGAACTCCAGCTGCAGCAGCGACATGTTTAGATGGATATCCATTGGCTCAAAAAGGTGAAGCAGGTAGAGCTTTAGGTATGGCAACAGTTTCAAGCACAGTTGGAGGGATATTTAGTGTTATAGTTCTGGTATTTTTTGCACCTATATTGGCAAATCTTGCATATGAATTTGGTCAACCTGAATATTTTGCTTTAGCAATTTTTGGTTTAACTATGTTGGCTTCGATCGGGGATGGAAGTCCAATAAAGAATTTAATAGCAGGAGCTTTTGGAATTTTAATTTCAACAGTTGGAAAAGATTTCATGACATCAATAGATAGATTTACTTATGGTATTAATGAGCTTTCAGTAGGTATAGGATTTATTCCAGTTGTTGTTGGTTTGTTTGCAATAAGTGAAATGTTAACTCAATCTACTTTACTAGATCAAGTATTTAAGAGAGTAGCCTTAAAAGCCGTAAAGCTTCCAACTAAAGATGACTATAAAAAAACTTGGAAAACAATCCTTAGATCAAGTGGGATTGGATCATTTATAGGGGTATTACCAGCTGAGGGTGGAACTGTTGCATCTTTAATTGGTTATTCTGAGGCAAAAAGATTTTCAAAAAATCCTGAAGAATTTGGAAAAGGTTCAGTAGAGGGAATTGCAGGTGCCGAGGCAGCAAATAATGCTGCTACAGGTGGTGCTATGGTTCCTACATTAGCACTTGGTATTCCTGGAAGCGCAACTACTGCAGTTATATTAACAGGGTTAATTATCCATGGAGTAAGACCTGGACCAGATCTATTTAAGGAACAACCTGAATTTCTTTATGGAATTTTTGGCGCAATGTTAGTTGCTAATGTTTTATTTTTTATTTTTGGTTTCTTTGGTGCAAAACTTTTTGCAAGAATTACTCTTGTACCTAATAAAATTTTATGGCCAATGATATTTGCAGTTTCAGTTTGTGGAACTTACTCATTAAGCCAATCAATAATTGATGTATGGATAATGTTATTTTTTGGTGTACTAGGTTTTTTTATGAGACGATATGGTTTTTCAGTTGTTCCAGTTATAATTGGATTAATTTTAGGTGAACTAGTTGAAGGAACTTTGAGACAATCAATTGTAATATTTGATGGAAATTGGCTTATGTTTCTAACTAGACCCATTGCCTTAACATTCTTTATTTTATCTTTAATTGCACTTGCTTTTCCTTTAATAAGATCAAAAAAAAATAAAAAAATAATATGATCAAGTTTGACATAGAAAATAGAGTAGCTGTTGTAACTGGTGGGGCTCAAGGATTTGGTTTAGCAATTACAGAAAGATTTATAGAGTCAGGAGCAAAAGTTGTTATTTGGGATATTGATGAAAATGAAGCTAAAAAAGCTTTAGAAAAAGTAAACTCTAAAAATTTATCTTATCAAATAGTTGACGTCAGTGATTTTAACAAGATAAATGAAAAATTAACTGAAATTGAAAGTTCACATGGAAAAATAGATATTTTTATTAATAACGCAGGCGTGGCAGGTATGAATACTACAGTTGCACAATATCCAATAGAAGAGTGGAATAAGGTAATTAATTTAAACCTCAATGCAGTTTTTTATTGCTGTAAAGCAGTAGTTCCTTTTATGGAAAAAAATAATTATGGGAGAATAGTAAACATAGCATCCATAGCTGGAAAAGAAGGTAATCCAAATGCCAGTGCATATAGTACCTCAAAAGCTGGGGTAATTGGACTAACTAAATCACTCGGAAAAGAGCTTGCTCAAAAAAATATAGCAGTAAACTGTGTTACTCCTGCTGCTGCAAAAACAAGGATTTTCGATCAAATGACTGAAGAGCATATCAATTACATGCTCTCAAAAATTCCAAGAAATAAATTTGCAAAAGTTGAGGAATTAGCATCTCTTGTCACATGGTTATCTAGTGAAGAAAATTCATTTTCAACAGCTGCTGTTTTTGATTTAAGCGGTGGTAGAGCTACATATTAGTTATGCAAATAGGTATAGATGTTGGTGCTACAAAAATAGAAACTGTGGTCTTAGAACAAAACGGTCAAGAGAAACACAGATCTAGAACTGCTTGTCCTAAAGATTATCTATCAATAATAAATGCTATTAAAGATATTAATCAAAAATTAGAAAAAGAATTTAAAATGGAATTACCTATAGGAGTATGTCACCCAGGAATACACTCTCCTCAAACAGGTTTAGTAAAAAATGCACCAAATTGTTATTGGCTTGAAAAAAAACCTTTTCAAAATGATTTACGTAAAGTGCTTGGCAAAGAAGTTTTTTGTGAAAATGATGCAAATTGTTTTGCATTATCTGAAGCAATTGATGGGTCAGGAAAAAATTATAAAATAGTTTATGGAATTATTTTAGGTTCAGGAGCTGGAGGTGGACTTGTAATTGATAAACAAATTATAAGTGGTCCAAATGGCGTGGCAGGTGAGTGGGGACATAATCAAATTCCATATTTTGCAGCAAAAAAAGAAAATTTTGACTCTAATAATGCTAGAGAAGCTGAAATTGAAAGTTTTATTTCTGGTTTAGGTTTAGCAAAAAGATTTAATAAACTTTATGGAAAAAACTTAAAAACAAACGAGATTTTTGAGTTAAATCGTAAGCACGATTTAGATGCCGAAAGATTTATAGATGATTTTAAAGTAAATCTTGCTATGTCTCTTTCAAGTATTATAAATATTTTAGACCCGGACGCTTTTATATTTGGTGGTGGAGTTTCAAACGAAATTGATTTTTTAAGTGAAATAGAGTCTATGGTTAAGAAATTTGTCATAGGAAAAGAATATCAAGGGGTTTTCCTTAAACCTAGGTTTGGAGATGCAAGTGGCGTTAGAGGAGCCGCTCGTCTTGGAAGAACTTTAGTAAATTGAAATTTCAATCTAGAATTGAATAAATTAAATAAATATTAAGCCTTAAATATATAAAAACTTACTAAAAGAAATTTTAAAAAACATCAACTCGAAGTTGTAGAAGATTTTTTTAATTTACTTTTAGCTCACAATCTACCTATAGTCCTTTTTTATATAAAAAAACGAGAAATAACAAAAAGGGAAGATAAGATATGAGAAAATTAATAATCGCTTTGATTGCATTTGCATTCACATCTACTTCATCTTATGCAGGACCAAAAATTGAGGTATTGCACTGGTGGACTTCAGGTGGTGAGGCAGCTGCTTTAAAAGTTTTAAAAGACGATTTTGCTGCTAATGGTGGTGAATGGTTAGATATGCCTGTAACAGGTGGTGGTGGAGACGCTGCTAACGTTGCTTTAAAAGCAAGGATTGTTGCTGGTGATCCGCCGTCTGCTTCACAAATTAAAGGTCCTACAATTCAAGAGTATGACCAAGAAGGTGTAGTAGCTCCATACAATATAGATTCAATTGCTCAATCTGAAGGCTGGGATAATTTATTAGATCCTATGATTGCAGCTATTCATAAATGTGAAAATAACAGCGGACCTTATTGTGCGGCTCCAGTAAATATTCATAGAATTGACTGGATGTGGGCAAATAAAGCTGTATTTGATTCAAATGGTATTTCAGTTCCAACTACATGGGATGAATTAAATGCTGCTGCTGATAAGTTACAAGCAGCTGGTATAATTCCTTTTGCTCACGGTGGACAAGCTTGGCAAGATGCTACAGTTTTTGAAGCAGTTGCTATGGGTATTGGTGGAAACAATTACTATAAAAATTGCTATGTTGATCTAAAAGAAAGTTGTTTGAGAAGTGAAACTACAGTTAAAGTTTTTGATCAAATGAGAAAACTACAAGGTTACACTGATGAAGGTAGCCCAGGAAGAGACTGGAACGTTGCAACTGGTATGGTTATCGAAGGTAAAGCTGGTTTCCAAATTATGGGTGACTGGGCTAAAGGAGAATTTACAGCTGCTGGTAAAACACCAGGTGTAGATTATTATTGTGCTGCAACTCCATCAAATAATGGTTACTTGTATAACGTAGATAGTTTTATTTTCTATAAGTCTAGTGATCCAGATAAACAAGCTGGTCAAAAATTATTGGCTAAACTAATGATGGGTAAAAACTTTCAAAAAGTTTTTAATCTATACAAAGGTTCAATACCAGCTCGTCTAGACGTATCAATGGATGAATTTGATAAATGTGCAAAAACATCTAACGCAGATATCAAAACTGCAGGTGCAAAAGGTGGACTAGTTCCAAGTTTTGCTCATGGTATGGCTCAAGGTAATACTATGAAAGCTGCTCTACAAGATATAATCACAGAACACTTTAATTCTGATATGTCTTCAGTAGACGCTGCAAACGCATTAGCTGATTCAGTTCTAGCTAATATGTAGTTCATTAAAAATCTAAAGGCCACTTTTAACTAAGTGGCCTTTTTTTTAATCAAAAAAAATATTTACAATGTTCAAGTGGTTAGAAAAAAATTTACCAAAAATTGTAATGGCTCCAGCAGTTGGGCTAATTGGATGGTTTGTTTATGGTTTTGTACTTTGGACTTTATATATATCTTTTACTAACTCGAAAATTTTACCTAAATATGAATTGTGGGGAGTTGGTCAGTACGTAAAATTATGGGCATCAAGAAAATGGCTTATATCAGTAGATAATTTATTAATTTTTACAGCATTATTTTTAATTTTTTGCATTGTCATAGGAATAATTTTAGCAATTTTTTTAGATCAAAAAATTAGGGCTGAGGGTGTTCTTAGAACAATTTATTTATACCCAATGGCTTTATCTTTTATAGTTACTGGTACTGCCTGGAAATGGATACTAAATCCAACACTCGGGATTCAGAAGATGTTTATAGACTGGGGTTTCGAAAATTTTACTTTTGACTGGTTAGTTAATAGGGAAATGGCCATTTATACAATCGTTATAGCAGGTGTATGGCAATCTGCTGGTTTTGTAATGGCATTATTTTTAGCTGGATTAAGATCAGTTGAGGATGAGATTGTTAAAGCTGCAAAAATTGACGGAGCTGGGTTATTTACTGTTTATTGGAAAATATTATTACCAATGATGAGGCCAGTATTCTTTACAAGTTTTGTAATCCTAGTTCACATCTCTATAAAAAGTTATGATCTAATAGTAGCTCTAACACAAGGTGGACCAGGTATTTCAACAACAATGCCAGCTTTATTTATGACACAAGCTGCATTTCATAAAAGTCAAGTAGGATTATCTGCAGCAAGTGCAATGATGATGTTTATGGCTGTAGCCGCTGTAATCATTCCATATTTATATTCAGAACTAAGGAGAGAAAATGCAAGATAACTTACAATCATCTTCTTATAAAGAATTAGAGCAAAAATCTAAATATACAAATATGTTTTTGAGATGGTTCTTGTATTTTGTTTTAATTCTTTTTGCTTCTTATTTTATTTTCCCTCTTTATGTAATGGTTGTAACTTCACTCAAAACAATGGAAGAAATTCGACAAGGAACACTTTTAACTTGGCCAAGCTCGTTAAATTTTGACTCATGGTTAGTTGCTTGGGGTGGAAGAGGTTATGGAGCAGGTGACACCTTTTTAAGACCTTATTTTTGGAATTCAATTAAGATGGTAGTGCCTGCTGTATTTTTTTCAACATTTATAGGAGCAATGACTGGCTACGTTTTAACAAAATGGAGATTTAAAGGAGATCAATGGGTTTTCTTATTTTTATTATTTGGATGTTTTATTCCTTTTCAAGCAATACTACTCCCTATGGCCAGAACTCTTGGAACTTTAGGAATATCAAATTCAGTTGTAGGACTTGTGTTAGTTCATACAGTTTATGGAATTCCATTTACAACTTTATTTTTTAGAAACTACTATATCTCAGTGCCTACGGAGTTAGTTAAAGCTGCAAGAATTGATGGAGCTGGTTTCTTTAAAATATTTTTTAAAATCTTACTTCCTATTTCTGCTCCAATTATCGTTGTAACTGTTATTTGGCAATTTACTCAAATATGGAATGACTTTTTGTTTGGATCAACTTTTTCATTTGGGGAGGCAGCACCAATTCAGGTTGCACTAAATAATATGGTTTTATCTAGCACTAGTGTTAAAGAGTACAACGTAGATATGGCCTCAGCTATAATTGCAGGAATTCCAACACTTATAGTTTATGTTTTAGCAGGAAAATATTTTATTAGAGGATTAACTTCAGGAGCTGTGAAAGGATAAATATGAAAACTTTAAAAATTGAAGAATTGTCAAAAAACTTTGGAACAACTGAGGTATTAAGAAAAATTAATTTAGAAATTGATGAAGGAAATTTTTTAGTACTCCTAGGGCCGTCTGGATGTGGAAAGTCAACCTTACTTAATATTATTGCGGGTCTTGAAACTATTAATGAAGGAAATGTTTTTATAGACGACTATAATGTGAGCAAAGTGGAGCCAAAAGACAGAAATATTGCAATGGTTTTTCAATCTTACGCGCTTTATCCGTCGATGAATGTTAAGGAAAATATGATTTTTGGTCTTAAACAAGCCAAAACTTCAAAAGAAAAGATTGCAGAGCAATTAGAAAAAGTTTCTACATTTTTACAAGTTGATAAATTACTAGAAAGAAAGCCGTCTCAATTATCTGGAGGTCAAAGACAGAGAGTCGCTATTGGTAGAGCTTTAGTAAGAGAGCCAAGAATATTTTTATTTGATGAACCATTATCTAATTTAGATGCAAAATTGAGAGTTGAGATGAGGCGTGAAATCAAAAAACTTCACCAACAGCTAAAAACTACTGTAGTTTATGTTACACACGACCAGACAGAAGCTATGAGCTTAGGAACAAAAATTGCTATAATGAATCACGGTGTCATTCAGCAAAATGAAACTCCAGAAAATATTTACAACAAACCTAGTAATACTTTTGTAGCGGATTTTATTGGTTCACCTTCTATGAATTTAATTAAAGGCAAGTTAATTAAAAATTCAAATAATATTTCATTTATTGCTGATGACTCAAGTTTAGAAGTCCCAATCAATAATTATGATTTTAAAGAGAATTCAGATTTAAATGACAAAGAAATATATTTTGGTATCAGACCAGAACATATTTATTTTAAAAAATTGAATGAAGATGACTTTGATATTAATTTACGTGCTGATCTAAGTGAATATATTGGCCATGAACAAATAGTCACATTAGACTATTCAAATCAAGAAATTTTGGCAAAATTCCCATCTACAATTAAAATTGAACTTGAAAAAGAAATGAAATTATATTTTGATCTAGCCCATATATCTTTATTCGATTTGAAGACGAAGGAAAGAATTTAATTATGAAAGTAGTATATTCAGATTTAAAAAATAAAAGAGTTTTTATTTCAGGAGGTGGTTCTGGTATAGGAGCCACAATAGTTGAGCATTTTTGTGAACAAAAAAGTGAAGTTTATTTCATAGACATTGACCTTAAATCATCCAATAAATTAATTAAAAACATAAAAAAAAAGGGATATAGAGTTCCTAAATTCATTGAATGTAATATTTTGGATGTAAAAAAATTACAAAATATTATTAAAGACATCATTTCAAAAAAAGGTGCAATTCATTGTCTAATTAATAGTGCTGCAAATGATGATAGGCACACTACAGAACAGGTTGATGAAAGGTATTGGGAAAATAGGATGGGAATAAACTTAAAACACTATTTTTTTGCTGCGCAAGAAGTTGTAAAAGGTATGAAAAAAATAAAATCAGGATCAATTGTAAATCTAAGTTCAGTATCATGGATGCTAGGAGAAGGAGATAAAGTTGTTTATGAAACAGCAAAATCAGCTGTGGTTGGTTTAACAAGATCTTTTGCACAAGAATTTGGAAAATATAACATTAGAACTAATTCAGTCATACCAGGTTCAATTGCTACAGAAAGACAGATTAAGCATTGGCTTACTCCTAAATATAAAAAACTTATATTAGATAGCCAAGCTATCAAAAGACAACTTAAACCAGATGATGTAGCTAGATTAGTTTTATTTTTATCATCTGATCAATCATCAGGTTGTACGAAACAAAGTTTTGTTGTTGATGGTGGTATTACTTAATTTAAGTTAGTTTATTAAAAGCTAAAAAAAATATATTCATATATTTTCTATTACGTAAAATTAGCTTAATTATGAAAAAAATTAATATATCAATTGTTGGAACAGGTTTAATGGGCCTTCAGCATATAAAAGCAATTTCAAAATCAAAAAAAGCAAATTTACATTCAATTGTTGATATTAGTGATAATGCAAAAAAACTATCAAATAAGTACAAAATTCCATTATATTCTGATGTATCTTCTCTTTTAAAGTCAAATCAATTAGATGCTGTAATAGTTGCAACTCCAAATAAATTACATGAAAAACATACAATTAGTTTTTTAAAAAAAAAAATACCAGTTCTCTTGGAAAAACCAATCTCAGATAATATTAAATCTGCAAAAAAAATTATAATCAGCTCAAAGAAAAATAAAACTCCATTATTGATTGGTTATCATCGAAGACACAATGCAATTGTTTCAAAAGTAAAAACAATCATCAGATCTGGTAAATTAGGAAATATTGTTTCTGCTAATGTATTATGTTGGCTTTACAAGCATAAGGAATATTTTAAAGAAAGTTGGAGAACAACTAGAGGAGGTGGACCACTTGGTATAAATCTCGTACATGACATCGATATGATTTGTTACCTATTAGGTTCAATTACTTATGTTCAAGCTTTTACAACTAATAAAACGAGAAAATATAAAGTTGAGGATACGGCAACTGTAAATTTAATTTTTGAATCAGGTGCTTTATGTACATTAAATATTTCTGATACTATTGTTGCTCCTTGGAGCTATGAATTAACAGCAGGAGAAAACCCTGCTTATCCTGTCACTAATCAATCTGCATATATGATAGGTGGCACCAAAGGATCAATACAATTTCCAAATTTAAAATACTGGTTTTATAAAAAAGAAAGAAGTTGGTGGAATAAGATATTTATGAAATCTGATATTAAGAAAAAAGATGATAATACATTAGTTAATCAAATTGATCATTTTTCAGATGTTGTTTTAAAAAAGGTTAAGCCTAAAGTTAATGGAAATGATGGATTAAATTCTTTAAAAATTTTTGCAGCAATTACAAAGAGTGCAAAAACTGGTAAAAAAATTAAAATTTAAAGATTAGATAGAATAGAATTTGAACATTCAACTGTATTACTTTCACCACCTAAGTCTTTAGTTCTATTTTTTTCAACATTTAAAGATTTTTCAATAGCGGATACAATGGAATTTGAAGCTTCTTTTTCACCTAAGTAATCAAGCATCATTGCACCTGACCAAATTTGACCAACAGGATTTGCAATCCCTTTTCCAGCTATATCAGGTGCTGAGCCATGCACTGGTTCAAATAATGATGGGTGTTTATTTTCAGGATTTATATTCCCTGATGGAGCAATTCCTATAGTTCCAGTACATGCGGGACCTAAATCAGATAAAATATCTCCAAATAAATTTGATGCTACAACCACATCAAACCATTCTGGATTAAGAACAAACCTTGCTGCTAATATATCAATATGAAATTGATCAGTTTCAATTTCAGGATATTTATTTTTCATTTTACTGAAACGCTCATCCCAAAATGGCATTGTTATTGAAATACCATTAGATTTTGTTGCATTAGTTAGTTTTTTTCTCTTTCTTTTTTTTGCTAATTCAAAAGCAAACTCTTGAACTCTATCTATGCCGTGAGCAGACATAATAGTTTCCTGTATTGCTATTTCTCTATCTGTATTTTGGTACATTCTACCACCAACTGATGAATATTCTCCTTCAGTGTTTTCTCTAACAATCATCATATCAATATCGCCAGGTTTTTTGTTTGCCAGTGGAGGATTAACTCCTGGAAAAAGCTTTACTGGCCTTAGATTTATGTATTGATCAAATTCTCGTCTAAATTTGAGTAATGATCCCCATAATGAAATATGATCAGGAACTTGATCAGGCATTCCAACTGCACCAAAAAAAATAGCATTATGTTTACTTAATTTTTCTTTCCAATCATCAGGCAGCATTTTTCCATGCTTTTCATAATAATCACATGATGCAAAATCATATTCAGTAAAATCAATTTTGAATTGATGTTTTAGTGCTGCCTCTTTTAAAATTTTAAGACCCTCAGGCACAACTTCCTTACCTATGCCATCTCCTGGTATTGCTGCAATACTATATTCTTTCATAAATAAAGGTTTATACGTTAAATATTTGTTAAATAATATTGTTAAATTATCTTTAAAATTTTAATCATCCATTGTTTTGACATATTTAATTTGTTAACTTTAAATATGAAAAAGTTGGTTTTTATCTTTTTATTTAGTCTATTTTTTATTTCAAATTCAAATGCAGCTTGTGATGACCCTTTAACTGAGGGTGTGGATTATTCAAATTGTAGATTTTCTGATGCACAAGATTTACAAGGAAGCTACTTTCCAAATTCTAATTTATCTTTTGCAAGTTTCATTCAGGTTAATTTGGACAAAAGCATAATGATGAACTCCAATTTATCATTTGGAACATTTCCCGAGTCTACATTTGTAAGAGCTAACCTTTATGAAACAGTTTCTATAGGTGCCAATTTTGAAAAAACAAATTTTACAAGTGCAAATTTAACAAGAGTTGATTTTATGGGTGCCACACTAATTGAGGCCAACTTTCAAAATTCAAATTTGATGGAAGCAAACTTTACCTCATCAAATATAACCAATGCTAACTTTGATGGTGCTAATTTAATTGGTGCAACTTGGACTAATGGACAAACATGTGGTCCAGAGTCAATTGGAACCTGCAATCAATAGTCAATGAGCAGTTCTGTTAAGACTGATGATGTAATATTCAATTTTTTTAAGCAAATTTGTGACGAAAAAGATGATCAAAAATGTGTTGAGCTTGGAAAAAGCTGGATAAATGCAATGGAAACTAATTTATCTAATATGGAGGCAAATTTAAACGGTGCTGATAAATTAAAGCACAAAGATGACATTCAAAGTAATAGAGATCATTTGAATAGTTTAAAAAACAAAACCTCCTCTGAGTGGAGAGATTATGCAACTCAATGTATGGTTGAAATACTAAGTCAAAAATAAAATTAAAAAATTTTTAAGCTTTTCTTTACAACGTTTATGTAATAGAAAATTTACAAGGGGTGTCTTTATAGACTGAGATTATACCCTAAGAACCTGTCCGGTAATTCAGAAAGGGATAAAATGGATAAAACATACTTTATAAGTCAATCATCATCATTAACGTTAGTAATAATTATAAGTTTAATATTTGTAATTTTTGGAATTTATCATTCAAAAAAATTCCAAGGAATAAATAATTATTTAACCGCGAATAGAAGTATTGGTTTATTTTCACTTACAACAAGTTTGGTTGCATCAGCTTTAGGTGCTTGGATTTTATTTGGGCCAGCTTCAGCCTCAACATGGGGTGGTATAGGAGCAGTAATTGGTTATGCATTAGGAACTGGTTTTCCGATGATATTTTTAATTTATTTAGGAAAAAAAATTAGATCAGACTTTCCTAAAGGCTCTTCACTTATTGAATATATGAGACAAAAATTTGGTAAAAGTTTATTTAAATTAATTTTACTAATGACAATTTTTTATATGTTTATTTTTTTATGCGCAGAAGTCACAGCTGTAGCTGTTCTAATTAATTATATTTCTGGTACAGAATTATGGATTACTGCATTGATAGTTATTATTTCTACATTAACTTATACTTTGTATGGAGGTTTGAGGGCTTCAATTTTTACAGATAATATTCAGATGTTTGTCATAACAGTTTTGTTATTGATAACAATTTCATATATTACATTATTTAATGGGGACAATTTTTCTTTTGAGTTTATTGAAAGTAGAAATCCTCAGCTCTTAAGCTCTTCTTATGTACCAAGCTATACTGCAGGTCTAACTTTTTTTATCGCAGTAGCTGCAACAAATCTATTTCACCAAGGTAATTGGCAAAGAGTTTATGCTGCTAAGAATTATGAAACACTTAAAAAAGGATTGATTATTTCCTTTTTAATTATTGTTCCAATAGTATTCCTAATGGGTTTTATAGGCATGGTATCTTTTTCGGTTGATCCCTCCAATAGACCAGATCTTGGATTTTTTACATTACTGTTAAAAGAGCAAACTGAATTATTGTCATTATTAATTATCGTACTTGGTTTGGCTTTGACTATTTCAACAGTAGATACTTTAGTTAATGCGATATCAAGCCTGTTTGTAGTTGATGGCAAAGCAACATTTAATTTTGATAAGAAAACCGATTATTTAAAACTTTCTAAATATTTTATTATAGCAATTTCGATTGTTGTATTTATTGTTGCATCAAAAGGATTTGATATATTATATTTATTTTTGCTAGCAGATTTATTTTGTTGTGCTTTTGTTTTTACTGTTTTTTATAGTTTCTATAATAAGAGAATTAATGAAAATACTGCTTATATTTCCATAATAGTTGGGTTAATTGCAGGATTTTTAATATTTCCTTTTCCAGATTTTTCTAAAAGTTTATTGGTAGGAGTGTTAGTACCAACAGACGCATTTAGCCCTTTTGTTTCTCAATCTTTATTATTTTTATCTTTTTTAATTGCAACTTTTTTGCCAGCTGTGATTTTAAAAATAAAAAAATTGTAATTACTAAATTGAGGATTTTATAGCTTCATAAAGTAAGTCTTTGGTAGTTTCTCCAAGACTTCTGTACACTTCTTCTTTATTTTTGAAAATTATAAGTGTTGTTTGATATTGAACATTAAAAAAATCAGCTATATTTCTGTTTGTTACATCAAAAGAAAAATATTCAATGTTATCAAACTCTATATCATTTAATTTACCATCATTTTTTGCTTTATTTAAAATTTTCATTTGTCCTGCACAAGATGAACAGTACTTAATCCAAGAACTAATTATAATAACTTTGCCTTCAGATTGAGCCTTATTAAACAGCTTTTGGTCAAAAGTTGTTTCTTTTTCCATAGCATTAGCATTCAGTGTAAATAAAAACAAAAAAGATATAAAAATTTTATTCATGATGATAAATTACAACAAATTAAAATTTATTGTAATCCCACAAATTGTCTCTATATAACTTATCTAAATGTCAACTAATCAAATCACAATTAAAGATTTATCAAAGGTTTATGACAATGGATTTAAAGCTTTAAAAAAAATTAATTTAGATATTAAAAAAGGTGAAATTATCGCTCTTCTAGGACCAAATGGTGCTGGTAAGACAACTTTAATTAGTATTATCTGCGGTATCGTAACGCCTTCATCAGGAAAAGTAACTGTTGAAGATTTTGATATTATTGATGACTATAGAGAAACCCGTTCAAGAATTGGATTAGTTCCTCAAGAACTAACATTAGAATTATTTGAAACAGTTTTTAATAATGTTTCATATTCAAGAGGGTTAAATGGAAAAAAACCAAATCCAAAACATATTGAAAAAATTTTAAAAGATCTAAGTATGTGGGATAAAAAAGATTTAAGACTTAGACAGCTATCTGGTGGTATGAAGCGAAGAGTTTTAATTGCTAAGGCTTTATCTCATGAACCTTCAATATTATTTTTGGATGAGCCAACAGCAGGGGTAGATGTTGAGCTAAGAAGAGATATGTGGAAAGTGGTTGAGGATTTGAGAAAGACTGGAGTTACTATTATCTTAACAACTCATTATATTGAAGAAGCCGAAGCAATTGCTGATAGAGTAGCTGTAATTAATCAAGGGGAGATTATTGTTATTGATAAGACAGATGAATTGTTAAAAAAAATGGGTCATAAAAAATTAACTATAAATCTTCAAAATGAGTTAAATAAAGTGCCTGATAGTTTAGAGCCATATAACTTAGAAATAGGAAGTGATAAAAAATCAGTTAATTATACTTATAATGTTAACGCAGAAAGTACTGGTATAACTAACTTGCTAAAAGATTTAAAGGATGCAGGTTTAAAACTCCAAGATCTTAAAACAGAACAAACTACATTAGAGAAAATATTTGTAAGTTTAGTTAAGGAGAATAATGAAATTTAATTATTACGCATTTAGAGCAATGTACCTTCATGAAATGGATCGTTTCAAAAGAACATTGATGCAATCTTTATTCTCACCAGTTCTCTCAACTTCATTATATTTTATTGTTTTTGGATCAGTGATTGGTGGTTATGTTGAGAAAATTGATGGTATCAGCTATGGATCTTTCATAGTTCCAGGTCTTTTAATGCTTACATTGTTAACTCAATCAATAAGTAATACTTCGTTTGGTATTTTTTTTCCAAAATTTAATGGCACCATGTATGAAATTCTTGCAGCACCTATTTCAACATTTGAAATTGTATTAGCATTTGTTGGTGCTGGTGCGACCAAAACATTACTTGTCGGTGTAGTAATTTTTTTAACAGCTACTTTTTTTGTAGAAGTTCAAGTTATGTATCCTTTGTTAATGATTTTTTTATTAGTATTAGTTGCTTTTACATTTGCTTTATTTGGTTTTTTAATTGGCTTAATGAGCTCAAATTTTGAACAAATGTCAATTGTTCCAACTTTAGTGATTACACCAATGGTTTTTTTAGGTGGAAGCTTATATTCTTTAGATATGCTACCAGAATTTTGGCAGACAGTTACTTATTTCAACCCAGTAGTATATTTAATTAACGGTTTGCGATTTGCATTTTATGGAATTTCTGACTTTAATATATGGATTAGTGTCAGCCTAATGGTTCTATTCTTAGTAATATGTGTAACTGTAGTGTCTGTGCTACTTAAAAAAGGTTATAAAATTAAAACTTAATTACTAGCTATTTTCTTTTTTGGATCAAAAAAAGGTTTTTCTACTATTATAGATTCAAAATTACCTTTATTAGTGTTTACTTCTAGACTAGTTCCAATTTCTGAATTTTCAATATTTATCATTGCAAGTGCAATATTTTTTTTTAATCTTGGCGAATATACAGCAGATGTTATTTTTCCAACTTTATTGTTATCTTTTTTTATAGACCAGAAAGTTGTGTTAGGCCCAGATAGTGGGTCACAATTAATCTCTAAACCAACTTGTTTTCTTTTTATACCATCAGCTTTGATTTTTTTAAGAGCTGCCTTTCCAATAAATTCAATGTCACTATCTAGAGATACTAAACGATCTAAACCTAATTCGAATGGGTTAGTATTAATATCAGCATCAGCATGATAGGAAAGCATTCCACCTTCAATTCTTCTTATTGAGGAAGTATGGCCAGGCTCAAGACCATATTCTTTTCCAGCAGTCATTATCTTTTCATATAAGTCATTGCCTTTAGATCCATCTCTTAAAAATAATTCATAACCAAACTCACTAGACCAGCCAGTTCTAGAAACAATTAATGGTATGCCATCTAAATCATATTCCCTAAACCAATAATATTTGAGATCTTTAATACTTTCTCCAAAAAGTTTTATCATAATGTCTTTTGATGTAGGTCCTTGTAGTTGTAATGGTGAAACATCAGGCTCTGTTATATTCACATTCAGTCCTGAATTAACCGCAACACCTTGAGCCCACAATAAAACATCACTATCTGCCAGAGAAAGCCAAAAATGATTTTCAGCTAATCTCAATAAAACTGGGTCATTCAATATTCCACCATCATTGTTGGTGATTAAAACATATTTACATTGACCAACTGCTACATTTGAAAGATTCCTTGGTGTAAGTAGTTGAGTAAATTTAAAAGCATCTGGTCCTGTAATTTCAACCTGTCTTTCAACTGCAACATCACAAAGTATAGATTTTTCAATCAAATTCCAAAAGTTCTGTTCAGGGCTACCAAAATCTCTTGGTATATACATGTGATTATACACAGAAAAACCTGTTGCGCCCCACTTCACAGTTGAGTCAAAGTATGGGGACTTTCGAATTTGCGTCCCAAAGCCAAAGTTTTTATTAGTCATTTTCGAAAAGGCTTACCAGATGGAGTAAATTTTGCAAAGAAATTCAAAAGGTTTATAGCCCAATTAAGGGCTATAAAATATTTAGAGGGGGTTATTAATTTTTTAAAATTGCTCTGACTCAGTTGAGCCAGCCATCGCAGTAGTTGAACTTTGTCCACTGCTTATAGTATTAGAAACTGCATCAAAATAGGATGTTCCAACTTCACGTTGATGCTTTACACTAGTATAACCATCTTTTTCTCTAGCGAATTCTTGTTGTTGGATTTTAGAATAAGCAGT
Source organism: uncultured Pelagibacteraceae bacterium (assembly GCA_902606645.1). Lineage (GTDB taxonomy): Bacteria > Pseudomonadota > Alphaproteobacteria > Pelagibacterales > Pelagibacteraceae > Pelagibacter. The sequence goes on along the minus strand of CACLHJ010000006.1, from coordinate 11,684 downwards.
CATACCTTCTTTTTTATATTTTTCTGCAAGTTCAAAAATTGCAATATTTTGAGTATGAAACCCAGCTAGTGTTATAAACTGAAATTTGTATCCCATTTTAGCAATTTCCTTTTGGAAGGAAGCTATTTCATCATCGTTTAAATGTTTTTTCCAATTAAAAGATGGAGAACAATTATAAGCTAGAAGTTTTCCAGGATATTTTTCATGAATAGCATCTGCAAATTTTTTAGCTTCCTCTAAATTTGGAGTAGCTGTTTCACACCATATTAAATCAGCATATGGTGCGTATGCTAGACCTCGAGAAATTGCTTGTTCAATACCATCTTTTACATAAAAGAAACCTTCAGGAGATCTTTCGCCTGTTAGAAAAGGTTTATCATTTTCGTCGAAATCATTTGTAATTAATTTAGCAGCATTGGCATCTGTTCTTGCTAAAATGATTAAAGGTACCTCTGCAATATCTGCTGCAAGTCTTGCTGCCTTTAAATTTTTAACCATTGTTCCAGTCGGTACTAAAACTTTACCACCCATATGGCCACATTTTTTTTCACTTGCTAATTGATCCTCAAAATGAACACCAGCTGCTCCAGCTTTAATAAATTTTTTAGTTAGTTCGAAAACATTTAATGGTCCACCAAAACCAGCTTCTCCATCTGCAATGATTGGAAGCATATAATCTGTTCTGTCTTTTGCTTGCATATCTCCATCTTGCATTTCCATGTGTTGAATTTGATCTGCTCTTACAAGTGAGTTATTCATTGACTCAACTAATTTTGGAGCACTATCATAAGGATATAGTGATTGATCTGGATACATTTCACCTGCAGTATTCGCATCCGCAGCAACTTGCCATCCGCTTAAATAAATTGCTTTTAAACCTGCTTTAGCATGTTGTACTGCCTGATTACCTGAGAGAGAACCAAGTGTGTTAACATATGCTTCTGAATTTAATAATTTCCAAAGTTTTTGTGATTGATTTTTACATAAAGAATATTCTATTTTAATTGAGCCCCTTAATCTTTCGACCTCTTCATCCGTATAGTCACGCTTTATTCCTGCAAATCTTTTAAGGTCGTATGAGATTTTTTCTGCACTCATTATTATCCTTTAGTTAAATTTTAATGAAAAATGAAAAAGTAGATTGAATTAATTATTATCGTTTGAAGTTTCGATAAGATCATTCATTCCACTTGAACCCCAATCACAGTGATCATCTCTCATGTAGATCCCTCTACTATTATGATGATCTAAGTCTTCTTTTCTGATGATTTGAGCTTCATTTTCAGTGTTTTTGATTTTTTTGTTCATGTAAACCTTATAATTTACTAAATTTACAAATTCCACAAAAAACGACAAAAAGCTTGTAAATGCTATAAAAAAATTGTAAAAAGAAATTTACAAAATTTACAAAAAGTAAAATGAGTCAAATAGATTTAAAAATAGGCCCTAAAATCAAGGCATTTCGTAGACAATTAGGCCTTCAAGCGAATAAGTTAGCTGAAGATTTAAGTATTTCTCCTAGTTATTTAAATCTAATAGAGAGTGGTAAAAGAAAAATCGATGGCGATTTACTTTTAAATGTTTGTGAGAAATTAAATATTCAATTATCAGATCTTACATCAAAAACAGATATTAATCTTCAAAACACAATTTCTGAAATTCTAGACGATAATTTATTTGAGGATTTGGATATCTTGGGACCAGAGGTAAAAGATTTGGTTAGCACAAACCCTAAAATTGGAAAAGCAATAGTCAGATTAGGAGATATTTTAAAGAAAAAAGATCATGAATTAATAAATAAGATTGAGACACTTTCTGGAAAAATAGTAGACAACAGAAAAAATTCTTTTCCAGGTGAAGTAATCTCCGATTTTTTACAAGATAATAAAAATTATTTTCCAAAATTAGAGGAATTTGCAAATAATGTTTTTGAAAAAATTCAGAAAAACAATCGAACTAGATATATTTCTTTATGTGAATATTTGAATACAGAATATTCTATAACAGTAAAAGATGTTATACCTGATGAGAAAAAACCTTTTTCAAAAATATATAAAAAAAATAAAAAAGAACTTCTTTTAAGTGATTATAGTTCATTAGAAACTAAAAAATTACATGCTGCTGCTCAAATAGCTCAAGAGGGAGCAAATAAAGAAATAGATAATTATTTATCAGGATTTAATTTTCCATCTGAAGAGTCTAAAAAATTAACAAAAGTTGCTTTATTAAATTATTGTGCAGCTGCAATTTTAATGCCTTATAAATTATTTCACACTGAATGTAAAAAACTCAAATATGATCTAGAATTATTACAAAATACGTTTGCAACATCTTTTGAACAAGTTGCGCATCGAGTAACATGTTTGCAAGATCCAAAACTTCCTGGAATTCCATTTCACTTTTTAAGAGTGGATATGGCTGGTAATATTTCTAAAAGATTTTCATTATCAGGAATTGATATTCCAAGATATGGTGGAGCTTGCCCAAGATGGAATGTTTATTCAGCATTTACAAGACCTGGAGTAATTCAAGCTGCGGTTAGTAAAATGAACAATGGTGAAAAATATGTTTGTATTGCGAGAACTGTAGAAAAAGGTATTGGAAGATTTGGACAAGCTAAAAGTGTTTTATCAATTGGTCTTGGTTGTGAAGCGAAATATGCAAAAGATTTTGTTTATACAGAAAACGTAAATATAAATGATAAATCTTCAGAAATACCAATTGGTGTGTCCTGCAGAACATGTGACAGATTGGATTGTTCACAAAGAGCTTTTCCACCTTTACATAAAAAATTTGATGTAGATTTAAATTCTAGAGGAGTTTCAGTTTATGTTAGTGATAGTAATTCTAAATAATGATAAAGTTTATAATCCCAGCTGTTATAGTTTTCTTAATTGTTTTATTTTGGGAAAAAATTACGGAATTTGCTGAAAAAAAATTAAATATTAAACTTAATTATATTGTTGTTAGTTCCATAATAGTATTTATAGCAGTTGTTCTTTTACTCTTAAATTACTAGAGCTAATGTCAAAAATTGATCTTTCAAAATATAAAATAGATGAATCTGATGGGGTTTTTACCTTTAAAAATGAAAATACAACTTTAGGCTTTGTAAGATTTAACAGTATTGGTGAAGTCGAATATATCTTTGTAAATCCATTATTTAGAAAGCAAGGTTTGGCTACAAAATTATTAAAACTAGTAAAAGACAAAACAAGAAAAGAAATCACACTTCAAGAACCCATAAGTCCTCTAGGATCAAAATTATTAAATTCATTAAAGAGATGGAAATAAACCTCTTATTTTTTTTTACTGTTGTTCCTGCAATAATTTTATTTGGTATAGCTAAATCTGGTCTAGGTGGATCTATAGCACTTATTTCAATTCCTTTAATGACCATTTCTATGCCTTTAACAACAGCACTAGGAATTATTTTACCTATCTTGATATTTTCAGACTTTATAGCAACATATAAGTATAGAAAAGAATTTGATTTAGAAACTTTAAAATTAATAGTTCCTTTTGCAGCTATTGGTATAATTATTGGATCATTTACCTTTTCATATTTTTCTGAGGAATTACTAAAATTTATAATTGGCTTGATGGGATTTTTGTTTGCAGGGCATTATTTCTTTTTTAAAAAAAATAAAGAAGCAAAGTCAGAAAAAAATTTATTAAAAGGAGGAATTTGTTCAACTGTAGCAGGTTTTACTAGTTTCAGTGTTCATGCGGGTGGTACACCGACCAGTATTTATTTACTTCCTTTGAGAATGAAAAAAGAAATTTATGTTGGAACTAGAATTATTTTTTTTACTTTTGTAAATTTAATTAAACTTCCTCTTTATATTAATTTATCGATGATGAACTTTGAAACTTTCAAACAATCATTAATTTTGTTTCCTGTTGCACTTATTGGAATTTTAATTGGTTATCAACTCCTAAAGATAATTGAAGAAAAATTATTTTATAATATTTTGTATGCTTTAATTTTCGTAACTAGTTCAAAGTTAATTTTTGACTTTTTATAAATATATATTCTTAAAAAGATTATTGATTTCTTATAAGCGGATAGATTTTAGGATTTAGATATCTTAAATTGGTAATTAAAATCAACATTAAAGTAATGAACCCAATTGAAAAACCTAAATAAATTAAAACTTTAAAGTCAAACTGCCAAACTAGTTCAAATATATTTTCCATAATAAATTTAGACCCTATAACTGCAAAAAATATTGCAATTAAAATCACAGACATAAAAATAATTATGAATTCAATTAAGGATGAGAAAATAATTTGTTTTTTTGAAAAACCCAAGATTTTAAAAACTAGATTTTGATACTCCTTAATTTTTCCCTGAACCATAATTGCACTTGATATTACAATTAAACCAATAATAATTGTTACAGCAGAAATTAAAGTAACAGCAATGAATACCTTGTTTAAAACTGCAGTTACTTTTAGGAGATAATCTGCAATTTTAATCATGGATAAACTTGGCATTATCTCCAACATTTCTGTCTCATCAAATTTATCAGAATTAAATTTTGCGGTTGCTAAGTATTCATGTGGAATTTCCTTTGCAAATTGGGGGTTAAAGAGCATTGCAAAATTAATACTTAGATCACGGTAATCTACTTCTCTAAAATTAATTACTTCTCCATCAATCTCTCTTCCATAAATGTTCAAAGTAAAAATATCACCTAATTGAATATTAAAATCTTTTGCAACTTTAGCATCCAGCGATATTTGTAACTGATTTGGTTTGGATAAATCCCACCATTCACCCTCTAAGATTGGATTATCTTTTGGAATATCCTCTACCCATGATGATCTTCGTTCACTTCCAATTACCCAATAACTATCATTATCAGGTTTGATGAATGTATTAGGATCAACTCCATTAATTTTTGCAATACCAGATGATACCATTGGAACTATTTCAATGTTTGCATCTTTATCCATATTTAAAATACCTTGCTCAAATTTTTCGCGCTCTCCTTTTTGAATGCCAACAAAAAAATAATCAGGTGCAATATCAGGGATAGATTTAGCTATTTCTCTTTGAAAGTTAGTACCCACTAAAGCCAGAGTTAACAATAATGTAACTCCTAAACCTAGAGACATTACAGTAATAGGAGTAATACTTTTTGTTTGAGTAATATTTTTAATTGAAACTTTTAGTGAAACAATTGAACTTGATTTAAATTTTTTTAGAAAAAAAATAATTAATTTTGAAAGTAAGAAAAAAACTATTAAACACACAAAAAAAGCTACAAAATATCCCAAACTATATGTTGGCTGTTCAGATCCAATTGTAAATAATAAAATTAAAGTGGATAACAAAATAAAACTTACAGCGACTGATTTTTTTGAATAATAAAATTGTAAATTTTGAAATACATTCCTAAACAAATTTGAAGCTTTTACTTGATCAATAGAACTTATTGTTGGTATAGAAAAAATTATAAGGACTAGCAATCCAACTAAAAATATTTTAAAAAAATTCAAAAAAGAAAATACTGGATAAACGTTTAATCCCAAACCATCAGACAAGTATTTATCTGCTATTGGAACAATTAAAAAACTAGACCCATAGGAAATAACAGTAATAACAAACAGTAAAATAAATAATTGTAGATAATAAAGTGTTTTTATGTTTCCGGAATAAAATCCAACTGCTTTTCTGACAGCAATTGACATGTTATTTTGATTGATAAAAGACAACAAAGTGTTTGCAATTCCAATTCCTGCAATCAACATTGCGCTTATAGATACAAGTGATAAAAATTGAGAAAAATTATTAATAATTCTTTTAATACCACTTGCTGAATTCTCAGGGTATCTAAGTTTTACTTTTTGATCGTTTTTGAAAATATTTTCGATTTTTCTTTCTATTTGTTCTGGATCATCATCATTATTAAATTTTACTTTATATTCATAATTTAAAAAACTTCCTATTCCATTTAGTTTTAATATTTCTAAAGTTTGTTTGCCAGCTAGGGCCCAATCACCAAATGCAACAAATCCACTTACATCTGGTACTGATTTAATAATTCCAATGACAGTAAAGTTTTGGTCTTGAACTTTAACTTGCTCGTTAATCTTTATATTAAGTGTCTTTGATAAACTTTCGTTAATTAAAATTGTATTTGGCTCTGTTTGCATTCTTTCATAAGCGTCGATCGGTTCATAATCAACTTCACCATAAAGTGGATATTTTTCATCCACAGTTTTAATTCTTGTAAATAAAGATTTATTTTTTTCTCTTCCAGTTGTTGAGAGCATCGTGCTAAATTCAATCATTTGCGATACTGTTGCAAACTCTTTGACTTGATTTACTAAATCTAAGTTTCCTTGATTACGATTGTAATCAATCTCTAAATCTCCTCCTAATAATGCTTTGGCATTATTATTTAATTCTTTTTTCAAACTATCTTCGATTGTGAAAATAGCACTTAGAATAAAAAGACTAATAAACAGTGTTATAATAATGCTTGAGATTTTATGATAGTTTCTACTTAAATCTTTTAGAGCATATTTAAGTATTAGATTAAATTCTGAAGAATTATTTGATTTTTCCATCTTTAATTTTAATTTTTCTTTTTGCTTTATCCGCAAGTTTGGGGTCATGAGTTACCATAATTAAGGAAGAACCTTCTTCTTTCACATATTTAAACAATATATTCGAAATCAATGTAGAGTTTTCAGTATCTAAATTACCAGTTGGTTCATCAGCTAAAATCAATTCAGGTTTCATAGCGATTGCTCTTGCTATGGCTACTCTTTGCTGTTCCCCACCAGATAGTTGACTTGGAAGATTATTAAAACGATGTTTTAAACCAAAACGATCCAATAGAGTCTTCGCCTCTTTTTCAGGATTTTTAAAATTATTTAGTTCAAGTGTTAAAGCAACATTTTCAACTGCAGTATAATTTGGTATTAAATAAAAAGATTGAAATACAATTCCAATATTTTTTTTTCTAATTTCTGACACTTCATCCTCATTAAGGCTTGTAATTTCTTGATTTTGAAAAATAATCTTTCCAGAGGTTGGCTTCTCTAATCCACCAACAAGCATTATTAAACTGGTTTTTCCTGAACCACTCTCTCCTACAACGGAAACTGTTTCTTTTTTCTTAATATTTAAATCTACATTCTTTAAAACACTGATATTATCTTTACCAGTTTGGTATTTGAGATTTATTTTTTTTAATTTAAGAAGAGAAGACATGAATAAAAGTTTGTTTACAAAAATTCTGATAATCTTTCTAGTGCACATAAAAGCAAGTGCAATAGAAAAGGTAATATTATTTGGAGACAGTCTGATGGCTGGTTATGGTTTACCTAAAGAACATCATTTATCCTTAGTTTTAGAGAATAATTTAAAAAAAGATGGATTTAATATTCAAGTTATAAATGGAAGTGTTTCAGGCAGTACATCTTCAGGTGGATTAAATAGGGCAGAGTGGAGTTTATCAGATCCAGGGATAGATCTTATCATTTTAGGAATGGGTGCAAATGATATGCTTAGAGGAATTCAACCAGATGAAACAAAAAAAAATTTAGAACAAATTATAGAAATTGCAAAAAAGAAAGAAATAGAAATAATTTTAGCTGGCATGATTGCTCCAACAACACATGGAATAAAATATAAGAAAGACTTTGATGCTATTTATCCAAAATTATCCAAAAAGCATAATTTACAATTTATACCTTTTCTTTTAGAGGGTGTGGCACTTAACCCAAGTTTAAATCAACAAGACGGAATACATCCTAACCAACAAGGAACAATAAAAATAAGTGAAAATATTCAAAAAAGTATTATTGCTATTTTAGATAAATAAAAATTTAAATTTATAATTTTATAAATTTATCATTTACTATTAATTTATATTTATATGGATAAAGTTCCCTATCATCATTTACCAGACGGCACTTTTAGAAACCCTCTAGGTTCCCCTAAAGTTGATCGAAATTTTAAATGGTCTTTTAAAGTATTTAATAAAGAAAAAAAGAAACTCAATATGACTGTTCCAAAGGATCATGTTGTAGATAAGGAACAAGTATTAGCTGATATCAAAAAATATAAAGATGGGGATTATATTGGATGGATAGGGCACGCAACTTTTTTGATAAAATTAGGGAATACAACAATTATAACTGACCCTGTTTTTTCTAAAAATGCAGGTCCGTTAATATTTGGACCAAAAAGATTTACTGAACCAGCTTTAAATTTAAAAGAAATACCTCCTGTAGATATTTTTTTACTAACTCATAATCATTATGATCATCAAGATATGATGACAATCAGAAGATTCCCTTTCAAAAATACTAAAGTAATGGCTCCTTTAAAGCTAGGTAAGTATTTTGAAAAAAATGGATATAGCGATGTTAATGAGATGGATTGGTATGAAGAAATCATAATTAATGAAAAAATGAAAATAACATTTCTTCCAGCAGTCCATTGGTCTAAAAGAAGTTTAACGGATACTAATAAATCTTTATGGGGAAATTTTTTAATTGAATATGATGGAAAAAAAATTTTGTTTGCTTGTGATACTGGAGTTGGAAATATTTATAAAGAGATTGGTGAAAAATATGGTCCAATAGATATTAATATTATAAATATAGGAGCGTATAATTTTTATCCATTAACGCCATATAAAGATAAATCAGCTTATCACACTAATCCTGAAGAAGCTCTTGAGATCTCTAGAGATTTAAAAAGTAAAAAAGTAATTGGTATGCACTGGGGCACTTTTGTATTATCGTTGGAACCAATTATGGAACCAAGAGATCGATTTAGAGGTAATGCGGAAAAATATGGCTTTAAAAAAGATGATGCAATTATTTTTAAAATTGGCCAAATAACACCACTAAATGAAATTTTAAAATAATATTTTATGAAATATTTTATTTTGATAATAATTTTTTTATTTACTAACAATGTTCAAGCAAAAAATATTAATATTTCAGTAAAAACAGACTTAGATCTTAATTGTAAGTTTGAAAAAGTTATTATTAAAAACACCGAACATAACTTCGTTTCTTTTACAAGTGATCAAGTTGAAAGAGAAAATCTTAAAAGTTTAAAAATAATAGCAAAAAACCCTGATATTTTAGTAATAAAAAATTTATCAAAATTTGTTAATAAGATTAATTTGGAAGTTAAAATATCAAATAAAGATATAATTTTGATACAAGCTTTTGATCAAGAGAGAAATTATTCTGAATCTGCAGTCTACACTAGAAGTACTGGAGAATTTATCCATGAAATTACTAGAAAAATAAACTCTGATGAAAAAGAGAAAGATATTTCATTTTATAGTTGTAAAAAAAACAACCAAGACACTTAAGACCAAAGACTCTAAATCCTTTTTTTGGTAATATTAAAATATGAAGAGGATATTTTTAATATTGGTATTTTATTTATTTTCGCAGATAAGCTCTTTTTCAAATGAAAGAGATGTAAGACTTAACCAATTATTCAATGAGTTAAAGGCCAATAATTCAAAAGTATCATCTATTGTTGAACAGGAAATATGGAAAATTTGGAGCACTCACCCAACCGATGCAAAACTTACCACAAAGTTAGAGGAAGGTTCTCAGTTTGTAAGAGACCAACAATTTTTTAAAGCTATAGAAATCTTTACAGAAGTTATAAATTTTGATCAAAATTGGGCCGAGGCATGGAATAAAAGAGCAACAGTTTTTTATTTGATAGGAGAATTCAAAAAATCTCAAGATGATATTGATAAAGTTTTAGCAATAGAAGCAAGACATTTTGGTGCTTTGGCAGGACAAGGTTTGGTAAATATACAATTGAAAAATTATGAAAAAGCAATTCTTAGTTATGAACAAGCAAAAGAGATACACCCATCAATGCAATCTCCAGAGATCATGATAAGACAAATAGAAGAATTAATTAAACAACAATCAATATAATGTGCGGAAGGTATGTTGTTAAAAATCCAGTTACTAAAACTTCCTCTTTAGTAAAATCTGCTATTCAAGTTGAGGATACAGAAAATTATAACGCTCATCCTTATCAAAAACTTCCAGTTATAAAAAAATATAAAAACGGTAACACTTTAGAGGCTTTAAAGTGGGGATTGGTCCCTAGTTGGGCTAAAGACAAAGAATTTAAAGCATTGATTAATGCAAGATTAGAAACGATTGATGAAAAGATTTCATTTAAAAAACTGATTAAAAATCATCGATGTGTTGCTGTTGCAGATGGTTTTTATGAATGGAAGAGGGAAGAGAATGAAAAAACTCCTCATTATTTTGTTAGAAAAGATAGTAATGTAATTTATTTTGCTGGTATTTTTGAAGAGGACCAATTTTGTTTAATTACAGAAGAAGCAAAAGAAAATATTAAAGAAATTCATCACCGTCAGCCAGTAATTCTTAATCAAGCAGATGTTAATCGTTACTTAAATTTAGAGCTACAGGGTTCATCATTTTTGAATGAACGTAAAGTTCCTGATCTTGTTTTTCATGAGGTTTCAAAGGATGTTAATAAACCAACAAACAATGCAGCCTCATTGATCCAAAAAATTTCTAATTAAATCTTACTTCTTTTTATGCTTTTTAAATGAAAATTTTTTAGGTCTTTGTCTTTTTTTGAATTTTTTTCTTCCTTTAAAAGATGATCTTTTATCGTCTTTTTCTACTACATCATCTATTTTTTTACCAAAATATTTTGGATTATTGGTAAAGCCAAAAGATTTTTTCTTGTCCTTAAATTTTGATTTTTTATCTCCATCTTTTTTAAAAAATTTCTTTTTGCCTTTAAAATTAGATTTATTGTCATTTTCCTTTTTGAAAAATTTCTTCTTTTCTCTAAAATCAGGTTTTTTGTCATCATCTCTTTTAAAGAACTTCTTTTTATCTCTGAAACTTCCTTTTTTGTTATCATTAAATTTTTTTCTTTTGTTAAATGAAGCCTTACCTTTTTTACCGCCCCTAAAACTTTTCTTTTGACCTCTATCTCTTTGGGGTGGTTTGTAATTTGGATCTATTAATTTACTTATAGAATTCCACATGGATCGATCACTTGGAGTTAAAAAGGTCAAAGCGGAACCCTCTTTACCAGCTCTACCGGTTCGTCCTATTCGATGAACATAATCTTCTGGAACTTGTGGCAGATCGTAATTAATAACATGTTTGATCACTGGGATATCTAATCCCCGTGCTGCAACATCGGTTGCAATTAGGATACGACTGTGTCCATTTCTAAATCCATTGATAACTCTATCTCGTTTACTTTGTCTTAAGTTTCCATGAATAGCATCAGCTTTATGACCATCATATTTTAATCTTTTAACTATTTTATCTGCACCATGTTTAGTTTTAACAAATACTAAAATGGATCCACTTCTCTCTACAAGTTGATTGATTAGTTCATGATATTTTTTGTCCTGCGAAACTTCAAATGTTTCTTGTTTAATTTTATCAATTGGGGCTGACAAAGATCCAACAGATATTCTTTCAGGATTATTTAAATATCTTTGAGATATTTTTAAGATGTTGTTTGGAAGCGTTGCTGAAAATAATAACGTTTGATGTTCTTTTGGGACAAAATTTAAAATCTCTTCTATTTGAGGAGTAAATCCCATATCAAGCATTCGATCAGTCTCATCTAAAACTAAATAATTAACTTTAGATAAATCTAGACTTTT
>CACLHJ010000005.1 GCA_902606645.1 uncultured Pelagibacteraceae bacterium | reverse complement strand
TCCTGGTTTTCTTCCTGATAAAAATCTAGAATAATTTTCAATACCTGCACATGAGCCTGTTGCTTCAATCATCTCAAGATCAAATTTAGTTCTTTCCTCCAATCTTTGAGCTTCTAGCAACTTATTATCTGCTCTATGTTTTTTTAAAGTGATTTCTAATTCTTTTTTAATATTTATAACTGCTTGTTCTATTGTTGGTTTTGGAGTGATGTAGTGACTATTTGCATACACTTTTACTAAACTTAGATCTCTTATTTGGTCTCCTGTTAAAGGATCAAACTCCTCAATTTGTTCAAGTTTGTCTCCAAATAAACTTAATCTCCAAGCCCTATCTTCAAGGTGAGATGGAAAAATTTCTAAATATTCCCCTCGAGCTCTAAACGTGCCTCTAACAAAGTTTTGATCGTTTCGTTTATATTGAAGAGCAACCAAGGACTTTATCAATTCCTCACGATTATAATCGTTATTCTTTTGAAGAGTTAAAGTCATTTTACTGTAAGCCTCAACAGATCCCAGTCCATAAATACACGATACACTAGCAACTATAAGTACATCATCCCTTTCAAGGAGAGACCTGGTAGCTGAGTGCCTCATTCTGTCTATTTGTTCGTTAATTGAAGCTTCTTTTTCTATGTATGTGTCTGATCTAGGTACATAAGCTTCTGGGGTGTAATAATCGTAATAGGAAACAAAATATTCTACTGCATTATCTGGAAAAAAAGTTTTCATTTCACCATAAAGTTGAGCAGCAAGAGTTTTATTTGGAGCAAGAATTAGGGCTGGCCTGTTAGTTGCCTCAATAACTTTTGCCATTGTAAAAGTTTTACCTGAACCTGTAACACCAAGTAAAACTTGATTAAATTGGTCTTTGTTAGCACCATTGACTAATTTTTTTATAGCCTCAGGTTGGTCACCTGCAGGTTTGAAGTCAGATTTAATTTTAAATTTTTTTCCACCTTCAAGTTTTCCACCGATTTGAGGATTTTTGCTTTGGATATCTGTAATTAAATCTTGATATGTATTTTCCATATATTAAACAAGGTAGTAGAATTTATTTATATTTCAATGAGCATAATATCAGACAGTTTAAAGAAGATTAAACCTTCGCCCACTATTGCTGTAACCCAAAAAGCTAGAGAATTAAAAGCAGCAGGAAAAGATGTTATTGGCTTAGGAGCAGGGGAACCAGATTTTGATACACCAGAAAATATTAAACAAGCAGCTATAAAAGCAATAAATGATGGAGATACCAAGTACACAGCTGTTGATGGAACTCCAGCTTTAAAAAAAGCAATAGTCGAAAAATTTAAAAAAGAAAATAATTTAGATTATACCGCTGATCAAATTACTGTTGGAGCAGGGGGAAAACATGTCATTTATAATGCCATGATGGCCACGTTAAATGAAGGTGATGAAGTTATAGTTCCAGCTCCTTATTGGGTTTCTTACCCAGATATTGTTTTATTAGCAGGGGGCAAACCAGTTGTAATGGAGTGTGATGAAAAACAAAGTTTTAAAATAAACCCATCAGATTTAGAAAAATTTATAACTCCAAAAACAAAATGGATTATTTTAAACTCTCCTTCTAATCCAACTGGAGCATGTTATTCAGAAAAAGATATTAGAGAAATCGCAAAAGTTCTGGAAAAGCATACTCATGTATATATTTTAAGTGATGATATCTATGAACATGTAACTTATGAAGGATTTAAATTTTTTACTATTGCTCAAATCGAAAGTTTAAAAGAAAGAGTTCTTACAATGAATGGTGTAAGCAAAGCTTACTCAATGACTGGCTGGAGAATAGGCTATGCGGCAGGTCCAAAAGAAATTATTAAAGCAATTGCAAAAATCCAGTCACAATCAACAACTAATCCTTCGTCAATTAGTCAAGCCGCATCAGTTGAAGCATTAAGTGGAACGCAAGATTTTATTAAAAAAAGAGCAGATTCATTTCAAGAAAGAAGAGATTTTGTCGTTAAAGCCCTAAATGATATCGATGGCATAGAGTGCTTAAATCCTGATGGTGCTTTTTATGTTTTTCCAAGTTGTAAAGGTTTAATGGGGAAAAAAGATACCAACGGAAAAGAAATTAAATCAGACACAGATTTTGTTCAATCTCTTTTAGAGAATAGCGGTATTGCTGTTGTACAAGGTTCTGCATTTGGGCTTGAGGGGTTTTTCAGAATTTCTTATGCAACTTCAATGGATAATCTCAAAAAAGCATTAGAAAAAATATCTTCTTTTTGTAAAAGTTTAAGTTAATGAAAACAGCCCTTGTTTTTGGTTCATCGGGGTTAATTGGCAGACATCTTCTTGATCAATTAATAAAAAATGACAATTACAACAAAATAAAGTTATTTGTACGTTCAGAAATAATTATTAATGAACCTAAAATTGAAATTATTAAAACTTCTTTTAATGATTTAGATAATCATAAAGAAGATATTAGTGGAGATGATTGTTTTTTTTGTATTGGTACAACAAAGCAAAATTCACCTGACAAAAATGAATACCAAAAAGTAGAGCTTGAAATACCAAAAAAAATAGCGGAAATTGCAAAAGCGAATTTGGTTAATTCATTTATTTTTATCTCTTCAATATATGCCAATCCAAAAAGTTCAGGAGATTACGTAAAATTCAAAGGTTTAGTTGAAGAAGAATTAAAAAAATTAAAATTTTCTAATTTAGGAATAGTAAGACCTTCTTTTTTAATGGGAGATAGAAAAGAGAATAGAGTAGGTGAAAAAATAGGCGTTCTGACTTTTAGATTATTGTCACCTTTATTACTTGGACCACTTAAAAAAATGAGACCAATCAATTCAGAAAAAGTTGCAAAAGCTATGATAAAAATTGCAAACGAAAATTTAGAAAAAACCGTTTTTGAATCTGATGAAATAGTTGAATTAACTTCAGGCTATATTTAGTCTAATTACTGATTTTGCTGCATCAACAACTGCAATTTCAGATGCTATAAATTTCATTTGAAGAATGTCCTCTGCGTATGTTTGGTCTGTTTGCATTTTGAGACCTAGATCAGGGACCATATTTTTTGCACTTGTATCCACATAACTTAGAAGTTTAACCATGAAATTCGGCAATTCTCTTTTAGGAAGTTTTTTTGCATGACTTGGAATATTTTTGGCCATTATTTGTGATAATTCAAGAATACTTCTTACTTCAGATCCAACAATCAATCTTCTGCCACCAGCTCTATTATTAGTCAAAGATAGAACATGTGCTTTAGCAATATCTTTTACGTGAGAAATCATTACTGAAAATTTTGGTGCAGCTGGAAATTTTCCCTGAAGCAATTGTTTTATATACTCCATTGAAGTACAAGTTTTTTCATTTAAAAAATCTCCTAATACAAAGCCGGGATTGATACACGTAAGACTATTTTTAAGACCCTTACTTTCCATAAGATCCCACGCAGCTTTTTCAGCTCTAGTTTTTGATACAAAATAATCTGTAGTTTTATCCCAGTCTAAATCAGTCCAATCATTTTCACCAAATGTATAAGGATTTGATCTATTTGGTTTTCTGAACATACATACTATGGAAGAAGTTTTAACAAAATGTTCCACTCCTGCATTAATTCCTGCATTCAAAACTCTTAAAGTTCCATCTTTTGCAGCTGGGGTAAGCGATTCCCTGTCATTCGAAACTTTTAGAGGAAAAGGAGAGGCTACATGAATGATATATTTACAGCCGTTTGCAGCTTCATTCCAGCCTTGATCTTTTAATAAATCTAACTCTACAAATGACAACTTCTCCGTTGAAACATTGTTTTCTTCTAATGTTTTTTTTGTTTGTTCAATTGAATTTGAATTCCTAACAGTGCCTAAAACTTCATATCCTGAATTTAATAATTCAATAGCAACATGTTTTGCAACAAACCCGCTTATACCAGTGAGTAATACTTTTCCAGGCATTAATTGTGTGAAAGATGTTTTTCAGCTTCTAAAGCTGCCATACATCCCATTCCTGCAGCAGTTACAGCTTGCCTAAATGTCTTGTCCTTTACATCTCCAGCAGCATAAACACCAGGTACATTGGTTTCGGTTGAGTCTGGTTTAGTTATTAAATAACCCTCGTTATCCATATCTAATTGTTTTTTAAATAAAGACGTTGCAGGGTCATGACCAATCGCAATAAACACTCCATCAAGTTTTATTTCCTTAACGTTGTTTGTTTTAACATTTTTAATTTTAATTCCTTTGACATTTTTAGGTTCATTGTCTCCGATTACGTCTTCAACAACTGAGTCCCAAATAATTTCTATTTTTTTATTTTCCATCAATTTTTTTTGAAGCATTTTTTCAGCTCTTAAGCTATCACGCCTATGGATCAATTTAACTTTTGATGCAAATTTTGTAAGGAACATTGCCTCTTCCACTGCTGCATTACCGCCACCAACAACTGCAACTTCTTTATCTTTAAAAAAGAAACCATCGCATGTTGCACATGCAGAGACACCATACCCTCTGAACTCCTGTTCTGATTTAATATTTAACCATCTTGCTTGAGCACCTGTTGAAATAATTATGCTATCTGCTGTATACTTTTGGCCACTATCACCAATTGCTTCAAAAGGTTGTGATTTCAAATTCACAGATGCAATATGATCTTCAATCATTTCTGTTCCAACTGCTTTAGCTTGATCTTTCATTTGATCCATTAACCAAGGACCTTGGATTACATCCGCAAATCCTGGATAATTCTCAACATCAGTTGTAGTTGTTAATTGTCCACCAGGCTCTGCTCCATAAACTAGAATAGGACTTAACATTGCACGAGCGGCATAAACTGCTGCAGTGTATCCAGCTGGACCGGATCCAATTATTAACACTTTTGTGTGTTTAGTTGGATTTTGACTCATATGAAAGCTATATAGTGATAAATGTCTAAATTAAAAGGTTTATTATTAACACAAGGTATGCACGGAATGATTAGTCAAGTAGAAGGTTTGGCTAAAGCCCTTGATATTGATTTCATGCACTGCAAGGTTGAAACAAGTAATATTTGGAAAATTATCCCACCAAGATTCTCTCCAATTTCACAAAAAGTTTATAAAAAAATAGATCAAACAGATTTTGATTTAATAATTTCGTGTGGAAGAAAAAGTGTTATTCCTTCAATTCACTTAAAAAGTATTTCTAATAAAAAAATTTTCAATATTCATATTCAAGATCCAAAAGTAGACTTCAAGCATTTTGATCTTATTGTTGCACCAGAACACGATGCAATAGAAGGAGATAATGTTATAAGTACAAAAGGAGCAATCCATTACTTAACAGAGGAAGAAATTTCAGAAAATAAAGAATATTTAAACTCTTTTATTAAAAAGGATAATAGAAAAGTATGGGCCTTAATTTTGGGAGGACCGACAAAATATTATGACTATTCAACAAAAAATATTAAACATATTTTTTCAATGTTTTATAAATTATTAAAAAAACATGATTTCCAACTTGTAGTTATTCCTTCAATGAGAACACCAATAAGTACAATTCATTATGCCAAGGAATTTTTTGGTGAAAATCACACTATAATAATGGATGTAGATAAAAAAGCATATCTGTCTGCACTTGCAATATCAGAAAATATAGTAGTTACTTGCGACTCAAGCTCAATGATTTCTGAAGCTGCTTTGACTGGTAAGCCAATATATGTTGCAAATATTTTACCAAAAAAAAATGATAAAAGATTTCAAAGATTTCGAAACTTATTTAGAGAATTAAATATAACAAGAAACTTAGGAGAAGAAGTTGAAATTTGGAACTATGAAAAACTAACTGAAACGAATAGAGTAGCAGAACTTATTAAACAAAAAATTCAATTTTAATGTCATTTTTAAATTCAATAAAAAATAATTCATCAAAACATAAAATACCCTTTGATCATTGGGAATATAGTGATGCGCTAAGCGAGGGATCAATTGGTGAAATAATTAAAGCAGATATTCCAGATTTAACTAAACTTAATCTTTCATATGATGGAACAAGGGCAATTGATGGAGGTGGCGCAGAATTTCGAGAGGGTATTGCGTCAGGAGGTAAAGCAATAAAATTTAGATGTTTTGTATCTAAAGAGAATGCCACACAGTTTCCATATCTAGTCAAATTTATTAATGAATTGCAATCTAAAGAAACACATAAAACAATTTCTAAAATGATTGGTAGGGACTTATCAAATTCATTTGTAAGAGTTGAAGTTATTTGTGACCGAGAGGGATTTTGGTTAAAACCTCATTGCGATATTAAAGAAAAATTAATGTCCGGATTGATATTTGTTAATAATACCAATGAGTCTGAGGATCTAGGTACAGATTTTTATAATGAAAAGTTAGAGAAAGTTAAAACTTTACCTTATAGAAATAATTATGGGTATCTTTTTACTAGTGGTCCAAATACCTGGCATGGAATGGAAAAAAAGAAAATTCTAAAAGAGAGACGATGCTTACAAGTGAATTATGTGACTTTTGAAACGGATTGGAAAGTTGAATAATTTTTATTTTTCCCAATCAAATCTTGGAAAAGAGTCAAAAACTTTAAAAATTCCCTCCGACCATTGATTACAAACCTTTGAATAATTCTCGTCTGTAACATTTAAACATTCAAGAGTAGATAGATTATCAGCGTCTTTTTTAAGAACCGCAAAATCAATTGGTGGTCCAACAGTAAGGTCACTTTTTAAAGTAGAGTCCATTGAAATAAGAGCACACCGTGATGCATCACCAATTGAAACAGTTGGTTTTATAACTCTATCAAGAATTGGTTTTCCATATTTTACCTCTCCGATTACAAGGTATGGTTTACTATCAGCTGGTCTTATGTAATTACCTTGAGGATAAACTAAATACAATTCATGTTGCTGGCCTTTTATCTGCCCTCCAACAATAAAAGTAGAACCTAACAAAACATTATCAGTATTTATTCCTTGAGGCGCTGAGTGTTCAATATTTAGTGAACCAACATAAGATGCTATTTGTTCAAAATCACTACAAGTATTTAAATTCATTATGCCCGATGAACTTTTAAGATCTTTTTCAATTGATTTAAAAACTGCTTGAGATGTTCCTAAATTTCCTGATGTTACAATTACAATAGTTCGATCACCTACGTCGTGAGTCATCATTTTAGAATAAATATTTACATTATCTAAACCAGCATTTGTTCTTGAGTCTGAAGCAAAAACAAGACCGCTATTTGTTTTAATACCTATACAGTAAGTCATCTCACCTTAATAATTAGTTAATTATAACATTTTTTCATAATCAATTAAAAGCATAACAGATATATCCAATATGCATTTGCTTATTTTATCTAAGTATTAAACACTAAATTATTATGGTCACAAAGCTCTGGAAAAATTATAATTCAAAACATGCTTATGATGGTTATTTTACCAAAGATAATAAACTTCGAAAGCATGCTACAATAATTTCATCAATTTTAGAGAGATACGGTAAAAAAAAACTTCAAGAAATTGAAAAAAATTGTCAGAGTACCATAAGCGCTAGAGGCATAAATTTCAGAGTATATGCTGCAAATAATAGAGCAGAAGAAAAAAAATGGCCTCTTGATATAATTCCAAGAATAATCCCAAAAACACAATGGAACAAAGTCTCTAAAGGTTTAAAGCAGCGAGTAAAGGCTTTAAATTTATTTATTGATGATGTTTATAATCAAAAAAAAATATTCAAAGACAAAATCATTCCAAGAGAAATTATTTTTAATTCTCCCTTTTATGTAAAAGAATGCGAAGGGTTTTCTCCTAAACACAAAGCTTGGTCAAACATCTCTGGGGTTGATTTAATAAGAAATACAAATGGTGATTATTTAGTTTTAGAGGACAATCTAAGAGTACCCTCGGGTGTATCTTACATGCTTGAAAACAGGATGGTGATGCGAGATGTATTTCCTGAATTATTTACAAGATATAAAGTTGCATCAATTCATCAATATACAAATAAATTATTTAATTGTATGGTTGAATGTATCCCAAAAAAAACTGTAAACCCACATATGGTAGTTTTAACACCTGGTATATTTAATTCTGCTTATTTTGAGCACTCTTTCTTGGCTGAGCAGATGGGTATTGCTTTAGTCGAAGGAAAAGATTTATTTGTTGAGAACGATACTGTTTACATGAAAACTGTCAAAGGCCCCCTTAAGGTTGATTGTATATACAGACGTCTTGATGATAATTTTTTAGATCCAAAAGTATTTTTCAAAGGTTCACTGATAGGAGTGCCGGGATTATTTAAGAGCTGGCGTAAAGGAAATGTTGGTATAATTAATGCTATAGGCACTGGAGTAGCTGATGACAA
The DNA here is from genome assembly GCA_902606645.1 of uncultured Pelagibacteraceae bacterium. Taxonomy (GTDB): domain Bacteria; phylum Pseudomonadota; class Alphaproteobacteria; order Pelagibacterales; family Pelagibacteraceae; genus Pelagibacter. The sequence continues at coordinate 27,827 of CACLHJ010000005.1, read as the reverse complement.
AGTAGTTTACTCTTATGTTAATAAAATGATTGTTTATTACCTTGGTGAACAGCCAATCTTGAACCAGGTAGAAACCTACTTATGTCATAATAATAATGAAAGAAACTATGTAATTGAAAATATCTCTAAATTAGTTGTGAAACCTGCCAATGCTTCAGGTGGTTATGGAATAATGATAGGCCCTAAAGCAGATAAAAAAGAAAGAGATGAAGTAATTGCCAAAATTAAAAAAAACCCAAGAGAGTATATTGCACAACCACTTGAAACTCTTTCAACAGCACCAACAATTACCGAAAATGATATTGAGCCTAGACATCTTGATTTAAGGCCGTTTGTTCTAAGTGGAAAAACTACTTATGTGAGCACAGGTGGATTAACAAGAGTTGCACTCAGAAAAGGAAGTACAATCGTCAATAGTTCTCAAGGTGGAGGATCCAAAGACACGTTAATTGTCGATGTATAAAATTTATATATCTTGTAGAGAAGTAACTTCTAATTTTTTTGTTTTAAGTGATTTGATAGCCTCTAAACATGCCAGCGCTGTTGACATGTTAGTACAATAGGGAACTTTATTTTTAAGCGTTCCTCTTCTTAGCGCTATTGCATCATTTAATCTATGTTCAGTATTTCCGCCACCAGTATTAATAACTAGACCAATTTTTTTAGAGTCTAACACATCAACAATATGAGGGGAGCCACTACTGACTTTATTAATAATTCTACATTTCATCCCGTGTTTTCTAATGTATTCTGCTGTTCCTCTAGTTGCACAAAGTGTAAATTGTAATTTAATCAATTCTTTAGCTAAACCTATTCCTTCATCTTTATGACTATCTTTTAATGAGATAAACGCCAATCCATCCTTAGGTAAAGAGTTAGCAGAGGCTATTTGGCTTTTTGCAAAAGCCATTCCAAAGTTTTTATCAAATCCCATTACTTCACCTGTTGATTTCATTTCAGGACCTAAAAGCAGATCGCTGTTTGGAAATTTATTAAAAGGGAACACAGCTTCTTTAACTGCATACATTTCTTTCGATTTATCTCTTAAATTAAATTTAGATAGTTTTTCACCCGCCATTACACGCGATGCAATTTTTGCAAGGGGTAATCCTTTTGCTTTAGATACAAACGGTACTGTCCGACTTGCTCGAGGATTAACTTCAATAACATAAATTTCGTCTTTTTTAATAGCATATTGAATATTCATGAAACCTTTAACTTTTAGAGCTAATGCTAATTTCTTAGTTTGTTTTTCAATTTCTTTAATCAAAAATGGTTTTATAGATACGGGAGGTAAACTACATGCAGAGTCTCCGGAGTGAATACCAGCTTCCTCTATGTGCTGCATGATCCCTGCAACATGAACTTTTTTCCCATCTGAGATGGCATCAACATCAACTTCCATTGCATGATCAATAAATTTATCTATTAAAATTGGATTTTTCTCAGCAGCTTTAAAGGCCTCCTCTACAAAATTTTTAAGTTGGCTTTTTTCATGAACAATTTCCATTGCTCTTCCCCCCAAAACATAAGAAGGTCTTACCATTAAAGGTAAACCAATTTTTTCTGAAATTTGTATTGCTTGTTTAAATGTTTTTGCAATTCCGCTTTCTGCTTGTTTTAATTTCAGTTTATTTAACAAATTTCTAAATCGATCTCTGTCTTCAGCTAAATCTATAGAAGTGTACTGTGTTCCTAGAATTGGAAGCTTGTGGTCATGTAAAAATTTTGCAAGTTTAATTGGGGTTTGTCCACCAAACTGAGCAATAATTCCAACAAGATTTCCTTTTTCTTGCTCTCTTTTAATAATATTAAAAACATACTCTTCTTTTAGGGGCTCAAAATAAAGTCTGTCACTGGTGTCATAATCGGTTGAGACAGTTTCAGGATTACAATTAATCATGATGGTTTCAAAACCAGCTTCTTTTAGAGAAAAACTTGCCTGACAACAGCAATAATCAAATTCTATACCTTGTCCTATTCTGTTAGGACCTCCTCCTAAAATAATAATTTTCTTCTTAGTTGATGGATCTGCCTCACACTCTGAATTAATAGAGAAATTTCGTTGATATGTTGAATACATGTAAGGTGTAAAGGACTTAAATTCGGCAGCACAAGTATCTACTTTCTTAAATACAGGTAAAATTTTTAGCGCTGTTCTTTTTCTTCTAACAATATCTTCAGTAGTTTTGGTTAATTCAGAAAGTTTTTTATCAGAAAAGCCAATTGATTTTATTCTATTAAATTCAGCAAAATCCTTTGGTAAGCCTTTCTTTTTGATTATAGTTTCATTATCTACGATTTCTTTAATTTGCTCTAAAAACCACGGATCAATTTTAGATAATGTAAATATTTTTTTTAAGTTAATTTTCTTTCTTAATGCTTCAGCAACCACAAGAAGTTTATTTGGAATATTTTCTTTAAGTTTTTTTTCAATTTGCTTTTTATTTAGATCAAACAATCTATCTAATCCTGAAAAACCTGTTTCAAGAGAAACCAATGCTTTTTGAAGCGACTCTTTAAAATTTCTACCAATTGCCATTGCCTCTCCAACTGATTTCATAGAAGTACCTAATATTGCTGGAGAGGTTGAAAATTTTTCAAAAGTAAATCTTGGAATTTTTGTTACCACATAATCAATGCTAGGCTCAAAGGATGCTGGGGTAACTTTTGTAATTTCGTTTTTTAATTCATCCAGAGTGTAACCAACAGCAAGTTTTGCTGCAACTTTTGCAATTGGAAAACCAGTTGCTTTGGATGCGAGTGCTGATGATCTTGAAACTCTTGGGTTCATTTCAATCACAACCATTCGTCCATTTTTTGGATTGATTGCAAATTGGACGTTAGATCCACCAGTTTCCACTCCAATCTTTCTTAAGCAAGCAATGGAAGCATTTCTCATCACTTGGTATTCCTTATCAGTAAGTGTTAGTGCAGGGGCAACAGTTACTGAGTCACCAGTATGAATTCCCATAGGATCAACATTTTCAATAGAGCAGATAATAATACAGTTGTCTTTTTTATCTCTTACCACTTCCATCTCAAATTCTTTCCAGCCTTCCAAGCATTCTTCAACCAATACTTGGCTAACTGGAGATTCGTGAAGTCCACTTTTAATTATTTTTAAGTAATCTTTTTGATTTTTAGCAATTCCGCCACCAAGACCTCCAAGTGTAAATGCGGGTCTAATAATAGCAGGTAGACCAATTTTTTTTAAAACTTTCGAGGCTTGGTTGATATTGTTGACAATTTCAGATTTAGGTAAATCTAAACCAATATCGATCATATTTTTTCTAAATTTTTTCCTATCCTCAGCGTTGGCAATTGCTTTAGAATTTGCACCTATAAGTTCAATTTTATATTTTTTTAAAATTCCTTTTTTTTCAGCCTCCATTGCAAGATTGAGTGCAGTTTGACCACCCATTGTAGGAAGAATTGCATCAGGTTTTTCTTTGATAAGTATTTTTTCTAAAACCTCTAATGTTATGGGCTCGATATAAGTTTTGTCTGCAACATCTGGATCAGTCATAATAGTTGCAGGATTTGAGTTAATTAATATTACCTTAAAACCCTCATCTTTTAATGCCTTGCAAGCTTGTGTACCCGAGTAATCAAACTCACATGCTTGACCGATAATAATGGGTCCAGCTCCCACAACTAATATTTTTTTAATATCTTTTCTTTTTGGCATTTTTTTTCATGTTTTTAATAAATTCTTGAAAGAGATAGACGCTATCTTGTGGTCCAGGGTTAGACTCTGGATGAAATTGTACTGAAAATATTGGTTTGTTTTTAAGTCTTATTCCTTCAATAGTGTTATCAAATAAAGACTTATGAGTAATTTCTATTTTTTTAGGTAAAGTTTCTTCAACTACTACAAAACCATGATTTTGACTGGTGATTTCAACTTTATCGTGGATTAAATTTTTAACAGGATGATTTGCTCCTCTATGGCCCAACTTCATTTTTTTTGTTTTACCGCCCAAAGCTAAAGATAAAATTTGATGACCTAAACAAATTCCAAATATAGGTAAATTTTTTTTGATTAATTTGTTGAGTATTTCTATTGCATATTTTCCTGTAGCTGCTGGATCACCAGGACCATTGGACAAAAATATTCCATTTGGTTTAAGATTTAATATTTTTTCTGCAGAAGTTTTGCAAGAAACAACTGTTACTTTACATTTGAAATCGGAGAAATATCTTAAAATATTTTTTTTTATTCCATAATCAATTGCAACCACATGAAAAAGATTTTTTGTATTCTTTTTATATCCTATTTCTTTTTTCCAAGTTTGAAGTCCTTTCCAAATATAGTTCTTCGCGGTTGTAACAGTTTCTGCAAGATCAAGGTTTTTTAAACCACTCCATTTAATGGTAGAATTTGTTAATTTGCTTATATTAAACTTTCCGTTTTTTGAGTAAGCAATTGTTCCCTTAGGTGCGCCTTTATCTCTAATAAAGTTTGTTAAACTTCTTGTATCTAGTCCTGTAATTCCAACAATTTTATTTTTTTTAAGCCAGGCATCTAAATGCAGAAATGCTCTATAATTTGAAGGAGAGGTTATTTCTGAATTAAAGATTACGCCTCTTGTCCAGATTTTATCAGACTCGACATCTTCTTTATTAGTTCCAACATTTCCAATATGTGGAAACGTAAAATTTATGATCTGACCCGCATAAGAAGGATCTGAAATTATTTCTTGATAACCGGTTAAAGAGGTATTAAAGCAAACTTCTCCAGTTGCTTCTCCTTGATAACCAATCCCAATTCCCTTAAAAACCTTTTTGTTTTCAAGAACTAAAACGCCTGTATTAATCTGTGAATTTTTTGAGTTTGTTTTTTTTGCTTTTTTGATCAATTACAACTCATGAGTTAAAGGTTAATACAATAATTGCTTTATTATCGCAACAGAGATGTAATATAAAATTGTAAAAAAACAATTTTTCTTTTGAAGAATCATTTCTTTACAGTAGATTAAAAAATTATGTCCTTAAAAGATACTATCGAAAACGAATATAAAACTGCTCTTAAATCAAAAGACAAAAATAAAATATCAACCTATAGGTTAATATTGTCATCCATTAAGGATCTAGACATAGTCAACCGATCTGGACCTAATAAAAAAGATACAGACGATGAAGACATTAAGAAGCTTCTGAAAAAAATGGTTAAACAACGAGCCGAATCGATTGATATCTATAAAAAAAATAATCGAAATGATCTGTTAGAAGTTGAGCAAAATGAATATGATATTTTAAGTGGATTTCTTCCAAAGCAACTAGGAGAAGAGGAAACCAAAAAAATTTGTGCAGATTTAATTGCTAAACTTGGTGCTAATTCAATAAAAGATATGGGCAAAGTAATGGGAGAGTTAAAGAAAACCCATTCTGATGAAATTGATTTTGCTAAAGCAGGCCTGATGATTAAAGATTTATTGAATAAATAATGAAGTATCCAAAAGAATACCTTGATGAAATTAAGACAAGGTTAAAAGTATCTACAGTTGTTTCAAAAACTGTTTCATTAAAAAAAAGAGGAAAAGAGTTTGTTGGTTTGTCTCCATTTAAAAATGAAAAAACCCCCTCATTTACCGTAAATGATGAAAAAGAATTTTATCATTGTTTTGCAACCTCAGAGCATGGAAACATTTTTGATTTTGTTATGAAAATTCAAAATCTTAAATTTGGAGAGGCAGTAAAATATTTAGCTCAATTAGCTGGAATGCAGCCATATATGTTTTCGAAACAAGATGAAGAAAGAGAAAAAAAATGGAAAGAGTATCAATCAATCTTTAGTCAGTATGTAGATTTTTACCACAATGAATTATTAAAAAACGAAAGTTATGCTATCGCAAGAGATTATTTAAAAAATAGAACTTTAACTAAAGAAGAAGTTAAAAAATTTACAATTGGATATGTAGAAAAAAATCCAAATTTCTTTGAAAAATTAAAAGATAATTATAGTGAGCAAACTTTAGTTGAAACAGGCTTATTTTACTTTGATGAAAAAAAGAAAATATATATTGAAAGATTTAGAGGAAGATTAATTTTTCCAATCAATAATATCTCGGGTCAACCAATAGCTTTAGGCGGGAGAATAATCGAAAACTTAGACTATTTAGCAAAATATATAAATTCACCCGAAACGAATTTTTTTAAAAAAGGATCTAATTTATACAATTTAGATTTAGCTCGAAAACTTTCTAACAAAATAGATCATGTCTATTTAGTTGAGGGATATATGGATGTTGTTGGTTTAAGTAAGAATGGTATTGATAATTCAGTTGCCAATCTTGGAACTTCTTTGACAGACAAACAAATTTTAACTCTTAATCAGTTTTTTGATGATATCATTATTTGCTTTGACGGCGATGAAAGTGGTTATAAAGCAGCTTTAAGAGCGGCAGAAAACTCTATTAAAGAATTAAAACCTGAAAAACAAATTTCATTTTTATTTTTACCAGACAAAGAAGACCCTGATAGTTATGTAAATAAAAATGGTAAAGCAAATTTTATTGATTTTACTAAACAAAGTAAGGTCTCTATACATCAATTTATTTTTAGTCATTATAAAAAACAAACAGAAAATAATCCTTCTTCATTAGCAATTTTTGAAAAAAAATTGAAAAGTATTGCAAATACAATTAAAGATAATTTTATAAAAAAATATGTACTAGAATATTTTCTAGAAAAAATTGCAGAATTAACACCTCATTCCAATCAAAATGTGAAAAAGTTTTTTGTAAAAAGAACTAAATCACTGGAAACAACTAAAAAACATTTCAATGATAGCCAATCATTGACAGGTGTTGAGCTTAAAGAGTTTTCTTTATTATATTTAGTAATGAATAATTTAAATTTGTTACAAGCAAATATACATTTAATTGAAAATATTAAGTTATTTACCGAAGTGAATAAAAAAATATTTGAACTAATAATTGAAAAATTGAAATCTGGAGAGCAAATTACAATTGAGGATTTAAAGTTAGATAATCAATTGTTAGAAAAAATAAATAAATTTGCACCTATTAAACATATTCTAAAAAATCAAGCAGATGATGATCAAAAAACCATTGAACTATTGGAAGATATTTCAAGAGATTTGATGAATTATGATCTTGAGTTTAGGATTCAAGAATTAGAATCGAAGTTCTCAGTTGATATGAGTGAGACCACATTTAATGAGCTTAAAGAGCTTAAAAAAAAGCAGAATCTCAATTAATTCAGCTAATTTAGTCGTGGATTTTTACAGATTTGACATTATATAAGACTTCCAAACTTTTATTGCTGTGGAAAGAATTATAACAAAATCATTTGCTAGATTAATGGGCCGTGGAACTCATAGAGGTTTCATAACCTATGAGGAATTGAGCAAGTCTCTAGGAAAAAGAAATTTATCAGATGAAAACTTGGCTCAAGCATTCATACATATTTTAGATGAAAATGTTTCCTTAGTTGAAAAAAAATCTGATTTTAAAGTCTTAAGAAAAAAAGAGAATTCAGGCAAAGAAGAAGGGAAGACAATAGAGAAAAGCGATGATCCTATAAGGATGTATTTACGTGAGATGGGTGGTGTGGAACTTCTTTCTAGAGAAGGTGAAATTGCAATTGCAAAAAGAATTGAGGCTGGAAAAGATGTAATGTTAATCGCACTCTCTCAAAGTCCAATAACAGCTCAACAGTTTTTTGAATGGAATGAAAAATTACAAAAAGACGAAATTTTAGTAAGAGAAATTATCGATATTGATACAAATTATATGGAGGATGAATCTACAGGACCAAGTGCTAAGCAAAAAAATGCTGGTGAGACTGATAAAGAAGAAGGCTCTTCTGATGACGATGATGATTTTAATCCTACTCTTGCTGCAATGGAAACAGAGATTAAGCCTAAAGTTTTAAAAACTGTCAATACATTAACTAAAGAATACTCAAAATTAATAAAATACCAAAAAGAAAAATTAAATTGTGTCTTAAATTCACAAAATTTTTCACCAGCAAAAGAAAAGGGTCACGATAAAATTGTTAGTGATATTTTAGAAAATATTAAATCACTTCAATTATCCCCATCAGTTTTAGAGGAACTTGTGCAAAAACATTATGCTGAAAACAAAAAAATTGTTTCTCTTGAGGGTAATCTTTTAAGACTTGCAATGGATCACAAAATTCCAAGAAATGAATTTATTAAATTTTATATTGGAAACGAAATTAACCCAAATTTAAAAAAATTCTTAGATACCAATAATATTTGGAAACAATTTTTCACTAAAAATAAAGAAGAATTTAAAAATATTAGAGAGAGATTAATTGAAATTAGTCATAAACTTGGAATATCAGTAACAGATTTCAAAAAATTAGTAAGTAGAGTTCAAAAAGGTGAAAAAGAGTCTAGAATTGCGAAAAAAGAGATGGTTGAGGCTAATTTAAGATTAGTTATCTCAATTGCAAAAAAATATACTAACCGTGGCCTTCAGTTTTTAGATTTAATTCAAGAGGGAAATATAGGCCTGATGAAAGCGGTGGATAAATTTGAATACAGAAGAGGATATAAGTTTTCAACATATGCTACTTGGTGGATTAGGCAAGCAATTACAAGATCAATTGCTGATCAAGCAAGAACAATCCGTATACCTGTTCACATGATTGAAACAATTAATAAAATTGTAAGAACTCAAAGATTAATTTTGAGTGAATTTGGAAGAGAGGCTACACCTGAAGAATTAGCTCAAAAACTTAGAATGCCATTAGATAAAGTTAGAAAAGTTCTAAAAATTTCAAAAGAACCAGTCTCTTTAGAAAAACCAGTTGGTGACGAAGAAGACAGCAGTCTAGGAGATTTTATTGAAGATACAAAAGCACTAGCACCACTTGAACAAGCAATTAAATCAAATCTTGGTGAAGCAACTACTAAAATTTTATCTACCTTAACACCTAGAGAGGAAAGAGTATTAAGGATGAGATTTGGAGTAGGTATGAATACTGATCATACTTTGGAAGAAGTTGGATTACAGTTTTCTGTAACAAGAGAAAGAATTAGACAAATAGAAGCCAAGGCGCTTAGAAAATTAAAACACCCAAGTAGATCAAAACAACTTAAAAGCTTCTTAGAAAGCTAATACTGGGCCGTTAGCTCAATAGTAGAGTACTGCATTGACATTGCAGGGGTAGTTGGAGCGTAACCAACACGGCCCACCATATTAAAATATCTTTAATTGATAACTTAAAAAAAATGATATAACTAATTTTAGGTTTTGGGCCTGTAGCTCAGTTGGTTAGAGCAGTACACTCATAATGTATTGGTCCCAGGTTCGAGTCCTGGCGGGCCCACCAAATTATTGATTAATTTTTAGAAAATTCCTTTAAAATTTTAAATAAAGAGTCGATATTACCATCATTAGAATTTAAGATTGATGCAAATTCCTCTTTTTGTGTTCTAGCTAAGCTAAGTCCTTCTATAATTAAATCTCGGATTAAAGGACTGTCAGGGTTTTTAGTATAAACCCTCCAATCTATTTTCACCTCTGGTCTCTCAGACGTACTTATTAGTGAGCTCCTAACTATAGTGTAGTTTTTATTTAACACCTCTTTTCCTTTAACTTCAATTTTTGGATTAGTATATTCTGACAATCTACTTGAAAAGCTTTTTAAAAAATAGTTTTCAAATAGTATAAAATATTTTTGTTTTTGATTGTTATCCAAATTTTTTCTAGCAGATCCTAATGAGTAAAAACCTATACCTTTAATATCCACAGTTTCCTTTGCTATAGATTTTAATTCATTTATCTTATCTTCTTTTGAAATATCTTTAGATAAAACTTGAGATGCTCTATTAACAGTAGATTGAACAAATATTTCAGGCTCTATAGAAGAAACGTGGCCAAACTTTAGGTTGAACAATAGTAAAATTATAAGAATTTTTTTCATAATTACCTATGATTTTTCAAATTAATTACTGTCTATCTCTTCCCAATCTTCTTCATTCTTATAAATGACTTCAACGTTTCCTCTTTGATTATTATCAATTTTATTTTCTCTATCTTGTAAATATAAGCTTCTTACTGAGGCATAAAAGTCTATAGAATTTTCTTCAAGATTGTCAAAAGATTCAAGATTATCTGCTCTGAAATCAACACCACTTATAGCTTTGGACGTTATATAGAGACCTTCACTTAAAAATTCGTTATTACCATGAACCGAAGCGTTGTACCAAGGGTCACCTCCCATTATATTTGCGAAGGAACCAGCAGTGTCTCTAAGCGTAGAAGGACCTAAAACAGGAAGAACAACATAACATCCAGGACCCACACCCCAAGCTCCTAAAGTTTGTCCATAATCTTCTTTCACATATTTTGGGAACCCCATCTTATTTGCAACATCGACAGTTCCTAAAAGGCCAACGGTTGTATTAACTATCAATCTTCCAGTATTTATCACTGCCAATTTAACATCACCTTGTAAAATATTATTAGGTATGGTTATAAGATTAGATAAGTTAGTGACAGCATTTTTGGTCCCTTTTTGGATTGGATCTGGTAAATTTCTGTACCCTTTTGCTATTGGTTTAATAATTGCCTTATCTAAACCTTGGTTAAAAGAAAATGTTGCCCTATTTAATTTTTCAAAACAGTCTTTAATTTTCTTAGGTTGTTCTTTTTCTAATAAATCTAATTTACCATCAGATCCCGCATAAGCACTAAACGAGAATAAAAAAACTGAAATCAAAATTATTGTTAATTTTTTGATCATGATTATTTATATAATATATAATTATTGTTAATTAAATAACATTTAAATTTAAAAAATGTCTATAAAGTGTTTATAAATAGCCAAAATTTATGCCTAAATTAAGTTTAGATACAACCCTAAATTACTCCCCAAATTTTAATTTTAATAAAAGAAAAATAGAAGATATCAAATTCATCATTTTTCACTATACCGGTATGAAGAAAGAAGTTGATGCAATCAATCAATTAACTGATCAAAAATCAAAAGTTAGTTGTCATTACTTTATTAGAAATAATGGAGAAATCTTAACTTTAGTTCCTGATTTATATATTTCTTGGCATGCTGGTGTTTCAGCTTGGAAAAAGTATAGATCTATTAACAAATACTCTATAGGTATAGAAATTAGTAATCCAGGCCACGACTTCACGTATAAAAAATTTTCAAAGAAACAAATTAAATCAGTATTAAAGTTAACTACTTTTTTAATTAAAAAATATAATATAAAATCTAGTTTTATATTAGGCCATTCAGATATTGCTCCAGATCGAAAAAAAGATCCAGGTGAAAAATTTCCTTGGAAATATTTTTCAAAAAATAAGATAGGTTATTGGCATAGTATAAAAGAAAAAAAACTTTTAAAAAAAAGAAATCAAACAGTCAATAAATTAGATAAAAATAAATTTATTAAAAATTTACATAAAATTGGATACCCTAAAAAAATATATTTTAATAATGACAAATACCTACAAATATTAGCAACAGCATTTCAAAGGAGATTTAGGCAAGAACTGGTAAATGGTATTATTGACCAAGAATGTTTAGTAATAAGCAAAAACCTTTTAAAAAACACAGATAAATTTTCTTGATATTTGAGAGTTTAGCTATAAGTTCAACTAGCCAGATAAACGACTTATCGCTTTAACTTGTTAAAGAGGAAAGTCCGGGCTCTACAAGGAAACAGTGCCAGGTAATACCTGGCGGGGGCAACCCTAGGGATAGTGCCACAGAAAATAAACCGCCATAACATGGCAAGGGTGAAAAGGTGTGGTAAGAGCACACCGGTTCTATTGGTAACAATGAATGCTGGAAAACCCCACTGGGAGCAAGACTAAGTAGAGATGACATTGTTGTAAAACTAAAAGCCTTCCTTGGCTAGTCATCAGGGTTAGTTGCTTGAGTTTAAGAGTGATCTTAAGCCTAGACAAATGATAAGTTTAAATGACAGAACCCGGCTTATAGTTTATCTGGCAAACTTATTAAAAATATTATCAAATAGATTTAATTGTACTAGTTTTATCTAATGAATGAGTCACAAATGATCTCTTTTTTTTCATAATTTAAATGTAAAAATCTTAATAAATTAATTTAATTTTTCTGAGATTAAAAAAAACCATTAAATCTAAAGAATAATAGTCAAGATTCTAGGTTTGACACTTAATATAAATACCCATATATTCCCATATATTCCCAATTATGGAATTTAAATATTATAAAATTTATGTTTTTAAGTACTTACGAGAACAAGTTAGACAGAAAAGGACGGGTTTCAGTGCCAGCTAGCTTCAGATCTCATCTTTCCAATTTAGGGTATAATGGTGTTATCTGTTATCCTTCATTTAATAACTCATCTATCGAAGCATGTTCGCAGGATAGAATTGAAAAAATTTCCACAGCAATAGATTCTTTAAATCCTTTCGAAGAAAAAAGAGATTTTTTTGCAACCTCAATTTTAGCGGAAAGTACTAATTTACAATTTGACAGTGAAGGAAGAGTCTCACTTTCATCAAAATTATTAAAACATGCAAATATAAAAAACAGCATATTGTTTGTTGGTCAGGGTCAAACTTTTCAAATATGGGAACCAACAGCATTTGAAAAATTTAAGGTTAATGCGAGAAAAAAAGCAAATTTAAATCGAGCAAACCTTAAATGGGAAAAACATTTAAACAACAAAGAGGGGAACTAAGATGACAATTAACTTTAAAGCGCCAGAGATAAAAGAGTTGCAGCCACGACTTCTAGTTTTAGGAGTTGGGGGAGCAGGTGGAAATGCAATCAACGAAATGATTGAAAATAATATGCAAGGAGTTGAGTTTATTGCAGTCAACACTGATGCTCAAGATTTGAAGTTAAGTAAAGCAAAATCAAGAATTCAAATAGGTTTAAATTTAACAAAGGGCTTAGGTGCAGGTGCAAAACTAGATATTGGACAAGCTGCAGCAGATGAGTCTTTAAATGAGATAGTAAACACTCTTCAAGGCGCAAATATGGTTTTTATTGCTGCCGGTATGGGCGGTGGAACAGGTACTGGTGCTGCTCATGTCATTGCAAGAGCTGCTAAGGAATTAAATATTTTAACTGTAGGTGTTGTAACTCTTCCATTCTTATATGAAGGTCCCTCTAGAATGAGAAGAGCACATCATGGTTTGGAAGAATTACGAAAACACGTTGACACGATTATTGTCATTCCTAATCAAAACCTTTTTAAAATTGCTAACGAACAAACAACATTTGAGGAATCTTTTAATCTTTCAAATAATGTTTTAATGCATGGAGTTCAAAGTGTCACAGATTTAATGGTAAGGCCTGGCATAATCAATTTAGATTTTGCTGATGTAGAGACAGTTATGGCTTCAATGGGTAAAGCGATGATGGGCACAGGAGAAGCTGAAGGTGAAGGTCGTGCAATGCAAGCAGCAGAAATGGCAATTAATAATCCATTAATAGATGATTATACTCTGAAGGGAGCTAGGGGATTATTAGTAAACATAACAGGTGGAAAAGATCTAAAACTTTTTGAAGTTGATGAGGTAGTAAATAAAATTAGATCTGAAGTTGATACTGAAGCAGAGGTGATAATTGGAGCTATAACAGACTCAGAGCTTGACGGTAGAATTAGAGTTTCAATAGTTGCAACTTCTCTTGATGGTCAACAACCAGAGTCAAAATCTGTCGTTAATATGGTTCATAGAATTCACAACCGTAACCCTGGTTATTCAGATTTTTCTAATATTGGATCATCTGCATCTTTTAATTTTTCAAGCACAACAGCCTCAACCCCAATTACTCACGGGGCCAATGCATTAAAGCTTGAAAATGAAATAGTTCAGGAGCAACAGGGTGAAACAAGTCATACAAATATTACAAATGAAGAGGTTCTACAAAGCACAAGTCCTGAAACAGAAAGTGTAATAGAAGACACGATGTTAAATGAGATGGAGAAATCCTTTACACAAGAAGCTATTGAAACAGAGCATGAGACTAGTTCAACAGATAATGTTGAAGAAAATGTTTCAAATGATCTAAAAGAATTTGGAGTAGACTCAGATTCCCCAGACTTATTTAGCTCTGAATCAGAAAATTCAAGTCCAGAGGAGTTATTATCCTCTGAAGTAGAGGAAGAGGATGATCTCGAAATACCAGCATTCTTAAGAAGACAAAAAAATTAATGGTCTTCAAAGAAATAAATGGACGCCACCATAACACCATTGATGCAAAAGCATTACCCGGTGTTGCTAAAAGAAATTATTAGCATTATTTCCCCTCAATATGGTGGCACATTTATTGATTGCACTTTTGGTCAAGGTGGATATACAAAAAAAATCTTAGAATTTGATAAAACTAAAGTAATTGGTTTAGATAGAGATCCTGAAAGTAAAAAAGTTGCCTTTAAACTTGAAGAAAAATTTGACGATAGATTTAAGTTTAAAAATATAAAATTTAGTCAATTAAAAAACTTAAAACTTAAAAACGAAAAAGTAAGAGGTGTTATATTTGATTTAGGATATTCTTATACTCAAATTAAAGATCCAAACAAAGGGTTATCATTTGACTCAATTGGCAAATTAAATATGCAATTGGGTTTAAATTCTTTTTCAGCAGAGGAAGCAATAAATAAACTCGAACAACAGGATTTAGAAAAAATTTTTAAGTTTTTTGGAGATGAAAAAGAGGGTAAATTTATAGCAAGAAATATCATTAAAGAAAGAATTAATAAAAAAATTGATACCCAAGGGTTAGTTAAAATAATTGATAATTCAAAAAGAAGAAAAAATTTTAGGGTTAATAATTCCACTAAAGCTTTTCAAGCTTTAAGAATATTTGTTAATAAAGAGGTCAGTGAATTGATTTATGGATTGATTAATGCTGCTAAAATTTTAAAAAAAGATGGGGTCTTAGCAGTGGTTACCTTTCATTCTTTAGAAGACAAAATAGTTAAATATTTTTTAAAAAGTCTTTCGGAAAATAAGAGTATTTCTAGATATACTCCTTTAACCAAACAATCTGAGACACTATTTCATTTAATAAAAAAAAAACCTATTACACCAAATGAAGAGGAGTTAAGTGAAAACCCTCCTTCTAGGTCTGCAAAACTAAGATTTGCTATAAAAAAAACCGATTTTTTTGATTTTGAAACTGATATTGAAAATCAATTTAAAAATTTAATAGATATTGAAAATTTTGGAGAGAAATTATGAAAAAGATTGGTTTAGTATCAGTCATTTTTTCATTAATTTTATTCACCGCAATAACAAAAAATACAGCAAAAAAAATTGAGGATGAATTATTTACAGTAAACGAAAATTTAAGAGTATTAGAAACTGAATATGAGAATATTTTGTTAGAGCATGATTATTTGAGCTCTGCTGAAAAATTACTTGAATTTCAATCTTTATATTTTGAGGATCAACTAATTCAAAAAAATATAAAAAATATTAAAATTTATAATATTTCTAAAAATAAAAAAAATATAAAAAATTTAAAAATAACCAAAGAATAATGAATAAATCTAAATTAAATTTGAGAATAGAGGATAATGAAAATGATTTTATATTTCAAAAGAAAAAAACTGGACTAAATATTAAGTTTAATAGAGTTGCTTTTATTTTTTTTATTTTTTTTATAATTCATACAATTTACTCTATTCATTTAATCAAACTTGGCACCCTCTATTCAAAAGTAGAAAAAACAAATACATCATTAATTAATAAAAACCTTTATAGAGCTGATATTGTGGATACTAACGGTAATTATTTAGCAAAAACAGTTAATTCAATTGATATTGGTTTAAAAACATCTGAAGTCATAAATCAAAAAAAATTACTACTCAGTTTAAATTTAATTTTTCCAAACAAAGATTTTGACGAGATTGAAAAAAAAATGAAGCAAAAAAATTTTTTTTATCTTGAAAAAAAAGTCTCAGAGGAAAATTATGAAAAATTAATGAAACTTGGAGATAAGTCTTTGAAACCTGAGGAAAAAGTTTTGAGGATTTACCCACAAAAAAATCTTTTTAGTCACATTATTGGTCAAATAGATAACGATAATATTGGAATTTCTGGACTAGAGAAATCTTTAAATGAGCTTTTAATAAATTCTAGAAAATCCATCAGGTTGACAGTAGATAAAGATTTACAATTTTTAATTCGGAAAGAACTAATTAAATATCAAGAAATTTTTAAAAGTAAAGGCAGTGCCTCAATTTTAATGGATATCCATAATGGAAATATATTATCCCTAGTTTCCTTACCTGACTTTGATCCTAACGAAAGACAAAATTTAACAGATGTAAACTATATAAATAGAGTAACAAAAGGTACTTATGAGTTAGGCTCAGTATTTAAAGCATTTACATTTGCAAGTGCGTTAAATGAAAAATTAATTAAACCAGAAACTGAATTTTTAAATCTTCCAAAATCAATCAATTGTTATGGTTTTCCTATAAGAGAATATGATAATGAAATTCCATCTGATTTAACTGCAGAACAAATCTTAGTAAGATCTGGTAATATTGGTTCAGTAAGAATTGCACAAAAGGTTGGTCCAGAAAAATTCAAATCATTTTTGGAAAAAATAGGTATTCTCAGTGATATTCAGTTTGATATAGAAGAGGTGGCACCTCAACAAAACTATAATTTTGGAAAATGTAAACTTGCAACAGCATCTTTTGGTCATGGTGTAGCTACTACAATTCTCCAGCTGGCAAAAGGTTATGCAATCTTATCAAATGGTGGATACGACATGAAACCAACTCTTGTTAAAAATAATCTTGAAAAAAATGCCAAGAAAAAAAGATTATTAAATAAAGGTGTCTCAGAAAAGGTTGTAAATGCTCTTAGAAAAATAGTTAGCACAGAAGAAGGAACCGCAAAATTTGCAGATGTAGAATATTTTGAAATAGGTGGAAAAACTGGAACAGCAGATCAACCTAAAGATGGAGCATATTCAGAAGCTAAAATAAATACTTTTGCATCTATATTCCCTACTTCAAATCCTCAATATGTATTTATAGTGATGTTAGATACTCCACAAAAAGCAAAAGATTATTATTATAAATACAGACACAGAAAAGGTGGATGGAAAGGGACTTTATATAATACTGCTGGTTGGACCTCTGTGGAAGTAGCAGGAAAGATTATAGATAAAGTTGGGCCCATTTTAGCCACAAAATATATAGAAATTAACTAAGCATGCGTTTAGGGGATCACTTCCAACAAATAAAAAAAAAATATCATAAAACTTTTTTTTCCGGGATTTGTTTTGATCATAGGAAAATAAAAAAAAATTATATTTTTTTTGCAATCAAAGGTAATAATTTAGATGGTAATAATTTTATACCATCAGTTATAAAAAAAGGTTGTAAAATAATTGTTACCGAGAAAAATTTTGATGAATGGAAAAATGGGGTTTTATTTATAAATACAAAAAATATTAGAAAATTACTAGCCCAAGTTTCATTTAGTATCTTTAAAAAAAAACCAAATAACCTAATTGCAGTTACTGGCACAAATGGTAAATCTTCAGTTTCAGATTTTTATTATCAAATTTTACGTCGCAACAATAAAAAAGTTGCTTCTATAGGAACACTAGGAGTGAGATCAAATAAATTTAATTTAAATTTATTTAATACAACTATTGATCCTATTTATTTAGGAAAAATTTTAGGCGAATTAAAAAAAAGAAAAATAGAAAATGTAATTATGGAAGCATCAAGTCACGGGTTACATCAAAATAGATTAGATGGATTATTATTTAATTCAGCTATATTTACTAATTTATCCCAAGATCATTTAGATTATCATAAAAATTTTAAAAATTATCTTAATGCTAAACTTTACTTATTTCAAAATCTGATAAAAAAAGGTGGATCTGTTATAACTGATAACAAAATACCTGAATTTAAAAAGATTAAAAATATTACTTTAAAAAAAGAATTAAAATTATTTACCTTAAAAAATAAAAAGTTCCAACTTGTATCACATAATTATAAAAATGAGGCTCAAATATTAAAAATAAAACACGAAAACTTAATACATGAAATAAGAGTTAATCTTGTAGGAAAAATTCAATTAAAAAATATTTTGATGGCTGTCATTGCTGCTTCAAAAAGTAATTTAGACTTAAAAAAAATATTTAGTGTTATTCCTAGACTATCTTCTGTTGAGGGTAGATTTGAAAAAATAGGAAAAATTAAAAATAAATCTTTAGTGTTCCTTGATTACGCTCATACACCAGATGCCTTACAAACTTGTATTCAAAATATTAGAGAACAATTACCTGATAAGCATATATCTGTGCTATTCGGATGTGGTGGTGATAGAGATAAAGGAAAAAGATCAAAAATGGGCAAAATCGCGGATAAATACACGGATAAAATTTATCTTACAGACGATAATCCAAGAAATGAAAGGCCAAAGAAAATTCGAGAAGATATTAAAAGAGGTATAAAAAAGCATAACGTTATTGAAATATCCAACAGAAAAGAAGCAATTGTGAAAGCAATAAGTAACTTAAATACAGGAAATGTTTTAATAGTTGCAGGCAAAGGCCATGAAAAAACTCAGCAGATTGGAAATAGAAAAGTTTTTTTATCAGATAGGCAAATAATTTTAAATTCAATTAAAAAAAAGAATTTTAACTTATCTAAAAATTTAAAATTAAACATTCTTAATGAAAGATTTGATCAAAATATTCTACCATTTAAATCAGTAATTAATAAAGCTAGTATAAACTCCAAGAGTGTACAAAAAAATGATATTTTTTTTGCAATTAAAGGAAAAAAAAATGATGGTAATAAATTTGTTAAACAAGCAATTCGGAAAAAAGCTTCAATAACTATAGTAAATAAAATTCAAAAGAAACTACCTGCAAATAAACAAGCAAGCTCAATAAATCCTTTAGGTTTACTTACAGAAACAGCAAAAATTTTTAGGAAAAATATTTCTACAAAAATTATTGCCATAACAGGCAGTTGTGGAAAAACTTCTTTAAAGGAATTGTTGGGTAGCACCTTAAGTAAAGTATCTAAGACAACAATTTCTCCAAAATCCTATAATAATAAATATGGTGTTCCCTTAAGTCTTTTTAATATAAATCAAAATGATGATTATGGTGTTATTGAAGTTGGAATGGATAAAAAAGGAGAAATAGATCAACTCTCAAAAATTATTCAACCTGATATAAGTGTAATCACAAATATTAATTACGCTCATGCCAAAAATTTTAAAAACATAAGACAAATAGCTTTAGCAAAAGCTGAAATAATTAATAATACTAAAGATAATGGCTATATAGTCCTTAACGCTGATGACGCTTTTTTTGGTTTACATAAAAAAATAGCACATAAAAAGAAAATCAAAGTATTATCTTTTGGAATAAGCAATCAATATGCAGATATTAAACTACATAATATTATAAAATCCAAAAAAAAATACAAAATCTGTATTAAAATAAACAAAATTAAAAAAAATTTTATAGTTTCAAATGATTTTCAAAATCATATTTATAATATCTTAGCAGCGCTAACTGTTAAAAGTATTTTCTTTAATATTTTAAAATTAGATAAAAATATATTTCTAAATTTTAGAACTCCAGATGGAAGAGGTGATATCACCAAAATTAAAGTGAATAAAAAAATTATTAACTTAGTTGATGAAAGTTATAATTCAAATCCATTATCTTTAAAGACTGCAATATTAAATTATGACAAGATCAAAACAAAAAACGCTAAAAAGTATCTTATACTTGGTGACATGTTGGAGCTAGGGCATCATTCAAAAAAACTTCACGAATCTATAGCACCAGTGATTAATAGAACAAATATTGATAAAGTTTTTGTCAAAGGAAATGAAATCTCCTTATTATATAATAAAATTTCTAATCTTAAAAAAGGTTCAGTTTTAAAGAATAAATTACAAATAAAAGATCTAATTGAAAATAACTTTGATAATGATGATTTCTTAATGATAAAGGCCTCAAATGCGACAGGTTTCAATAAGATAGTAAAAGAATTAAAAGGTACAAATTAAATGCTTTATCAATTTTTACTTAACTTTGTTGACACATTTGGTTTTTTAAATGTTTTCAAATACATCACTTTTAGAACTGGATTGTCTCTATTCACATCCTTAGCTATTGTCCTAATTATTGGTGGACCTTTTATTAAGTATTTTTCTAGCCAAAAAATTTTAAATCCTATTCGAGATGATGGGCCTGAAGAGCACATTGTAAAAAAAATTGGAACACCAACAATGGGCGGTGTAATTATTTTAATAGGTTTATTAGTTTCAGTTTTATGTTGGGGGGATTTAACAAATATAAATATTCTTTTTTGTATTTATATAGCTGTTTCGTTTGGTGTTTTAGGTGCTTTTGATGATTATAAAAAAATTAAACAAAGCAATTCTTCTGGTGTCTCATCAAAATTTAAAATAATTTCTCAGATTATTTTAGCAATTGTAGGAGTTTGTTTTTTTATTTATTATGTAGAGAATCAGAACATAACAAACCTATATTTCCCATTCTTTAAAAATTTAATTATTAATTTGGGATGGTTCTTTATACCATTTGCTGTTTTTGTTTTAGTTGGTTCATCAAATGCAGTTAATCTAACTGATGGTTTAGATGGTTTAGCGACAGTTCCAGTTATTTTGGTTGCAGGATGCTTTGCATTTATAAGTTATGTAACTGGAAATATTGTTTTTTCTGATTACTTACAAATACCATACATAGAGGGTACAGGTGAAATCTCAATTTTCTGTGGAGCAATCATAGGATCTTGTTTAGGTTTTCTATGGTTCAACGCACCACCAGCTAAAATTTTTATGGGAGATACTGGATCATTGTCCTTAGGAGGATCTCTCGGGGCAGTTGGGATAATAACCAAACATGAAATTGTTCTTGCAATAACAGGTGGACTTTTTGTACTCGAAGCAGTTTCTGTGATGGTCCAAGTTGTTTCTTTTAAACTAACTGGAAAACGAATTTTTAGAATGGCACCAATTCATCACCACTTCGAGAAGAAAGGTTGGCCTGAGTCCACAGTGGTTATAAGATTCTGGATCATTTCTATCATTTTAGCAATGATAGGATTAGCGACTTTAAAGTTAAGATAATGACCAAAATTAATAATATTTTTTTAAAAAAAAAAATATTAATTTATGGATTGGGTAAAAGTGGAATATCTACTTATAATTTTTTAAGACATAAAGCTAAAGTAAACTTATTTGATGACAATCCTCAAAATAATCTGAGATTTCATAAAAAAAATCTTTCTTTCACCAAAATACTTAAATGTGATTTTGATTTTATAATAATAAGCCCAGGAATAGACTTTTCTAAATGTAAATTATCAAAATATTTAAAGCAAAATTCTTCTAAAGTTTATACAGATCTTGACGTTTTTTACTCATTTTTTGGCAACGATAGTATTACGATCACTGGCACTAATGGAAAATCGACTACTGCAAAACTTTTATATGATGTTTTAAGGGATCAAAAAAAAGACGCTAGGCTTGTTGGAAATATTGGATATCCCATACTATCAGAAAAAAAAATTATAAATAAAACTTTTTTTGTAATTGAAGCATCTTCTTATCAGCTTGAATATAGTAAAATTTTTAAATCAAAATATTCAGCAATTCTTAATATCACACCTGATCACATTGAAAGGCACAAAAATTTTAA
This sequence comes from uncultured Pelagibacteraceae bacterium, assembly GCA_902606645.1. Taxonomy (GTDB): domain Bacteria; phylum Pseudomonadota; class Alphaproteobacteria; order Pelagibacterales; family Pelagibacteraceae; genus Pelagibacter. The sequence goes on along the minus strand of CACLHJ010000005.1, from coordinate 6,137 downwards.
AAATTATGTAGAGGCTAAATTTAGATTATTAGATTCACAAACTTCGCAATCTTTAGGTTTTGTGAAAATAAATGATCCTGTTATTATCAAAAAATTGAGAAGCAAAAAATATAAACAAAGAATTATTAAAATAGATACTTCGCTCCAACCCCCAATTTTTAAAAAAATCAAAAACAAGTATTTTATGTCATCTGGTAATAGAGAAAATTTAATTTTTGTATTAAAAATATGCCAAATTTTAAATTTAAATAACAAAAAATTATTAAGAACAATAAATAAATTTAAAGGACTAAAATATCGTCAACAAATAATATTTGATAATAATTATTTAACTATAATTAATGACTCAAAATCTACTAGCATGGCTTCGTCAGAGAACCTTCTTAAAAATCTTAAAAATGTTTACTGGATTTTGTGTGGCATACCAAAAAAAGGAGACAAGTTTAATCTTACTAAATTTCAATGTAAAAATTTTAATAGTTATATATTTGGCAAATATCAAATAGAATTTAGCAAAAATCTTAAAAATAAATTAACAATTAAAAAGTTTAAAAATTTGAAAGACACACTTAATCAAATATTTTTAGAGATTAAATATAATAAAGTAAAAAAAAATACAATTCTATTTAGTCCAGCTGGAGCATCATTTGATAATTTTAAAAATTTTGAGGATAGAGGTTTATATTTCAATAAAATAATAAAAAAATATTTAAATGCAAACAGATAGTTTTCTTTATAAATTTTATTATCAGTGGTGGAAAAATATTGATAAATCTATTTTTTTTATAATTAGTTTATTATTTATTATTGGTCTGTTTTTTTCTTTAGTCTCTACTTCTTTAATAGCCTCTGATAAATTAAACACAAATAGTTACTTCTTTTTTTTTAAACACTTAGTATATGTTGTTATTGGGATATTTATTGTTTTTATATTTTCTTCTTTAAAGAAAGAACAATTAATTAAATATTCAATAGTACTTTTTTTTGTTTCTTTAATTTCATTACTATTAGTTCCAATTATAGGTGTTGAGGTCAAGGGCTCTAAGAGATGGATAGATCTATTTTTTTTACCAAGGTTTCAACCTATAGAAGTTCTTAAGCCTTTTTTAATAGTTTTTTTAGCAGCAATTTTTTGTACTGAAAAAACTAATATAATGATTAAGTACATATTAACTACATTAACTATCTCAATTATATCTCTTTTACTAATAGTCCAGCCAGATATAGGGCAAACTTTATTAGTAGTTTTCTCTTGGTCTGTTTTAATTTTTACATCAGGGATTAATATATTTATTCTTTTAGCATTTTTCTGCCTAGCAATAATCTTGCTAACATATTTAATAATATATGTGCCTAAGTTTGACTACATACGGGGACGTATACTCTCTTTCTTTGATAGGGAAACTGGAACTCACAATTTCCAATCTGACAAAGCAATAGACTCTATTTCTAGTGGAGGTTTTTTTGGTAAAGGAATTGGAGAAGGAGTGCTTAAAAATAGAGTGCCTGAGGCGCATACAGACTATATCATCTCTGTAATTTCTGAAGAATTTGGAGTGGTGGCAATAATGTTAATTTTATTATTGTTTTTAATTTTCATTTATATGGTTTTTAAAAAAATTAGTTTTGAAACAGATGATAAAACCAAATTAATATTAATTGGTTCGATAAGTTTAATATTGATGCAAGCAACAATTCATATTGGGGTAAATATTAGATTGTTTCCGACGACTGGTATGACTTTACCTTTCTTAAGTTATGGAGGATCGTCAATTATAAGTACATCTATATTAGCAGGTATTATATTAAATTTGACTAAAAGAAAAATAAATTAATTAATGAAAAAAAAAATTTTGATTACTACAGGTGGATCCGGAGGACATGTATTACCAGCTTTGACAATTTACGATCATTTAAAAACTGAGTACGATATGTTTATTTCAAGTGATCAAAGAGGCTTAAAATATTTTGAAACAGAAAAGTATAAACCTTTTATTGTTGATACTCCAAAACTAAAAATTTCTATTTTTTTTCCTGTGGTAATTTTTAAAGTATTTTTATTAATAATAACATCTTTAAATATTTTAAAAAAAGAAAAAATTTCAATCTTAATTTCAACTGGTGGATATATGTCTTTACCGTTATGTTTTGCTGCAAAATTATTGCGTATTAAAATTTATTTAATTGAACCAAATATGGTTATGGGTAGAGCAAATAAATTTTTTTTAAATTTTTCAAAAATTATTATTTGTTATTCAAAAAATATTATTGATCTTCCAAAAAAATTTGAGAACAAGCTAAGAATTCTCAAACCTTTAGTAAGAAAAAAATATTATGAAGAATTAACAAATATTGAAGAAAAAAGGTTATTTACTATTACAATTATAGGGGGTAGTCAGGGTGCCAAAATATTTGATAATTTATTACATCAAACTTTGGCTAAAGTTTCAAAAAGTATAAAAATAAAAATTATTCACCAAACAAATGATAGTAATCAAAATTTTCTTATAAATTTTTATAAAGAAAATAAAATTGAACACCATGTTTTTGTGTTTGAAAAAAATCTCAATAAACTTCTAATTAAATCTGATTTGTGTATTACTAGGGGTGGTGCTTCAAGTTTAGCAGAATTGTCATTATTAAAAGTCCCATTTATCTCTATTCCCCTTCCATCCTCTATGGATAACCATCAATATGAAAATGCAAAATTTTATGAGGATCAAAACTCTTGTTGGATCGTAAATCAAAAAAATTTTGATAAACAAAATTTTGAAGATCTTTTGCTCAAAATAATTAAAAATAAAGAGGAATATTTGCTTAAAAAAAAGAATTTAGAAAATTTAAATTATCAAAATACATGGAATAATGTTAATCAAAATTTATTATCAATTTTAAATGAAAATTAAATTAGCAAAAACTGAGTTAGTACATTTTATTGGTATTGGTGGTATTGGTATGAGTGGTTTAGCTTTAATAATGAAAGGCAAAGGTTTTAGGGTTCAAGGTAGCGATATCTCTATTAATAAAAATATTGAAAGGCTCAAAAAAGAAAAAATAAAAGTTTTAATAGGTCATAAAAAACAAAATATAAATAAGGCAACAATATTAGTTATTTCTTCAGCTATAAAAAAAAATAATCCAGAAATGTTAGAGGCAATTGAGAAGCAGTTGCCTATTTATAAAAGAGGCGAAATGTTAGCAAATATTGTGTCTTTAACAAAAAATATTGTTGTTGTGGGCTCTCATGGCAAGACTACTACCACATCCTTAATTGCTTCTATCTTCCAAGAAACCAAAATAGATCCAACTATTATTAATGGAGGTGTAATCAACTCTATAAATAATTCCGCGAAACTTGGGAAAAGTGAATGGTCAATATTAGAAGCCGATGAGTCAGATGGTAGCTTTGTTCATACCCCTCCAACGTACGCAATCATAACAAATATTGATAGAGAACACATGGACTATTATGGTTCTATGGATAAATTAAATAAATATTTTGTAAATTTTGTTAAGAAAGTTCCATCTTTTGGAAAATCATTTATTTGTTTAGATAATAAAAATAATAGAAACTTATTAAAAAAATTAAAAAATAAAAATTTTTATACTTATGGTATAGACGACAAATCTAACTATAGTGTTAAAAACATTAAGCAAAATAGAGAATATTCGGAGTATGATTTAAAAATTAGATTGCCTAATAAGAAAATTATAATAATAAAAAAAATAAAAATTCCATTATTAGGCTTACATAATATCAAAAATTCAGTAGCTGCAACTGCTGTAGCACTTAATGTGGGCTTAAGTATTTTAAATATAAAAAAAGGACTTAAAAACTTTAAAGGTGTTCAAAGAAGATTTAATAAAATTTTTACATTTAACAAAGTTGATTTTTTTGATGATTATGCTCATCATCCAACTGAAATTAAAGAAGTTCTTAACGGAGTAAAAAAAGTTTATTCAAATTATGAAAAAATATGTATTTTTCAACCGCACAGGATATCAAGATTAAAAGATTTAAAGTCAGAATTTGCATCTGCATTTAAAGATGCAGACAAAGTAATTCTTTTTCCGATATATACTGCAGGTGAAAAAATCAAATTAGGTTTTAGTTATTATAATTTTGCAAAAGAAATAATAAAAAAATCCAAAGTCGAACTATTTCTAGTGAATGACAAATATCAATTAGCAAAATATTTAAAACATAATATTTATGGGAACAAAATAGTAATAGGTATGGGGGCAGGTTCCATTTCATCATGGATGAGAGAAATGCCTAAATTTTTGTAATGAGTGATTATTTAAAAGAATTGTCGTCTGAATTTAGTGAAAATTTAAAATTAAATTATGATTTAAAGAAAAAGAATTGGTTTAATATTGGTGGCAAAACTAAGATTTATTATAAAGCTAAAAATTTAAAAGAATTAATCAAGTTTTTAAAAAAGATAAATAATAAAGAAAAGATTTTTATTTTAGGAGGGGGCTCAAATACATTAATTACAGACAATAATTATGATGGCGTTGTAATTAAATTATTAAATAACTTTAATAATATTTCTTTATTAACTGAAGAAATTATAATTGCAGGTAGTGCTGTTAGTGATAAATCGCTATCAGAATTTGCTATTAATAATGGTTTGGGGGGCTTTGAATTTTTATCATGTATTCCAGGGACGGTTGGTGGTGGCATTAAAATGAATGCAGGATGTTTTGGTAAAGAATTTAAAGATATCCTCATTTCTATTCAAGCGGTAGATAAATCAGGTAAGGTTTTAACTATTCCAGTCAAAGATATAGATTTTAAATATAGAGAGAGTGGATTATCAGACGATCTTATATTTTTGAGCGCATCCTTTAAGGGATACAAAAAAGATAAAGCTTTAATAAAGAGCGAAGTTCAAAAATTAGTGGAAAAAAAAGAACAATCTCAACCTACAAGAATAAAAACTAGTGGAAGTACGTTTAAAAACCCTATTAATCAAACTAACAAAAAGGTATGGCAGTTAATTAGAGAGTCTGTACCACTTGAAAAATCATTTGGAGATGCGTCAATTTCAGATAAGCACTGTAATTTTTTTGTAAACAAAGGTAATGCTAAATTTGAAGAAATGAAAGATTTGATTGAATTCGTATCTGATTGTGTTTTCAAAAAAACTGGGATCAAGCTTGAAACAGAAATTAAAATAATAGAATAAATTGAAAAAGAAAATATTAATAATATCAGGGGGAATTTCAAAAGAGAGATTAATTAGTCTTGATACTGGACTGCAAGTTGCAAAAGAATTAAGAAAAAATTCATATAATGTTCAAATTTCTGAACCAAATAGTAATCTGCAAAAAATCATTAATAAATTTAATCCTGATGTAATTTTTAATGCATTGCATGGACAGTTTGGAGAAGATGGTTATATTCAAACCATACTTGAAAGGTTCAATATTCCATATACTCATTCAGGTGTAATTCCATCTGCTATAGCAATGGATAAAGAAATATCTAAAAAACTATTTATAAAATATAAAATAAATACTCCTAAATTCTTTACATACTCATTTGATAAAAAAAATCCACAACTAGTTAAAATAATAAATAGTAAATTAAAATTTCCAGTTGTAGTTAAACCATTAAATGAAGGCTCAAGCGTAAATGTATTTATCTGTAATAGAAAAAATATATTCAAAATTTTAAATTCTCTTAAAAATTACAATAAGGTAATGATTGAAGAGTATATAGAGGGTAGAGAAATACAAGTCGCAATCTTAGGAAATAGAAAATTAGGAGCAATAGAATTAAAACCTAAGAGAAAATTTTATGATTATCAAGCAAAGTATAATACTAACGCCAAAACACAACATATTATTAAAATTGATTTACCTAAAAAAAAATTAGATAAAGTATTAGAGTTGGCTCACAAAGCCCATAGAATAATTAAATGTAGGGGAGTTACGAGATCAGACTTTAAATATTTTAACGGTAAATTTTATTTGTTAGAGATAAATACTCAGCCTGGAATGACTAAACTTTCTTTAGTTCCTGAGATAGCTGCTCACCATGGTATGAGCTTCATAGAATTAATAGAGTGGATATTAAAAGATGCATCAAAAAAAAGGTAAAAAAATTTTAATTTATTTTATTTTAT
>CACLHJ010000004.1 GCA_902606645.1 uncultured Pelagibacteraceae bacterium | reverse complement strand
ATCAAAACTAATAATTGGCTAGCAAGTTTTTTCATTGTTAGTATATTTTCACTAAAAGGGGTCTTGCCGTGGCCTAAAAGATCATATGTTACAAAAGAGTTATTTTTAAAAAAATCAATTTGAGGTTTCCACATTGATTGATTTAATCCAAGTCCGTGTATAAAAATTATTGGAATTGAATTTTTATTATTAAAATAATAATGATTTTGACTTCTATCAAAATTATAAGGCATTTTTTAATTTTTAATGCCCATCTCTTTCATATCTTGGTATCTATCACCTGTTCTTGCATGTGCTCTTCCACTTGAGGCGCCTCCTATAGCTATCACAACCTCGTCATCAAATGGTGCATCATGAATTGTGAACTCATGAGTTAAATAGTATGGTCTTAAACCAGAGTCTGTTTTGTGCATCATTGGAATTGATATTTTCGAACCTGCTGGCCCCCTTGTATTTGTAAAACTTAAATAAGAAGTACCACCTACAGCATCTCTAAATTTATTCCCAAATCTTAAAGTGTGTATAAATGCTGATGCGTGCTCTATCTCTCCGTTTAATCCAACAACTCCAGCTTTTCCATATGCAAGTATTTTATCAGGAGACTCCATCTCTTTAATTAATTCAGGTACAAGCATATCTCCAAGTTTAGGAGCTAAATCTAAAATAGTTGGTCTAAGGTCTTCAACAAATCCTTGTCCGTGCCATGGATTTTTAAAAACTACAGCTACAGAAACTAATAAAACTGGCTCCTTAGCTTTTTTTCCACCCTCAATAAAAGTTTTGTCCACAAATTTTGTAAACTTTCTTATTTCTAAATTCATTAACTTGCTTTTTCTATATTAGAGCTGTCTAAATTTATTTTTGGAATTACTTCATCATTAAACAATTTAATACTCCTCATGCAGGCTTCATGTTCTATTCCAGGAAAGTTAGACCAAACTTGGAGATTTTGTAAATTCAACTCTGATTTAAGTTCGTTAATTTTATTAACAACATACTCTGGAGTGCCAAACAATAAATTTCTTTTATGTAAAAATTCATAATTTAATAAATCTAATTTATGCTTTGTTTCTGGCAATTCTTCACCTGGGTCCATATGATTTCCCAATCCTCGCCAATGACAAACCCATCTCATATAATTTATAATATGTTCACCTGCTAATTTTTCAGCTTCTTCCATTGTTTCTGCAACAAACATATCTCTAACTAAAGATATGCCTTCGCCTAAAGGAACTTCTCTGTTCTCTGCTTTTGACTTTGCATCTTGGAATATCTCAAATCTTTTCTTAAGAGCCTTAACAGTAGGTATCCACATAATAGTGTTCAAACCATTTTGTGCAGCCCATTCAATTGATCTTGCTCCATCTACTACTTGCCAAATTGGTGGATGTGGGCTTTGTTTAGGTTTTGGAACTACACTTATTTTTTTCATCTCGTTTGTTTTAATATCTACAAACTCTTTGTTTGGAGGACTCATATCGTGTTGCCAAACAAAATTTGGTGATGGATAAGTATAGAATTCACCTTTATGACTAAAAAAATCTTCAGTCCATGCTTTTTTCATTATTGTAAGAGATTCTTCAAACAGTCTAAAATTTTTTGCTTGGTCCTTTAGATCGGCTTCTTTATTTAAATTCATTGCCTCTCTTCCATAAATTCCTCTTCCAATACCAACTAGAGCTCTTCCATTTGATAATTGATCTAATAAAGCAATGTCTTCAGCAAGTCTTAAAGGATTATGAAATGTAATAACATTGCATGCCTGTCCGATTTTTATCTGCTTAGTTCTTGCGGCAGCATCAACACCCATCATTAAGGGGTTAGTACAAGATTCCATTCCTTCATGATTAAAATGATGTTCGGTATACCAAATAGAATCCCAATTATTTTCATCACAATAAGTTGTTATCTCTTTTGTTTCATCTAGTAATTGATTATAGGGTTTGTGATCCCAGTTAGTGGTATTGCAAAAATATCCAAACTTCATTCGAACCTCCTTAAATAATTAAATCTAAGACGATCGATCCCACTTTCGTAAATATGAATTTATCGATGAGTTATGTATCGTATTATGTGTGAAGCTTATTATTACTGAAGTAGAGTTTCAATAAAATTTTACGATCTTCTTAAAGGTGTTTTTGTTGCAATATACTGATCTCTAGCCTTTTCTCTTACATAAATATAAATACCAGCAGCTATAATACAACCAACACCTAAAAATGTTCTTAAAGATGGAATTTCATTGAACAATAAATATCCAGGTATCATTGACATTATAATTAAAGAATATTCAAATAGCGACACCACAGATGGAGAAGCAACAATATAAGCGGAAAATATACAAACAAATGCAATTGAAGCAACAAAACCAAAAAATAAAATAAACTTCCAAGTATACTCAATATTTGAAAACCATTCTCTGAAAATAAATTGAGTTGTAGAGTCAAAATTTGAATTATTAAATTGCCCATTGCCCATAAAAATAAAAATTATCACACATAAGGCTATTGCAATAAGATAAAAATAAAATAATTGTGTATTAACATCATCTTTATCTGAAGTGTACTTTGTAATAGTCATTGAGGCCGCATAACAAAAAGCAGATATTACTGGCAATAAATTCCTATATTCAAAGTTAGAAAAATTTGGATCCAAAACTATATAAACCCCAATAAAACCAAATACAATTGCAGACCATCTTCTAATTCCAATAAACTCTTTTAAAAATATTTTTGCAAAAATTGATACAAAAAATGGCGAAGAAAAAAAAAGTGCATTAGCGGTTGCTAATGGCATGTACGTTAAAGAGATAAAAAAAGCAGAAAACGCTATAAAGTGTAATACAACTCTTAATACTGTTAAAGAAGGATAGTAAGTCTTTAGTGAAACTTTCTGTTTTCTAAATTTAATGTATCCAAAAAGCAATATGGCAGCAATAAAATATCTTCCAAAAAAAATTTCATAAAGCGCTGCCTGTTCATAAATAAATTTAATCAATGCATCCTGCATTGAAAAAAATGTCATTGCAGTAATAATTAAAAGAATACCTTTAGGATTATTATTGGCGCTCATTGGGCACCTATATCAAATTATTAGAATTTGTAATATTTAATTATTTCTTTAATTTTGAAGAAAAGAGAAGATTATTAGATGAAAATTTTGTTTTATTATCTTCAATAAACTTATCCATTATTTTTAACTTTTCTTCCTCAAATTCGGTAACTTTCCTCTGACTTAAATCTATATAAAGAGATATCCACTCTATAGTTGCGGATATTTTTTTTTTACTTTTTTCAATCATCTCCATTTTTATGTGAAGCCTTTTCTTGTCATGATCAAAATAAGTCATATGAATATCTATTTCCTCTCCTTGTTTTACTTCACTTAAATATTTTGTGTTTGTTTCAACTACCATAGTGCTTCTATTTAAATCTTTTGCTGAACTTTCCCCCATTTTAAATTTTTCAAGTGCAACTTCCAAAGCTTGATCAAATATTAGAACGTAGTAAGCCATATTCATATGATCATTATAGTCAACCCAATCTTGTTTAACTGAAAAACTTTTTAATAACATTTACTAATAGCTTAAATTAATTCTCTTCTTTTTTATTTTTTGTAAAAACAATTAAAATTACTCCAATTATAATTATTGCTCCACCGATAAATAATTCTTGAGTTGGTTTTTCTCCAAGTAGAAAAATAGCTGCCAACAATCCTGTTGGTGGAATACCCATAGTTACAATTGGAAGTACTTTGTATAAAGGATTATTTTTTAAAACATAATAGAAGCAACCATAAGTAATTGGTTGCATTATAAAACCAATATAAATTGCAATAATCCAATGTTCAAATTTAGCATTACTTAAATAATTTATTGTATTTCCATCTAACACTGCTGAAAAAACTATTAAAATTGGAGCTGAAAATAATGCTAACCACGCAACTAAAGCCAAAGGATTAATTTCTTTACTTAATGGTTTAACCAAGACTTGTCCAAGAGCCCAAGTTGCTGAACCTATGATTGTAAGTCCAATCCCAATAAACTTACCATCTAAATTAGGAGATCCTGTTAATATATAAACACCGACAAAAGCAATACTTATACCAATTAAAGCTCTTACTGTCGGCTTTTCTCTAAGCATAAAATAAGCAAATATAACTCCAAAAGGAACTTCTGTTTGAACAAGAAGAACAGCAGCAGAGGCATCAATTAAATTTAACCCAGAGTAGGTAATACTATACTGTAAAGTATTTGCTATGAATGATGCTATAAATATTTTTTTTAAGTAACCTCTAGGTATTGGAAACCACCAAATCAAAATAGATGCAGCAAACATAAATCTTAATCCCATCAATAAAATTGGTGGAAAAGACTCAAATGCAGGCTTTGCAATAACGAAACCGAAACCTAAAAATATAGGAACCAAAGATGCAACAAAGGTGTCTTTTATATTCATGTCGTTATTTTTAATATTAATGATTATTAAAGAACTTCTGATATATTCACTTTTTAAAATATGAATTCAACAAAAATAGATCCTAAATATGTCAGTAAATCAAATCCAAGAGTTGGGCTAATAGCACTTGCAAGCGACTTTATGATAGAAAAGGATTTTATAAATATAATTAAAGATAGAGATATAGATTTTTTCGTAAATCGAATTGAAAGTTACAATCCTTTAACAAAGGAGAACTTAATTAAAATGTCAGAAAAAGTAACTGAGGTTACAAAAGATATTTTACCTGATCAAGATCTAGACTGTGTAGTTTACGGTTGTACCTCAGGAACTATTGCTGCTGGACATGCATCAATTGAAAAAAAAGTAAAGGCAGCAAAACCAAAAGCAGATGTTACCACACCAAGCACAGCTGCAATTACAGCACTTAAAAAAATGAAAATTAATAAAATATGTTTATTTACACCTTATAATAAGAAATTAAATGATGAGGTTTTGGAGTATTTTAAAAGTGAGGGTTTTGATATTACATCTAATGCATATTTTGATATCGAGTCTGATCTTGATATTGGTAAAGTTGATCAAAATTATTTGTATGAAGTATTATCTAACATTGATTTAAATAATGCAGAGGCTCTGTTTGTTTCATGTACAGCTCTCCCAGTTTTACCCATCATAGATAAATTAGAAAAAAAATTAAATACTACAGTATTATCTAGCAACCAGGCATTGATTTGGGATACCCTTGTTAAAATAAATAAAAATAATTCAGTAGAGGGATTTGGTAAATTATTCCAGATAAATTAATGTATTTTACAAAAGAAGAATACAAACAGAGACTAAAGAAAGTTCAACATATGATGCAAGAAAAAGGCATTGAACTTTTAATCTCTCATGACACCAATAACCTTAATTATTTAACAGGTTATGATGCTTGGTCGTTTTATTATGCACAGTGCGCTATTGTGCATGTTAATGCAGAAGAACCACTTTGCTTTGTAAGAGCTCAAGATGCGGGGGGTGCTTACTTAAAAACTTATTTAAAAAATGAAAATATACTAGCTTACGATGAGTCTTATATTCATAACTGGCCAAAACATCCTTATGATTACTTAGTTGATATTATTAAAGAGAGAAAATGGGAAAAGTTATCAATTGGTGTGGAGATGGATGCACATTATTTCACAGCATTTTGTTATGAAAAAATTAAATCTGGACTTCCAAATGCCAAAATAAAAGACAGTGATCGTCTGGTCAATTGGGCAAGACTAGTAAAATCAGATAATGAAATAAATTATATGAAATCTGCTGCAAAAATTTCTGAAAAAGGAATGAAAACTGCAATGGAGGTAATTAATCCTGGTGTAAGGCAGTGTGATGCGGTTGGAGAAATTCAAAAATCATTATTTTATGGCACAGAGGAATTTGGAGGAGAATATGCAAGTATTGCAACTTTAGTACCAACAGGAAAAGGAACTTCAGCATCTCACTTGACTGCTAGTCAGGATAAATTTGTTGAAGGGGAGGCTACAATTATTGAGTTATCAGGTACTTATAAAAGATACCATGCTCCAATGGCTCGAACAGTTTTATTAGGAAAACCTGACCAAACAAAAATAGATACTATGAATAAAACTATTGAGGCTTTGAATTCTGGTATTAGTGCAATCAAACCTGGAAATACTGCTGATGATGTTGCCCAGGCATTTTGGAAAATTTTAGATAAATACGGAATAGAAAAAAAGTCTAGAACAGGATATTCAATTGGAATTGGGTATCCTCCAGATTGGGGCGAACATACTCTAAATATATACAAAGGCGATATGACCGTTCTTGAGCCTAATGTCTGTTTTCATATGATAGCAGTGATGCAATTTGGTGACTGGGGAGTTGAGGCCTCTGAAGCAATTAGAGTAACTGAGAATGGTTCTGAATTATTCTGCAATTTCCCAAAAGAACTTCATATTAAGAGTTAATTAGCTATTGAATTCTATTACCACAAATGTTTTATATTCACCTTTATGTCTAATAATCCAGAATTTGTTAAATTTGATAAAGTTGATAAAAGCTATGATGGTAAAGTTTTAGTTGTTAAAGATCTTCAATTAGATATTGCTGAAGGTGAATTCATTACCATGCTTGGTCCCTCTGGATCTGGTAAAACAACTTGTCTGATGATGCTTGCTGGCTTTGAAACTCCAACAAATGGTGAAATTTTATTAGATGGAAATATAATTTCTAACATTCCGCCTCACAAAAGAGGGATTGGAATGGTTTTTCAAAATTATGCACTTTTTCCTCATATGACAGTCTATGAAAATTTAGCTTTCCCTTTAAGAGTGAGAAAAATGCAAAAAGATGAAATTGATAAAAAAGTTGATAAAGCTTTATCAATGGTTTCACTAAATGGGTTTGAAACAAGAATGCCAGGACAATTATCAGGAGGACAACAACAAAGGGTAGCTGTAGCAAGAGCTTTAGTTTTTGATCCTGCGGTAGTTTTAATGGATGAGCCTTTAGGTGCTTTAGATAAAAATTTAAGAGAGAGTATGCAATATGAAATTAAACATATTCATGAAAGTATAGGAGTAACTGTAGTTTATGTTACACACGATCAAAGTGAAGCATTAACAATGTCAAATAGAATTGCTGTCTTTAATGATGGAAAAGTTCAACAGCTATCAAATCCTTCAGAGCTTTATGAAAAACCGGTTAATTCATTTGTTGCAGAATTTATAGGTGAAAATAATACCTTTAATGGTGAAGTGTCAGATATTTCTGGAGGAAAATGTAAAGTAAAATTATCCAATGGTGAAATACTAGCAACCGCAATTTCAGTAAAATCTAAGGGAGAAAAAACAACTGTTTCTTTAAGACCGGAGAGAGCATTAATTGATCCAAGTGAAAAAATGGACAATATGTTCAGTGGTAAGATTGAAGAAGTAATTTATCATGGAGATCATACAAGGGTAAGAGTAAATTTATTAGGTAACTCAGAATTTATTCTAAAAGTACCAAACAGTACTTCCAATTTAGAACTCAAGGTCAAACAAGATATAAAAATTGGTTGGAACAGTTCTGATGCTAGAGCTTTAGACCCAAAATAAACAATCAATATATTATAGTATAACACTAATAAGAACATTATAAGCTGTTGACTCTTAATAGTCATTTTGGTGTAATTTACTTATATAAATTAATTTATATTAAACGTTTAAACGGAGGAATAATGAGAAAAATAAGTAAATTGATACTTGCTCTTTCTTTTGTTGTATCTGTAACTTCTTCAGCCTTTGCTGTTACTGTAGCATCTTGGGGTGGAGCTTATACAGACTCTCAAAAACAAGGGTATGGCGATCCAACAGCAGCAGCTCTAGGAATAGATATTAACTGGGTTGACTATTCTGGTGGACTATCAGAAATTAAGGCACAAAAAGAAGCGGGTGCTATCAACTGGGATATTATCGATGTATTTGCATTTGATACTATTAATGGTTGTGACGAAGGTTTATTTGTTAAATTTGATTTTGACAAAGATTTTCCAGCAGCTCCAGATGGAACACCAGCAAGTGAAGACTTCTTTGCTCCAATGCCAAGTGAATGTGCAGTAGGAAATATTCTGTACTCTTGGAATTATGCTTTTGATACAAGAGCATTTGGTGGAAAAGAGCCTACAACAATTAAAGACTTTTTTAACACTAAAAAATTTCCAGGTAAAAGAGCAATCTACAAAAGTGCTCTTACTAACCTAGAAATCGCTTTAGCTGCTGACGGTGTAAACATGGGTAAAGGTGGAGAATTACTTTACAGAAAACTTGAAGAAGAAGGCGGTGTTGACAGAGCTATGAATAAAATTAAAGAACTTTGTACAGATCCAAATGGTGGATGTGTATTCTGGTCTGCAGGTGCTCAACCACCAGAACTATTAGTTGCTGGTGAAGTTGTAATGGCAACTGGTTGGAACGGAAGATTCTTTAACGCTGAAGTAGGTGAAGGTGCTCCAATTAAACAAGTATGGCATGGTCAAGGTCTTGACTATGAGTATTTTGTACAAGTTAAAGGTGGACCTAACGATGCAAATGGAAATGCTAAAAAAGCTCTAGCTATGATGACTAATACTGAAATGTTAGCTGGTAGTGCGAAGTATATTGCATATGCGCCATACAGAATATCATCTTTAGATATTATCAAAGCCAACGAGCCTTGGTACAAAGATGGTAAAACTGAAATGATGCCTCAAATGCCTACATCTCCTCAAAATACTAAGAAATATTTCTTAGTTGATCCATACTACTGGGCTGATAACGGAACAGAGATTGGTGAAAAATGGGAAGCAATGAAAGCAGGACTATAATTTCGGTTTTAAACACTGAATTAATATAATATATTTAGGGCGGTTATTAACTAACCGCCCTTTTTTTTTATGAGCTCAGAAACAAAACAAATTTTAACTACTGACGGAATACCACTCGAAGTCAGTCTAAAAAAAGCTGAAAAGAAGAATAAAATTAAAGCATTTCTTCTTGTTGCTCCATTACTATTATTCTTATTTATCACCTATGTTTTTCCAATTGGAGAAATGTTCACGAGAAGTGTAGATGATAGAATGGTTACCAATATGCTTCCCAAAACCTTTAAAGCAATGGAAAGTTGGGATGGGAAAGAATTACCTCAGGAAGAAGTTTTTACTGCTTTCTATTCAGATTTCAAATTATTGGTAGAAAACGAAACACAAGGGAAACTTGGTCAAAGATTAAATAAAGAAAAGAATGGTTTCAACACCATTACCAAAAAATTAATGAGACTAATTAAAAGAAATAAGATTGATGAAAGCCAAAGCATCAAAGAACAAATTATGAAAATTCATAAAAGATGGGCAAACGTTGAGTATTGGCAGGCTATAAAACGAACTGCACCTCCTTATACTATGGCAAAATATTTAAAAGGGATGGATATGTATTTTGCAGCAGATGGAAGTATTGCACAAGTCGATGAAGATAGAAGAATACACAGAATACTTTGGCTAAGAACACTAGAAATAGCGTTGTTTGTAACTATTTTCTGTTTTTTAATGGGCTATCCAATAGCTCACTTACTTGCAACATTACCAATGAAATACAGTAATCTTTTAATGATATGTGTTCTCTTACCGTTTTGGACTTCTTTATTAGTAAGAACTGCTAGCTGGATGATTTTGCTACAAACACAAGGAGTAGTAAATGATTTTTTTGTAATGATTGGTCTTGTTGCAGACGATAACAGACCAACTATGATGTACAATAAAGTTGGAACTTATGTGGCAATGACACAAATATTATTACCTTTCATGGTACTACCACTCTACAGTGTCATGAAAACAATATCTCCAAGTTTAATGAGGGCAGGAAAATCACTAGGGGGAACCCCTTTTGTTGCTTTTTGGAAAGTTTATTTTCCATTAACTATTCCAGGCATTGGTGCAGGTTGTTTGTTAGTGTTTATTTTAGCAATTGGGTATTACATTACACCAGCATTAGTTGGAGGGGCCTCAGGTACTTTAATTAGTAATCAAATTGCATATCACATGAAAGCAACATTGGATTGGAGCTTTGCATCTGCAATGGGCTTAATGCTGTTATCTGGGGTTTTAGTGATCTATTGGGTTTATAACAAATTAGTTGGAGTAGATAATATTAAATTAGGATAATCATGGCATTACCAAGTTACACAGAAACAAGATATAGAATTTGGCATTACTTTTATATTGCTATTTGTACATTTGTGTTTTTCTTTTTAATTGCACCTTTATTTGTAATTTTTCCTTTATCATTTAACGCCGAAGAGTTTTTAGTTTTTTCTGAAGGAATGAAAAAGCTTGATCCAGATGCTTTCTCTTTTAGATGGTATCACGAAATGGTTTATGGAACTAAAAATCCATGGGGATTAGCTGCAAAAAATAGTTTTATCATTGCAATATTTGCAACAATTGGATCAATTATACTAGGAACACTTGCAGCGTTAGGACTTAGTAGTAGGCATATGCCTTATAAAGGTTTGATTATGGCAGTTTTAATTTCTCCCATGATTGTTCCATTAATTATATCTGGTGTAGCTATTTTCTTTTTCATGGCAAAAGTTGGTTTAGCTGCAACACACACAGGAATAGTTTTAGCTCATATTATATTAGGTACTCCTTTTGTAGTCATAACCGTTACCGCAACGCTTTCAGGCTTTGATCATAGTGTAACTCGAGCAGCCTCAAGCTTAGGTAGTAATCCAGTTAACACATTTATGAAAATAACATTACCTTTGATACTTCCAGGAGTTATTTCAGGAGGATTGTTTGCATTTGTTACGTCATTTGACGAAGTTGTTGTTGTGTTATTTTTAGCAGGATTAGAAAATACGACTATACCAGTTCAAATGTGGACAGGTTTAAGAGAACAGTTAAGCCCAACAATTCTTGCAGTTGCAACATGTTTAATTATTTTATCTACTTTAATTTTAGTCACTGCAGAATTATTAAGAAGAAGATCTGAGAGATTAAGAGGAATAAATAGATAATTTACCTAAATATACTTTTCATATATAGAACTTAGAGTGGAAATTAAAAAAGTAGTTATTATTGGATCAGGTACAATGGGTAGCGGTATTGCTGCTCATTTATGTAATGCCAATGTGCCAGTAACATTGTTAGATTTAACCACTGAAATAAGTACAAATGCGAGAGATAGAATTTTTAAATCAAGACCACCTTTATTAATTGATAAATCTAAAATTAATAACATCAAAGTAGGAAATATTTCTGATGACTTTGATACTGTTAAAGAGGCCGATTGGGTAGTAGAAGCAGTTGTTGAGAGAATAGATATTAAACATCAAATATACGATAAAATATTTAAATCCAGAAAAGATGGAGCTATAGTCTCCTCAAATACATCCTCAATTCCAATTAAAGTACTTTCACAAAATCTAACCAATGAGCAAAAAAAAGATTTTTCTATTACACACTTCTTTAATCCTGTTCGATACATGGGATTGTTAGAAATTGTTAAAAATGAAAATAATGATTTAGAAAAAATAAATGCACTTCAAAAATTTTGTGAGATTGAACTTGGGAAAGGGGCAATAGTCTGTAACGATACTCCAGGTTTTTTAGGAAATAGGGTTGGTGTATATGCTATGCAAATAGCAATGACTGAAGCCTTCAAAATGAAATTAACTGTTGAAGAAGCTGATGCAATTTTTGGAAGACCTATGGGAATTCCTAAAACGGGGGTATTTGGTTTATATGATTTAATCGGCATCGATTTAATGGCCGATGTACTGAAAAGTTTTATAAAAGAATTACCAAAAACTGACAAATTTCATGAGGTCGCACAAGAAATCCCTTTAATTAAAAAACTAATTGAAACTGGTTATACTGGCCGAAAAGGCAAAGGTGGTTTTTTTAGAATAAATAAAGAAGGAGGTGTAAAAATTTTAGAGGCACTAAATCTAGAAACAGGAGATTATTCACCGAGTAAAAAAATTGATGTTAAGTCTGATAAAGTTGATCTTAAAAAATTAATTAACCGAGATGACAAGTACGGAAAATATGCTTGGTCAGTAATTTCAAAAATAATAAAATATGCATCTTCATTGGTACCTGAGATTACAGATGAATTTAATGACATAGATGAAGCGATGAGACTTGGTTTTAATTGGTCTAAAGGACCTTTTGAGATGCTTGAAGAAATTGGAATAGAAAATTTTTTTAACAAAATTGATGATTATGAAGGTAACAAATTTTTAGAAAGTCTCGCAAAATCTAAAAATGAAAATTTTTATGGAGAAAGACAAAAATATACAAAAATTGAAACTTTAGGAAAAGTTAAAAGAAAAGCTCAAAGTGTTGATGGAAATAGCTCTGCTCAAATTTATAAATTTAAAGACTATAATATTGTTGAGTTTACTACTAAAGCAAACGCTTTAGATTATGACTCTATGGATGCTTTAAAAAAAGCGACTGATAAACCTTTAATTATTATTAATGAAAGTATGCAATTCTCTGCAGGGGTAAATTTAAGTTATACGATGGATTTTGCAAATAAAGGTGATTTTAAATCTATTGAAAAATTTATTAAATATTTTCAAGAAACATGTAAAGAGCTTAAGTATTCAAAATATCCAGTAATATCTGCACCTTCAGGTTTAACTTTGGGAGGAGGCTTTGAAGTTCTTGTGCAAAGTAATTTTGTGGCATCGCACACAAATATTGTAATTGGTTTAGTTGAGACAATAGTAGGATTGATACCAGCAGGGGGTGGTTGCAAAGAAATGTTAGCAAGATGGCAAGATACAGAAGAAAGTAAAAAAGATCCTCATTTTGCTCCATTAAAAGTTTTTGACATTATTGGCTATGGTAAGACGGCAACTTCACCGGTAGAGGCAGAACCTTTAAAATATCTTAAGCCAGAAGATAAAAAAATAATGAATAGAAATAGTTTACTTGAAGCATCGAAACAAATTTTAGATGAAAACCAAAATTTTAAATCACCATCTGAATTGGTATTTAATTTGCCTGGTGAGAGTGTTAGAGGTGAAATGCAAAAAGTTTTAGATAAACTTTACAATGAAAAAATTATACTTGATCACGGCATGGAAGTTGCTAAGGAATTAGCATATGTTTTAAGTGGGGGAGATACATCAATAGATAAACAACTGTCGGAAGATGATTTATTTAAACTAGAGTTAGATGCTTTTATGAAGCTTATTGAGACTCCTAAAACTCAAGAAAGAATAAAGCATACACTTGCAACTGGAAAACCTTTAGTTAATTAATTTTCTAATAATTGGAATTCTTTAATATAATCAGGCCTCAATACATAATCTGTTTTATTGCCGATTTTGATTTTTTTTAAAGCATCTAAACCAAACACTACTTTTCCAATGGGTGTATATTCCCCCTGGTACAATGGGATATCTTTTAAGATTATAAAGAATTCACTATCCTCAGTATCAAATTCACCTCTAGCCATAGCAACCGTTCCTGCTTTAAATTCATAATCATTACTTAACTCTGATTTTAATTTACCAAGCTTAGACTTACCACTTCCAATTTTAAAATAATTTATATTATAATGATAACCAAACTCAAGATCACCTGCTTGAACCAGAGTGTTTTCTATTACACGATAAAATGCTGAATTATTATACAAACCCGAATCAACAAAATATTTAAATCTCTCAACCGATTTAGGTGAAACTTGAGGATAAAGTTCAATTGCAACTTTTCCACACTCAACATCCATAATAGCTAAATTTTTTGGATCACTAATTTTAAGTTTCTCTAAATCAAGTTCTTTAACAAACAAACATTTATTCTTAATTAAATAAAAAGAACCAAAAGTAAAAACTGCTAACGAAATTAGAAATATAAATAATATTTTTTCTGATAATGATGATTTAATTTTTTTAATCATTAAAATACGAAGTTATCATCAATTAATTTTAAATTTTTTTCTAAATAATTAACTTTATTTTTTAAAATTAAATCATTCTCAATTTTTTTTTCTACTAATTCTTTATTGATCATAAGAAATGAAAAAATTTCAGCCATATCTTCTGACGGAATAGATTTTGAATATTCTGTTAAAAATCCATCTGTATTTTTATAGAGACTAAGATCAGTTCGATCTGAACAAGTTGAACATTCTGCATATTTAAAAGATGTTCTATTAAATTTAGACCATAAAGCTTCATCAAACATCCTTTTGTGCTTTGCCTGTATCATATGAAAGAATTCATGATGGATCATTCTTTCAAAGTGTTCCAGATTAAAGTTAATATCTAAGATCAATGATCTTTTAAGAATGTTTGGCACTCCTCCTGTATTAATGGATGAAACACTCAGGTTTTCGCACAAAATAATAAATTTGAGATTATTCTTAACTAGAAAATCTGCCTCATATTTATTTAAATTTTTCTCAATAATTGGATACTTTTTTTCTAATTCATTTTTTTTTAACCTATCACATGAAATATTTTTTTTTAATCCTATTTTAAAGTTGTTCTCAGCGTATAAATATTTTAATCCATTTGAAGTGTTTATATTATAGATTTCTAAATTTGGGATTTTTAACAGATTAAAAATTTCATTCGCATTTACTACTGAAATATTAAATATTAGTATTATAGAAATTATATATTTCATTAGATTATTATAGACGAATAAAGCTAGATAATATTAACTTAGTTTTAAAATAAAATGAAAAAAGAAAAAAATAAAAATCCAATTCAGCCAGTAAGTGGCACAAAAGTTCCAAGATATGCAGGCCCATCTACATTTGCTAGATTGCCTGAGTTAAGAGATGTTGAAAGCTGTGATGTAGCAATTGTAGGTGTACCATTTGATGCGGGAACAAGTTACAGACCTGGAGCAAGATTTGGACCACAAAGTATTCGTCAAGCCTCAAGACATTTAAGAACAAATTATCATCCAAGTTATGATGTTGAGCCCTTTAAAATTCAACAAGTGGCTGACGCAGGTGATATAGCCTGTAATCCTTTTAGTATTGATGAAGCTATCAAGCAAATTGAAGTAGGAGCTACAGATTTATTAAAAAAAGTAGGTGGTATAATTAGTCTAGGTGGAGATCATACTATTGCTGTACCTTTATTAAGAGCAATAAATAAAAAAAATAATGGTCCAGTCTCTTTAGTACATTTTGATGCTCATCTAGATACATGGGATACATACTTTGGTGCACCTTATACACACGGAACTCCGTTTAGAAGAGCTAGAGAAGAGGGATTATTTCTAGATGATGCCTCAATGCATGTCGGTATTCGAGGCCCACTCTATAGCAGAGATGATATAAAAAATGATGAAAGTTTTGGTTTTAAAATAATTCATTGTGATGAATTTCAAACTGAAGGAACAGATAAAATAGCCGAAAGAATTAGAAAAAGAGTAGGAGATAATCCATTATACCTTTCAATTGACATTGATGTGCTAGATCCTGCTTTTGCTCCTGGAACAGGTACACCTGAAATCGCAGGAATGACAACTAGAGAGATGGTGAATGTTTTAAGAGGCTTATCAGGTTTGAATCTTGTATCAGCTGATGTTGTAGAGGTTTCCCCAGCTTATGACCATGCAGAAGTTACTTCTCTAGCTGCAGCAACAATAGTGTATGAATTAACTAATTTGTTTGCAAAAACATAAAGAGAAGATAGTTTTCTCATATGTTAGAAAAAAGAAATTTTTATATAAATGGTTCGTGGGTTGCTCCAAAAAAACCAAGAGATATTGAGGTAATTAATCCAGCGACAGAAAAAGCTTGTGCAGTAATTTCTCTCGGAGGTAAAGAGGATATTAATGATGCAGTGCTGTCTGCTAAAGAGGCATTCAAAACTTGGGGATATTCAACCAGAGAGGACAGAATTGCTCTATTAGAAACATTTTATACTTTATATAAGAAAAGATGGAACGATATAACGGATGCCATTATTCAAGAAATGGGAGCACCGAAAGATTTTGCATCAAAACTTCAAACAGGAACTGGCGCAAGTCATACTAAATCTTTTATAAGATATTTAAAGGAGTTTGAATTTGAAAAACCATTAGGGGAGCATGCGAAAAATCAAAGATTAATATATGAGCCAAAAGGGGTTTGTGCGTTAATTACTCCTTGGAATTGGCCAATGAACCAGGTCACTTTAAAAGTAATTCCAGCTTTAGCATCTGGCTGTACTATGATTTTAAAACCATCAGAATTGGCACCACTTTCAGCCATGATTCTTGCAGAACTAATTGATGAAGCAAAATTTCCAAAAGGGGTATTTAACTTAGTTAATGGAGATGGAGCTACAACTGGTGATGCTTTAACAAGTCATCCAGATGTAAATATGATCTCATTTACAGGATCAACTAGAGCAGGTGCTTTAATATCTCAAAACGCAGCAAAAGATTTTAAAAGAGTTAGTTTAGAACTTGGTGGCAAGGGAGCAAATATTATCTTTAAAGATGCAGATCCAGAGGCCATTGAAAGAGGTGCTTTAAGATGTTTTAGAAACTCAGGTCAATCTTGTAATGCTCCAACAAGAATGTTGGTTGAAAAATCTATGTATGGTGAAGCAATAGAAAGACTAAAAAAATACACAAATGAATTCAAAGTGGATGATCCAAAAAAAGAGGGTGAACACATAGGTCCTGTAATCTCTGAAACACAATTTAATAAAATTCAAACTTTAATTCAAAAAGGAATAGACGAAGGTGCAAAATTAGTAGCTGGTGGACCAGGAAAACCAGATGGCATGAATGAGGGTTATTATGTTAAACCTACTGTATTTGCAGATGTCAATAATCAAATGGAAATTGCAAGAACAGAAATATTTGGGCCAGTTTTGTCAGTAATACCATTTGAAACTGAAGAAGAAGCAATAGAAATTGCTAATGATACTGATTATGGTTTAACAAATTATATTCAAAGTAAAGACTCTGAAAAAATCAGAAGACTTGCCAGAAAATTAAGATCTGGAATGGTTGATGTAAATGGTGCGGGTATTGCAGTAGACGCTCCCTTTGGTGGTTTTAAACATTCTGGTATTGGAAGAGAAGCAGGTAAAGAAGGTCTGCTTGAGTTCTTAGAAGTAAAATCAGTTGGTGGTTGGAGTTAATTTAAAGAAGATTTTTCTTTAATCCCTTCAAGCAACTTCAAACACTTTTTTAATTCATCTAATATTATAAATTCATCAATTTTGTGTGCTTGTTCGATAGAACCTGGTCCACAAACAACCGTACTTATTCCTATTTCTTGAAACAAACCTGCCTCAGTTCCAAAAGATACAACTTGTCTAGAGTTATCTCCTGTTAAACTTGAAATTAATTCACAAGCATCAGATTTATCTTTGCGATCAAATCCAATTATTTCTCCAATAACTTTTTTTTCAATAGAGGAGCTAGAAAAAATTTTTTTCATTTCTGGCAATAAAATTTCATTTGCATATTTATCTAGTTCTTGATTCAAAAATATTGCATCTTCTTTAACCACTGGTCTTGTTTCCCAATTGACATGACATTTATCTGCAATCACATTGTGAGCAATTCCTCCAAAAATTCCTCCTATTGAAAGAGTTGAATGAGGAGGATCGAATATGGACTCTTTTGGGGCTCTATCCTTGAGGACATTTCTTAATTCAATCAATTTATTTACATATCTTGAAGCATATTCAACAGCACTCACACCCTTATGTGGTGCTGAACTATGACCTGCTAAACCTTTAAAAAAAGTTGTGTATTCATAGCATCCTTTATGAGCATCAATAATTTTCATGTTTGTAGGTTCACCAACAATACAAATTCCATCTTTAATTTCTCTTTTTTTCAATTCTTTTATGAGAATGGGAGCTCCTTGGCATGCAGTTTCTTCATCAAAAGTGAAAGAAAAATGAATATCTCTATCGAGATTAGATTTTGAATAAATTGGTGCAAAAGCTAATGTGCAAGCAATAAACCCTTTCATATCACATGACCCTCTTCCATAAAGTTTGTCTCCTTTAATTGTTGCCTTAAACGGATCTGTAGACCAACCTTTAGACACAGGCACAACATCTGTATGTCCAGACAAAATTATAGGCTTTTTATTGCTAGGTTTTTTAGATTTAATTGTTGCAAACAAATTAACTCTTTTTTTATCTTCATCAAAAGTCCTAAAAGAAGTGGCACCAAGTTTTTTTAATATATTATCACAATAATCAATTAAAGAATTATTATCTTCTCCTGAAATTGTTTTAAAGGCTATTAGGTCAGTTAAAATCTTTACTGAATTATCAAATAAAACATTTAAATTATTTTCTGTACTCATATTTAGGTTTCATTATATATTAATTATATGAAAGAACAAATAACCTACGATATTTTTGATAAAGTTGATATCAGGGTTGGAACAGTAATTTCAGTTGAAAAAAATGAAAAAGCAAGAAAACCTTCATTAGTTGTCAAAGTAGATTTTGGTGATGAGATTGGAATCAAACAATCTTCAGCTCAAGTAACTCATTATTATAATGAGGAAAATTTGAAAGGAAAACAAGTTATAGGAGTTTGCAATTTTCCAGAAAAAAATATTGCTGGAGTAGTTTCTCAGGTACTTATTCTTGGATCAATTGATAAAGAAGGAAAAGTAATATTAGTCCACCCATCTCAAAAATCTGAGAATGGACTTCCTATAGCATAAAAAATGCACCCAGAAATTTTATCTATCACTCTATTTGGAATTGTAGCTGCGTTTACTCCTGGACCAAATAATTTTATAGCGTTTTACTCTGGATTTAATTTTGGAATAAAAAAAACAATCCCACTAATAATCGGTGTTACTTTAGGATTTCCTTTTCTTTTATTATGTGTTGCCTTAGGGTTGATCAACATATTTAAGCTTTATCCATTAATTCAAGAAATATTAAAATATTTAGGAACGTTATTTTTAATTTATTTGGCTTATAAAATTTCATTTTCAAAATCTACTAATGTAGAAAATAAAGATAAAAATCCTGTAAAATTTATTAACACTTTTATTTTTCAATTTTTAAATCCAAAGGGAGTAATTGCATCAGTGATTGTTGTTTCTACTTATCTAAATCCAGGTGAAAATTTTGTAAATTATACGACTCAAATTATTATTTTAGCTTTTATTGTTTCAGTAACCAGTATCACCGTTTGGACATTTATGGGCAAATTTATAAGGAAATTTGCGACAAATCAGAAATATATTAATTATTTTAATTATGTTATGTCACTGCTTCTTTTAATAAGCATAATAACTTTTTATTTATAACATGACCCCAGGAAACAAAAATTCATATAATTCACTTAAAAAAATTTCAATAAATAATAAAGACTACCAATATTATTCTTTAATGGAGGCTGAAAAAAATGGTCTTGAAGGAATATCAAAGCTTCCAAAATCTTTAAAAGTTCTCTTGGAGAACCTACTAAGATATGAGGACGATTTATCAGTAAACAAAAATCAAATAGATTCTATTAAAAATTGGTTAAAGACAAAAAAATCAAATACGGAAATTGCTTATCGACCTGCAAGAGTTTTACTTCAGGATTACACTGGAATTCCAGCGGTTGCAGACTTAGCTGCAATGAGAGAAGCAGTTAAAGATAAAAATAAAGACCCCAACACAATTAATCCATTATCTTCAGTTGATCTTGTAATTGATCACTCAGTTCAAGTTGATCAATCTGCCAAAGCAGATTCTTTTGAAAAAAATGTTGATATCGAATTTGAAAGAAATGCAGAAAGGTATTCTTTTTTAAAGTGGGGACAACAAGCTTTTAATAACTTTAGAATAGTACCTCCTGGAACTGGAATTTGTCACCAAGTAAACTTAGAATATTTATCTAAAGTAGTTTGGTCAGAGGAATTTAAAGGTGAAAATTATCTTTTTCCTGACACTTTAGTTGGTACAGATAGTCATACAACAATGGTTAATGGATTATCAGTTTTAGGCTGGGGCGTTGGTGGAATTGAAGCAGAGGCTGGAATGCTAGGCCAACCTATATCAATGTTAATTCCAGAAGTTATAGGTTTTGAAATTAAAAATAAAATGCCTGAAGGAACTACTGCAACAGACTTAGTTTTAACAGTAGTTAAGATGTTAAGAGACAAAGGGGTTGTTGGAAAATTTGTTGAATTTTATGGTGAAGGTTTAAAAAACTTAACTCTTGCTGATAGAGCAACTATAGCAAATATGGCTCCCGAGTATGGAGCAACTTGTGGTTTTTTCCCAATAGATGATGAGACTTTAAAATACTTAAAATTTTCAGGAAGAGATCAGCATACAGTTGATATTGTAGAGAAGTATGCAAAAGAACAGGGACTATGGGCAAGTAAAGATATTATTTTTACAGACACACTTACATTAGATATGTCATCAGTTGTACCCACTATCTCAGGTCCTAAAAGACCACAAGATAAAGTTTTATTAACAGATGCGCCAAAGTCATTTAAAAAAGTATTAGAAGAAGCAACAAATAAAAAAGAAAAATCAGTTGCAAAGGTTTTAAATTCTGATTTTGAAATTAAAGATGGTTCTATACTTATTGCAGCAATAACTTCTTGTACAAATACTTCAAACCCAAATGTTTTAATTGGAGCAGGTTTATTAGCAAAAAAAGCAGTTGAGTTTGGATTGGAAGTTAAGCCATGGGTTAAAACTTCATTGGCACCAGGGTCGCAGGTTGTCACAGATTACTTAGCTAAAGCTGGACTAAATACTTATTTAGATAAATTAGGCTTTAATTTAGTAGGTTATGGATGCACTACTTGTATTGGTAATTCAGGACCATTAGCAGATAATATTGTTGAAGCAATTCAGAAAGAAAATATTTATGCAGTCTCAGTTTTATCAGGTAATAGAAACTTCGAAGGAAGAATTTCCCCTCATATTAAGGCTAATTATTTAGCATCACCACCTTTAGTTGTTGCCTATGCCTTAGCTGGTCACATGGAGTTTGATTTATACAAAGATTCTTTAGGAAAAGATAAAGATGGCAATGACATTTATTTAAAAGATATATGGCCTTCAAATGATGAAATTGAAAATACTTTAAAACAATCTTTAAATGCTGAAATGTTTATTAACAGATATTCAAATGTTTCAGAAGGACCAAGTCAATGGCAAAAAATTAAGACAGATCATAGCAGTATTTACAATTGGGACAAAGGCTCAACGTATGTAAAAAAGCCACCATTTTTTGATTCTTTACCAGACGAGCCAGAAGGATTTAAAGAAATAAAAGATGCAAGACCTTTGTTGATATTAGGTGATATGGTTACAACAGATCACATTTCTCCAGCAGGAAGCATTCAAAAAGATAGTCCAACAGGTGAGTACTTCATGGAGCATCAGATTTTACCAAAAGATTATAATTCATATGGATCAAGAAGAGGAAACCACGAAGTAATGATGAGAGGAACTTTTGCTAACATCAGAATAAGAAATGAAATGGCTCCAGGAACTGAAGGTGGATATACAAAATTATATCCTGAAGGAAAAGTTTTATCTGTTTATGATGCCGTAGAGGAATACAAAAGAAGAGGTACGGATTTAGTTGTAATAGGTGGTAAAGAATATGGAACTGGTTCCTCGAGAGATTGGGCCGCCAAAGGAACAAAATTATTAGGAGTTAAAGCAGTATTAGCAGAAAGTTTTGAAAGAATTCATAGATCTAATTTAATTGGAATGGGTGTTTTACCTTTACAATTTATAAATGAAGTTAATAGAAAAAATCTAAATTTAATAGGTTCAGAGTTAATAAGTATTATTGATATTGAAAAAGGAATTAATCCATCTGATGAAGTAATGGTAGAAATTAAATATGCGTCTGGAGAAATGAAGAAAGTTAAAACTTTGTGTAGAATAGATACTAAAAATGAGCTGGAGTATTATAAAAATGGTGGAATATTACAATATGTGTTAAGGAACATGATTTAATTATGGATGAAGACGTATCAATTATAAATACGAACACTAGAAATGAAAAAATTAAAAATTTTTTTATAAATAATAAAAATAAATTAATTTTTGGAATTATAATTTTGTTGGTAGGAATTGTTGGTGTTTATAGTTTTGATAAATATCAAATAAATAAAAAGCAAGGAGTTTCTGATACTTTTAATTTAGTAACAATTGAATATTCAGAAAATAATAAAGAAAAAACTACCACTAAGCTAATTGCAATAATAAATGAAAAGGATCCAACTTATTCTCCTCTGTCACTTTATTTTATCATTGATAATGAACTTATTTCGGATCAAAAACAGATAAATGAGTTATTTGATATTTTGATTGACCAAACATCTTTAGATGATGAAATCAAAAACTTAGTCATTTACAAAAAAGCTCTTTTTAATGCCGATCAATCATCCGAGGGAGATTTGTTAAATTTACTAAATCCTTTAATTAACTCAAAAAGTGTTTGGAAATCACATGCTTTATACCTAATGGCTGAGTATTTTTATGCTAAGGATCAAAATCAGAAGGCAAAAGAGTTTTTCAATCAAATAATCGGTTTAGAAAATTCCAATCCAGATATAAGGTTACAAGCAGACAAAAGATTGAATAGAGATTTGAGTGAATAGATTAGTCATCTTATTAATAGCGCTTATTTTCATAAACAATTGTTCATTAAACGAAAACTCAAGAATATGGAAAGACAAAGAAAAAGAGCTAACAACTCAATCAAAGTTAAAAAAAGTATTTGCAGAAGATAAGATAGAGGTTCAAGAATTTAACCAAGGGTTAAATTTAGATTTATCACTAATAAAAACAAACAAAAAATTTACCGATAATCAAAATAATTTTGGTTCACAAAGTTACAAAGGTGAATTAGGCAAAATTGGAACTTATAAATTCTCTAAGTTAGAGGAATTAAATCAAATCAATTTCAAACCACTATTTTTTTCAAACAATATAGTATTTTTTGATAAAAAAGGATCAATCATAAAATATGATGAGAATCAAAAAATTAAATGGAAAAAAAATCATTATTCCAAAGCTGAAAAAAAATTACATCCTAAGTTAAATTTTATTTCGCATGATGAAAATATTTTGGTTAGTGATACCATAGCAAAATATTATTCAATTAACAGTAACACAGGTGAACTCAATTGGTCTAAAAATAATACCTATCCTTTTAATTCAGAAATTAAAAAACATAAAAATAAATTTTTTGTTATAGATTATAAGAATACTCTTAGATGTTATAAAATAGATGATGGATCGGAATGTTGGAACCTACAAACAGAAGACTCTTTTACAATATCAAATACTAAATATTCATTAATTATAATTGGTGACATGGTGGTATTTAGTAATTCTATTGGCGATATAACTGCTGTTAATGTTGAGAGTGGCCTGATCATTTGGCAATTACCCACTCAAAGTAGCAGTATTATAAATGAAACTTATAATTTCAAAACTTCAAAATTAGTTTCAGATGGTAATTCTATTTTTATTTCTAATAACAAAAATGAATTTTATTCAATTGATGTAAAAACAGGTACTACAAACTGGATAAGTGATATTAAATCTAATGTTACACCTGTGATAACTGGAAATTTAATTTTCACAGTTTCGAATGAAGGCTATTTGTATGCAATAGAAAAGAATAAAGGAAATATAATCAGAGTGACTGATCTTTTTAAAATTTACAAACAAAAAAAAAGAAAAAATATTTATCCAATAGGATTTGCGATAGGTAATATGAATTTGTATCTAACTAATTCTGATGGCAAAATGATTGTAGTTGATTTGCAAAATGGTAGTATTATTAAAACAGAAAAAGTTTCTTCTAATTTTGTTTCAAAGCCATTTATATTTAATAATAATTTATTTTTAATAAGAAATGGATCTATTATCCAGTATAATTAAATATGATCTTAAAATTTTTAGATAAGATCGGTAGAAAAAAAGTTGTATTAGACAGAGGTCCTTCTCATCCTAAATTTGATGAAGCAAAGCCTTGGATGAACAGGTATTATGTTTTAATGAGACACAGACCAAAGTGGTTTCCATTCAATATATTAATACATGAGATGCTAGCTGATGATCACGGTGACGGTGTGCATAATCACACTTTTCCTTATATAACAATAGTTTTAAGGGATGGTTATTGGGAGACTTTGAGTACAGGAAAATTCTGGAGACGACCTGGTTATATTGGTTTCAGATCAGCAAATAATTTGCATAGAGTGGATCTTGAGCCAGGAACAAGACCATTAACTATATTTATTTCTGGTCCATTTGGATTACGTAAAGGACCAAGATCAGAATATGGTATTGACTTTAAAACAAAAAAATGAATTTAGACAATCTTTTCCAAAATTTTTGTAAAAAAAATAATTTAGAAATTAATTCTTATCAATTAATAGTTATTGATGAATTAAAAAGTTATTATAAATTAAATTTTAATAAATCAATTTTAAATAAATTTTTTTCAAAAAATGGTTCAAAACTAGCTTTTTATTTATATGGAGGTGTTGGTGTTGGAAAAACAATGATCTTAAATTTTTTTTTTGATCTAGTAAAAGAAAAAAAATTAAGACAGCACTTTAATGAGTTTATGATTAGCTTTCATGATTTTGCGCATGAAAGAAAGGAAAATAATGAGGAAAATATAATCAATCAATTTGTAAAAGATTTAAAATCTAAAACTGAATTAATTTATTTTGATGAGTTTCAAGTGACTAATATTGTTGATGCGATGATTTTAGGAAAATTATTCGAGCAAATATTTAAAGAAAATATTAAAATTATTTTAACGTCTAATACAAAAATTTCTGAACTTTATAAAGATGGCCTTCAAAGAGATCAGTTTAAACCTTTTATAAAAATTATGGAGGAGCAATCTGTTGAATTTGAGCTGAAAATAGAAGACGATTATAGAAAATCAAATGAAAACCAAAAACAAAGATATTTTTATCCTCTTAATCAAGAGACTAATTTTAAAATAAATAAATTTTTTAGAACTATTACAAAAGATAAAAATCATTCATCAAAAAAAATTAACGTAAAGGGAAGGGATTTTAAAATAGAACATTTTTATGAAGGAGTAGCTAGATTTAATTTTGATGATTTATGTAATCAAAATCTTGGTGCTGAAGATTTTTTAGAGATAATTAAAAAATGTAAATTTGTTACTCTTGATAATATTCCACAATTTAATGATTTTAATTCAAATCAACAACGGAGATTTATAACTTTAATTGATGTCATATATGACAAAAATATTCCTTTAGCGGTTACTGCTGCTCAAAATATAGATCAATTTACTTCATCAAGATTATTAGAAAACCCATTTAAACGAACTATCAGTCGATTATATGAATTAACATCTGTGGAAAAGAATTAATGAAGCAAGAGTTCTTTAATCTTAAAATAAATACTGCTGGTCAAAGGTTGTATGAATTCACTGATCAGACAATTAAGTGGATTAATAATAATAAATTTAAAAATGGGATGCTGAATTTAAGTATTCAACATACTAGTGCATCTTTAATTGTTCAAGAAAATGCTGACCCAGATGTCCAAACAGATTTAGTAAAATATTTCGATAAATTAGTGCCTATGGATAATAAATTATACTCACACACCACTGAGGGTAAAGATGATATGCCTGCACATATAAAATCTTCATTAACCAACAATCAAATATCACTTAGCGTTAAAGATAATGAATTACTACTTGGAACTTGGCAGGGTTTATATTTATTTGAACATCGTTTGGAGCCGCAAAATAGAACAATTATTCACCATTTTATTGGAGATTAGAGCATTTATTTTCTAAGTGATTGAAAAGCTTCTAGAGCAGCAGCTCTTGCTTTTTCGTGAATCACAATAGGTTTAGGATAATCTTTCCCTATTATAGTCTTTATTGCTTCTTGATATCTGTGTTCCATTTCCCAAGGTTTATGAATGAATTTATTAGGAACTTTATTTAATTCTGGAACCCATTTCTTAACATACAAACCTTCTTTATCAAATTTTTCACCCTGCAAAATTGGATTAAATATTCTAAAGTAAGGTGCAGCATCAGCTCCACAACCAGCAACCCATTGCCATTGAGCTACGTTATTTGCTTTATTAAAATCTAATAAACAATTTCTGAAATGTTTTTCACCCTCGGTCCAATTAATTCTCAAATGCTTAACCAAAAAAGAACCAACTACCATTCGAATTCTGTTATGCATCCATCCAGTTTCATATAACTCTCTCATTCCAGCATCTACAATAGGATAGCCTGTCATTCCTGATTTCCATGCTTTTAGAAACTTTTCGTTTTTTACCCAAGGAAATCGATCAAATTCTTTTCTATAATTACCTTTTAAAAATTCTGGAAAATAATTGATTAAGCTATGTGAAAACTCACGCCAGCCTAATTCATTGATATATTTTCTGTAGCCAATTCCTTTAGATTTAATTTCATTACACTTTTGCCAAATAGTGCTTACATGAATTTGACCATGTTTAATATAAGGAGACAATTTTGATGTACCTTCAACCGATGGATAATCTCTACTCGTTCCATAATCTTTAATCCTTTTTTCAATTAAAGTATTAAGAGCTTTTTTTGAGTCACTTTCTGAAACTTTCCAATATTCTTCAAATTTTTTATACCAATTCTTTTTAGGCAAAATATCTTTAGGCTCAATACAATTCTTGAAAACTGCGATTGACTTTATCTTTTTTTTTACAATATAATTTTTACTTGGAGGTAAGCTTAAATATTTTTGTTCAGCATTTCTCCAAAATGGACTAAATACTTTAAATGGTGTTCCGTCGTTTTTAGTTACTTCTTGAAATTCGTTTAAAATATTTCCTTTAAAATATTTAAACTTAACTTCATTTTTTAAAAAAGCATTTCTAATTTTTTTACCTTTAGCAATTACATCTGGTTCATATATTTTATTCCAATAAACTGAAATGTCGTCTTTTTTTTTTATCTTTGATAACACATCTAGCTCATCTCCCTCTAATATTTGAAGATTTATTTTATATTTAGATAATTCCGATTTAAATTCTTCTAAAGATTTATAAAGCCACCATTTTTGTGCTTCTCGTTTTTTATCAAAATCAGCTTTGTTATAAATAAATAATCCAATAACATTATCATGATTTTGACTAGCAAAAGAAAGTGCTGGATTATGTTCAATTCTAAAATCTTCCCTGATCCAAAATATTGCATTTTTTGTCATGTGAATTTTATTTTCTTCCTTTAGATAGCAGTTGTTTGTAAAGTTTAACATCTGCATTACCTTCGCATCCTATTACTAAAACATTAGATTTTTCGTTAAGTTCAATGAGTTTTTTAGTCTTATAATTATTACAAACACCAATTAGGCTTATAATTCCAGGTGTAGAGCATTCTCCACCAATTATTGAATTTTTGCTGAGTTTTTTGTCTTTAAGCATAGCTATAGTTTTGGCAACATTCTGGTCACTTACAGATACACAACAATTGCTTACTTTTTTTAATATTTGCCAAGGAATATAAGACATTTCATTACATGACATACCGCCCATGATACTTTCTTTTTTAATCTTAATTTTTTTAAGTCTATTATTTTTAATACTCTGAAGTACACAATCAGCTCTATCAGGCTCAACAATTATAACTTTTGGAATTCTTTTAAAATATTTAGCAACACCAGCAACAACACCAGCAGCCATGCCCCCGACACCGGCTTGTAAAAAAATATGGGTTATATATTGATTAGTTTGTTTAGATATTTCTCTTATCATTATGGAATATCCTGCCATTGTAAGTTGAGGGACCAATTTATAATCTCTTGTCGCAACATCTTGCACAATTTTCCAATTATTTTTTTTCGATAACTTTTTACATTCATTAAGTGAGTTTTCGTAATCTCCTTTAACTCTTATAACATCAGCTCCAAATTTTTTAATTTCTTTAATTCTTGAATCACTTACGTATTGACTAACAAAGATTTTACATTTTAAACCTAATCTTTTTGCACCCCATGCAACAGATCTTCCATGGTTTCCAGCAGTTGCTGAGGAAATAATTATATTTTTTTTTCCTTTAGAAATTCTTTCAACAGCATACGCTCCTCCTAATGCTTTAAAGGATTTTAAATGAAATCTTTTGGACTCATCTTTATAAAAAACATTATTAACTTTTAAATTTTTTTGTAATTTATCAAGTTTAATTAAGGGTGTAACCTTATAATTTTTCCAACTAGAAATTGATTTAAAAGCATTTATTAATAAAAAAGAAGGGACAAATCTTAAAACATAATTTCTTTTAAAACTGAAATTTTTATTTTTTAAAGATTTTGTAAGCGTCCAGTTTTTAATACTTTTTAAACTCTTCACTTTAACAGTCTAAAGTATTTTGTCTTTCCCATTGTGTTACAGGTTTGGACTTATCAAAGTTTTCTCTATTATCAAATTCATTAATTTCAGATTTTCTAAGTTTTATATAACTATTAATAGTTTCTTTTCCAAAAGATTCATTCATTTCCTTATTATTTTTTAAAAGTTCTAGCGAGTCTTGAAGTTCATTTGGTAATTTAGGTAAATTAGGATATTTTTTATAATCTATGTACATATTACAAGTAAGAGGCTCTCCTGGATCAATTTTATTTTTTAATCCATATAGCCCAGCAGCTAATACACTTGCTTGTAATAAATATGGATTTGCAGATCCATCCATCAATCTTAGTTCAAATCTACCAGGATCTGGAATTCTTATCATATGTGTTCTGTTATTGCCTGTATAAGATATGCTGCTCGGTGACCATGATGCCCCAGATTTTGTTGGAGGTGCATTAATTCTTCTATAGCTATTAATTGTTGGATTAAAGAAAGCAGATAGAGATGAAGCATTTTTAATTACTCCACCTAAAAAATTGTAAGCCATTTTACTAAGTCCAAGCTTGTCTGATTTATCTAAAAATTTATTTTTCTTTCCATTCCAAACTGATACGTGGGCATGACACCCATTACCTGTGAGGTTTTCAAATGGTTTAGGCATAAAAGTTGCTCTTAAACCATGTTTTTCAGCTATAGTTTTTACCATATATTTAAAAAACGTATGTCTATCTGCAGTTTTTAGACAATCATCATAATCCCAATTCATCTCAAATTGACCATTAGCATCTTCATGATCGTTTTGATAAGGACCCCATCCCATCTCAATCATGCAATCACAAATCTCTTTAATTAAATCATATCTCCTCATTAAAGCTGATTGGTCATAACAAGGTTTAGACTGGGTATCTCTCGGATCAGCAATAGAATTTCCATCTGGTGAGATTAAAAAGTATTCACACTCTACACCTGATTTCATTGTTAGATTTTGTTTTTTTAATCTCTTAATTTGATTTTTTAGCATTACTCTTGGAGAAGCTTCTACAGGTTTACCGTTCATCCATAGATCAGATGCAAGCCATCCTACTTCTTTATTCCAAGGCAATTGAATTAAACTATCTGGATCAGGAATACCAAACATATCGCTATCTGCGGGTGACATATCTAGCCAAGCTGCAAAACCAGCAAATCCTGCTCCTGCAGTCTGCATTTCTTTAATAGCATGCGCTGGAACTAGTTTTGATCTGAGTACTCCAAAAAGATCAACAAAGCTAATCAAGAAATATTTTATTTTTTTTTGCTTTGCTATTTTGAATAAGTTTTTAGCCATTACCTAGGCTATCACAATTATTTAAAAAATGAAAAGATAGTTTCTTTATATAAAATAAAATTTACTATTACTATTAAGATAATTGCGAGAATTACACCATACTTTGCTTTTGGAAAAGCAACCCCTCTCATTTTGGTTGGTCTTAGCTCTTCGTTTTTATCTTCACTCATTATAATAAGATTATAAAAAAAGGGCGCTACATTCAAGTAGCGCCCAAATTTTCTTTTAATTACCAATCGGTAATATTGCTTTTATGATCGTTTGCACCGTGTCTTTTTCTAGATAATCTATCAAGTTCTTCCCTCTCAGATTTATCTGTTATGACACTCCATCCAATCCATACAGCAATTAACAATAGGACTAGTATAAATTCACTAGACCCTGCTCCAGGATAAACCGATCCAGCAACCTCTTCTGCAGGTTTATTTAGATGATCTATCCAGTTTGATACTGTAGCCAT
The DNA here is from genome assembly GCA_902606645.1 of uncultured Pelagibacteraceae bacterium. Lineage (GTDB taxonomy): Bacteria > Pseudomonadota > Alphaproteobacteria > Pelagibacterales > Pelagibacteraceae > Pelagibacter. The sequence continues at coordinate 11,231 of CACLHJ010000004.1, read as the reverse complement.
ATTTTTCTCCTTTACCTGGTTGCTGATGAAACTGCTTTTTCATCATCTTTAGCAGCCTCCATCATTTCATAGTCTAGTCCTGCTATCTCAACTTCTCGTGGGATTCTTAATTTACCCATTCCGTTAAGAACTCTAGCAATTATATATCCTGGTATAAGCCCTAGAACTAAGAACATTATTATTGCTCCTATAAATTGACCCAATGGATTAATTGTTGCGTAAGTTGTTCCATCAAACATAGCTCCTACGCTATATCCAGATGAAGGATAACCATTCAAAACAAATCCACAGATTATAAGTCCAATAAAACCAGCATAACCATGTACAGCTACTGCTCCGACCGCATCATCAATTTTGAACTTTCGCTCAACCCAATAATGAAGTTTGTAGGAAATTACAACACCAATCATACCAATAATCAAAGCTTGAATTGGATGATATAAGTCATTTCCAGCTGATGCACATATTATACCTGCAAGTCCACTTGAGTAAGTCCAGAAAGGATCACCTTTTGCAATAACATACCCAGCTAACAATCCACCTGATAATGACATTAAGAAGTTCATAGTTATTCCACTTAATGTAGTAGGTGTTAAATAGATGTTAGTTGCTGTCCAGAATGTTACTCCTTCCATTCCATATTCAGGTCCAAGGTCATATATCGGAACATTACAAGCTGCGTAGAATCCCCAAAAACCAGTATAAATTAAAAATAATCCAATAGTAACTAGCCAAGGATTTCTTGGTCCTATGTTTCTTGGTTCACCACTTGATGAGAACTTTCCAATTCTTGGTCCTAGAACCATAAGAACACCAAGTGCAAATCCACCTGCTATTGCGTGAATAACACCTGAAGCATAAGCATCATGATATCCTAGAATTTTTAACATCCAGCCATCAAAGTGCCATCCCCATGAAGCATCTATAGTCCAGAAAACAGATCCAATCGCAATTGCTAAAACTCCAAATGCAAAAGTTGTTATTCTTTCAATTATAGCCCCTGAAACAATAGAAGCAGCTGTCCATGAAAATAGTAAGAACGCCGCCCAGAAAACACCCATTATATGGTCGTTAAGATTAATTGCCATAAGAGCATTAGTTGGATTAGCAAGATCATTACCTCCAAATCCTCCACTTAAAACGAGCCCAGTACTTTCTGTCATTATTGATGGAGCTATTCCTGGTCCTGTTGGAAAAGCCCAATAAATCCACCAACCAAATAAAAACCAAGTTACCGTTACCAAAGGTATAAGCATTGTGTTTTTCATTAAGGTATGCTGGTGGTGTTTGTATCTTGACGCTCCAACTTCATACATACAGAAACCGACGTGAATTAAAAACATCAGTACTACTGTTACCCAGTAGTAAAACTCTGTAAATATAGTAGTAAGAGCACCTAACTGATCAGTCATTTTTTACCCCCATATTTGTTTGAGAAAGCTTATGAAATTTTTAAGGGTGTGACAAACAAAACAAGTCTAAAAAACCCACTATTGACAATAGATTTAAAAATAAAATCAACTCTTGATTGTGATATTAAAATTTTAAATAGGCTTTTTTTAAATCAACAAGTGGATGTTTAGGAGACATTTGAAATTTAACTAGCAGTTCTCTAGCTATCATGTCTCTATCTTGTTGATTGTTAGGTAATTTAATTGATTTTGGAATAGTAACCCAACCGTTTGCATTTCTACAAAATACTGCTGGTCTGTCTTCTTCATAACCCATGTGAACATCTTCTAGCCAATTCAAGTCATCCCAACCCATTGCCTCAATATATTTTTTTAAGAAAGGTGTAATCTTTTTGTAATCTGGAAGTAAATTAACGTCATATCTATAACCTATATGTTGACCAATTAATTTTTCTCTTGCAGTTTCCTTAAAAGTACCAAGCTTATCTTTTTTTGGTTTGCTTTTAGACTTTATTTTTTTTGTTTTTTTCTTTGGCATAGTTACCTTATATTTTGTGATAGTTATCAACTCCAACTGTGTAATTAGTACCAGCTAAAGGAACTTTAGCTAATGCAGATGCCTCTGATGTTAATGCAGCTAAATCCTCTGGCTCCAAAGAATGTATATTTGTTTTACCACATGCTCTTGCTAACAATTGAGCTTCTAAAGTCATTGCGTGTAAATAATTATAAACTCTTAAAGCAGCATCATCAGGATTTAATCTTGCTCTTAATTTTGGATCTTGTGTAGCAACTCCTACAGGGCAACGACCAGTATGACAGTGGTAACATTCTCCAGCTTTTACTCCCATTTCTTTTTCAAAATCAGCTTCAGGAATGTCTTTGTTACAGTTTAGTGCTATCATAGATCCTGTACCAATGGCAATTGCATCAGCTCCTAAAGCTAAAGCTTTTGCCATATCAGCACCATCTCTTACTCCACCAGCATAAATTAGAGTTACTTTTCCAGTTTTACCAACATCATCAATTGCTCTTCTAGCCTCTCTAATAGCTGCAATTCCAGGTATTCCAGTATTTGCAGCAGCGATGTGTGGACCAGCACCTGTAGATCCTTCCATTCCATCTAAATAAATTGAGTCTGGATCACATTTTGCAGCCATTCGGACATCGTCATAAACTTTTGAAGCTCCCAATTTTAATTGAATTGGAACTTTATTTTTTGTTAACTGTCTTAACTCTTGAACTTTCAAAGCTAAATCATCTGGACCTAACCAGTCAGGGTGTCTAGCAGGTGATCTTTGGTCAATACCTGAAGGTAGTGATCTCATTTCAGCAACTTGGTCAGTTACTTTTTGCCCCATAAGGTGACCACCCATTCCAACTTTTTGACCTTGACCTATAAAAACTTCTATTCCATCAGCTAACTGAGCATGATGAGGATTAAAACCGTATCTTGATTGGATACATTGATAGTACCATTTTTCAGAATATCTTCTTTCATCCGGTATCATTCCACCTTCACCTGAACAAGTAGCACTACCAGCCATAGTTGCTCCTCTTGCTAAAGCAGTTTTAGCTTCATAAGACAATGCACCAAAACTCATCCCAGTAATATAAACTGGAATATCTAATTCAATTGGGTTTTCACATCTTGGACCAATTACTGTTTTGGTCTCACATTTTTCTCTATAACCTTCAATCACAAATCTTGTTAATGTTCCTGGTAAGAAAACTAAATCATCAAATGTTGGAATTTTTTTCATTAATGCCATTCCACGCATTCTGTATCTTCCTAACTGTGCTTTGATATGTATGTCGTCTATTACTTCAGGAGTGAAGATCGCATTATGCCCTAATAAACTTTTATTTCTTTTTCCTTCTTCGTGTGCGTGGACATCAGCTTTTCCACCAACTCCTTTACCATTTGCTTTTACTTTTCCATTTTTTTTACTTTTTTTCTTAGGCATTAAATTGCTCCCTTCTTCTCTGTAGGTTCTAAATTATCGTAATTCCAAAGTTTTTTACCAGCTACAATTTTTTTCATTTTGCTAACGTCAAAATCTTCACCTATTTCTGCAACCTTTAGTTTTCGTCTTAACCAATCTTGATCACTAGATGTCAATTCTGCATCTACTGCATCACTACCATATGATCCAATTTCTCCACCTACGAAAATTGTCCCATCATACATAGAATCACCTAAATTTATTCCAACATCTCCAAGGATAATTATTCTTCCCCTTTGCATCATAAAACCAGTGAATGCACCAGCATCTCCACCAATAATAATTGTTCCACCTTTCATATCGATACCAGTTCTTGCACCAACACTACCCTTGCAGATTAAATCTCCACCTCTAATTGCAGCTCCAAAACATGAACCTGCGTTTTTTTCAATAACTACTTTTCCAGCCATTAAGTTTTCTGCACATGACCAACCAACTCTCCCATTGATTCTAACTATTGGACCATCACAAGATCCCATTCCAAAATAACCTAAACTTCCTTCAAAAATTAAATTTAGTTTATTTAAAATACCAACACCTAAACTGTGTTTTCCTTGTGGATTTTTAATTACTATTGTTCCATATCCTTGGCTCATTAAGTTATCTATTTCTTTATTAGCCTCTGGTGCTGACATATTCATTACGTCTAAGTCTGTTCTTTTATTAAAGTCAACATCGTAAGTTCCAAAATAATAAAAGTTTTCAGCTTCATCAGGGTTAAAAAACTTTTGCTGAGTTCTTCCTGTTAATACCTCAGTATGCATTCCCATTGATTGGGCTTTGGACTTTTTCTCACTTGTTTTTATATTTGCCATACTTTTACCTCTCCATCAAAAGGATCATAAGTATCAATTTCTTGTGGTAACACAGATCTGATTGCTATCTCTTCTGATCCCATTGCAACTAAATCATCTGACTCGTAAAGCACCAAAGGTTTTGCTGCCATAGTATCTTTTGCCATACCTAATGAATCCTTGGTTGCTACAAAATAAGTAAATACACCGTCTAGACCAGTTAGAGAGTCTTTCATTCCTTCTTCAAGACTTGCTCCTTCTCTCATTTTTTGCGCTATATAAACTGCAATCAATTCCGAGTCACATTCTGACATAAATCTCATACCTTTATTTTCCAAAACTCTTCTGTTGTTCCAATAATTTGTAAGTTGTCCATTATGAACAACTGACACATCGCTGAAAGGATAACCCCAGAAAGGGTGGGCTGATTTTATATCTACACCAGACTCAGTTGCCATTCGTGCATGACCAATAGCATGTGTTCCAACAAGTTTATCTAAACTATATCTATCACATACCATTTTTGCATTCCCTAAGTCTTTAATTACTTCTAAAGATTTTCCCATTGATAATATTTCTACTCCAGGAATACTTTCAATTCTTTGAGAAAAATCTAATAGATCTTTAGTTTCATAATCGACTTCATATCTTAACGAGTAAGGGAGAGTTCTTTCCTCTTTAATAATTTTTGCACCCATTTCAGATAGAGTTTGATCAACAATCTTTTTTCTCTCATCGTAGACTGAAACATCTTCCATAACTGAAGAACTACCTTCTCCAACATTTTCTCCAACCTTAAAACGCATAATAAAATTTTTACCATCCGTATCTCCGTATAAAGCATAACCTGTTGAGTCTTCACCTCTGTGTTTTAATGCTTGAAGCATACCTTGAAGTTCACTTCCAACATTTGAAGATTTACCTCTATGAATTAAACCTGCGATACCACACATATTTTATACCCTTCTTTTATTTTAAGATCTATGGAAGACAATCAAGATAAGTATCCAGATCCCATTGAGTTGTTGCACCTAAAAATCTTTCCCATTCATCATTTTTATACCAATGAAAAACTTTATACATTTCATCTGGCATAGCTGATTTAATAACCTCATCTTCTGCTAAACGATCAAGTGCTTGACCAAGGCTTAAAGGTAACTTTTTAACCTGTTTACCAGCTGCTTGAGCTTCGTACATACTTCTAGACTCTGGTTTACCTGGATCAATATTATTTGATATCCCATCGTCAAAACATTTTAATAATCCTGAACCCATCAAATATGGATTGTGCATCGAGTCCACTGAACGATATTCAAATCTTCCAGGTGCTGATACCCTTAATCCACAAGTTCTATTTTGATATCCCCAATCAGCATAAACTGGTGCCCAAAAACCTGTATCCCATAATCTTCTATATGAGTTTACTGTAGACGAACCAATTGCAGTTAAGGCTCCGAGATGCTTCATAACACCTCCGATTGCTTTTAAACCTACTTTTCCTGGCAGTTGGACATCTTTAGTGTCAGGCATGAATGTATTTTTTCCACCTTCAACATATGTAAATACCTCGTCCATTGCTGGAAGAGATTTGTGTGATAATTTATTAACTTTATCTTTTCCACCTGTCCATAAAGACATATTAGTATGACATCCACTTGCAGATACACCCATAAATGGTTTGGTCATAAAGCAAGCAATTAAATTAAATTCTCTGGCTACTTGTGCACAGATCTGTCTATATGTAGATAATCTATCAGCATTTCTCAAAACATCATCATACATCCAGTTTAATTCTAGCTGACCTGGGGCATCTTCATGATCGCCTTGGATCATATCTAAACCCATAGCTCTTGCATATTTCATAACTTGCATAAAAACTGGTCTTAAAGATTCAAATTGGTCAATGTGATAACAATATGGTTTAGAAAAACCTTTACCAGTTGGAGTACCATCTTCATTTTTTGTTAACCACATCATCTCAGGCTCAGTTCCAACTCTTAATTGATATCCGTGTTTTTTCTTGAATTCTTGAGCATGAATTCTCAAATTACCACGACAGTCTGAGGTTAAATGAGCACCAGGGTTTTCTCTTTCTTCTCTATTTCTAAAACAAGTAACAAAAACTCTTGCTACTTTTTTATCCCAAGGAAGTTGACAAAACGTTTCTGGATCAGGAATACCAACAAGTTCCTTTGCCTCTGGACCATAACCAATATAACTGCCATGACGATCAGTAAATAGGTTGGCTGTTGCCCCATAAACTAATTGAAAACCTTTTTCACACGTTCTTTCCCAATGATCTGTGGGAATACCTTTACCAACAACTCTTCCTGTAACCGATATAAATTGGAAAAAAATATATTCAATTCCTAGTTCATTTATTTTAGCTCTAACCTGTTTAACTAATTTATTTCTTCCAGGTTGGTTAACGTGTTTTTCTAGATCAGTCATTTTTCCCCTTAATGAATTATAAATTTTATAAAGCGTAGCTGAAAAATTTATTTGTGTCTAGGCTTGAAGTTTAACTCCAAGGGAACGGACTGTTCGAAGTAGGGTGAAGTTCACCTTTCTCGTAACGGTTGAATCTAAACGGTTTTAATAAATCACTTTCAGTACCCAGAATTTCTTTTGCAACAAGCTCACCTACACCAATCATTTTATATCCATGATTTGCATCAGCAATCATATAAACATTTTCTAAAAATCTATCAAAGATTGGAAATGAGTCTGGTGTCATACATCCAAGTCCTCCAGATGGTCCTTTCCTATACAAAGCAGATTTTCCTTCAAATCTTTTTTGACAATGTGCTAAAGCTGAGCACCACATATCATTAAATGCCTCAGTAGTTTGGTATTCAGGTGACTCTACACCATATGGATCAACATTAACTTGATCAAAATGTTTATCAACTATGTAAGGGGATGTTCCACCCTGTACTCCTAGTCCTTCGATATCTGGCTTGTAATATATCCCCCAAATTTTATCAGTAATTAATTTTTTTGTTGTATCAGAATATAAAGGGGCAGTTGAGTCGACATGAATAACAGGAGGTTGATTGCCATCATTCATTTTTAAAAAATCTGGTTCAACACCTAGAACACCTTCTTGCAGCATCCAGTATTTCCACATATCAGTAGTATGTAATTTACCATCTTTGTCTTTTATATTTGCAGTTTTTGGAAGTTCTAACATGTTCCAAAAATCTCTTACCCAAGGACCTGCGCCGACAACTACTTGTTCGCACTCAATTGTACCTTTATCTGTTTCTACACCAGTTACAGCTTTACTATTACTTCCTCTTTTAAAACCGGTTACCTTAACTTCTTTGAATACGTTCACACCATTTGATGTTGATTTTTTTTCGAGTGCTTTTATCGAGTCAACATTGAATGCATAGCCTCCTTTTTTTTCATGCAAGATAGAAGTTATACCTTTTGCTTGCCAATCATCGAACATACCTTTCATATAATTCGTACAATCTTTTTCACCCTCTATAAATTCTGATTCATAACCAATTGCTTTTTGCTGCTCATAAATTGAAGCTACGTCTTCATGCATAACTTCAGGTGAAATTTGCAAATATCCAACTGCATTATATTTGAAAGCATCAGGATCACTTTCCCATACAGAAACTGAATGTGCCATTAATTCTCTCATTGCTGGCTGAAAATAATTATTTCTTACAACACCACATGCAATTCCACTTGCACCTGCAGCAGTATCTTTCTTTTCTAGAACAACTATGTCTCCAGGATTTTTATACGTTTCAGATAGTTTCCATGCGGTACTTAAACCGTGTATTCCACCACCTATAATGACTACTTTTGCTTTTGTGGGTAATGACATTTCAAAACCTTATTTTTTACAAAGTAGAATTAATATAATTATTTTTAGAACTAAAAAGTATATATATAAAATATAAACTTTTAACTTAACTGAAATAAGTGCTTAATAGCTTATATTTTTAAGAGTAATTAAATATTCATTGAACTCTTTAATAAAAGAGTCGCTTGGCTTAATATTTTTAATTCTTTGATCTGTTGAAGTTTTTTCTAATAGGAAGAATCCTTTTTCACAAGCCTCTGTAATAATCAGCGCCGATTTTGGTCTAGATGTTTTAAATAATTTTGTTTTAAGCTCTTCAACAGATAATTTTTTATTTTCTTTATATGCTGACATTACTAATAACATCATATGATAATGAGAAGGAGACTTTCTAAAAAAATAATTGCTTGAAGTATGTGACTGCTTCATCTGATCTTCCCAGAAATTCAATAGAGTTTTTTTGTCTCTTGGCATTTAATTTATGATTTTACTCTAGACTTAGTTGGGTCATAAAAAGGAAAGGCAACTACTTTGGCAGTTATTCTTTTTTGATGACCATCAATTTTACCAATTTCAACCTCAGTTCCAATCTCTGAATACTGCATGTCCATTCTACATAATGCTATATTTTTATTTAAAGTTGAGGATAAACATCCACTTGTAACCACACCAACTTGAGATCTTCCGATATGAACACAGTCACCATGACCCGCAATTTCTTTACCTGATAATTCTAACCCAACAAGTTTTTTTTGAGGGTTATTTTTTCTTTTTATTAATTCTTCTTTACCAATAAAATTCTCTTCCTTTGTTTTCAATGGAACTGCAAAACCAATACCTGCCTCAAAAGGATCTTGTTGTCCATCAAACTCATTACCAAATAAAATTAGCCCTGCTTCAATTCTTAGTTTGTCTAAAGCTCCAAATCCTGCAGGGATCAAACCATCTTCTTTTCCTGCTTCCATTAATTTATCCCAGACCTCAGGAGCATGTTTAGGGTGACACCAAATTTCATATCCAAGTTCACCAGTATAACCAGTTCTAGAAACAATCAACGGTATTCCTTGCAACTCTTCTATTCTGCAAATGCTAAATCTAAACCAACCAAGTTCATCTATAGAGGGTTGAGTAGGAGGTGTAAAAATTATCTTTTTTAAAATTTCTCTACTTTTTGGACCTTGTAATGAAACGTTACTTATTTGGTCTGTTGAATTTTTTATATTTGCATTGAAATTTTTCTTTTTTGCAATTTCTTTTAACCATTCACCTCCATATTCATCTCCACAAATCCATCTAAAACCAGTCTCACTTAATCTTAAAAGAGTACCGTCATCAAACATCATTCCATTTTCGTAGCACATTGCAGAATATACAACTTGACCTACCGATAATTTTTTAATGTTTCTTGTAAGTGTATAATTTAATAATTCTTCTGCATCAGGGCCAATAATTTCAAATTTTCTTAACGAAGATAAATCAATTAAAACTGCATCGTTTCTGCAAGCGTTGTACTCATTAACAAGCCCGTGTTTTGTGTAATCATTTGGAAGCCAAAAACCTCTAGCATCTATAAAGTTTCTAGTTAGCTTTGATGTTCTTTCATAAAAGCCAGAGTTTCTTGTTAGTTTTTTTTCAGAGTCTGTTTTCATTCTAAATGCAAATGATTTAGTAAATTCTTTTTTTTTTTCATACGTTCTAACAAAAATATTAGTTGGATTCCATGAATTACAAGGATCTATATCGCTTGGACATGCTGTAGTTCCAATAGTTAAATCTTTTAAGGCTCTAAACATGACATAATCACCAGGACGCGAATATGATTCATCTGAGACAACAGAGTTTAATCCACCTTCAGAAGTATTAAAAAATAAATTAATTGCGTGCCAACCTTTTTGTTTCTGAAGACCGTACTTAGACATACTTTCTGACAAATTATCAGAGCAATTTGCATGGCCAAAATAACCAGCATCTTCATAGTACTTTGAAGTACAGGCAAGATTAAAAGTATCATGTTTACCAACGGTATCTCTAATTACTTCTACCAAAGGTTCGTGGTCAGTATCATAAAATTTAGAAAATAATCCTGGTCCTGGAAATGTATTTCCCATGAAAGTTCTTGTTGTTTGCCAATCCAACCCTTTCTCAATTCCTTTTTCTAGTTTCCTTGTGTCAAATGCTACAAAGTCTGAACATTGTCTTCCAGTAGGACTTATTACCTGGATGTAATCACCTTCTTTAACCTCATAAGATATACTACTTGCTTTATTTATATTCTCCTCGTGCGAAGGTTCAAAGACAGGGTTTGGAATAACAGTTAATTGTTTGTCATCAATAATATTTGCTCTTTTAATATAAATAATTAAATCAGTAGGTGGATTTTGCTTTGTAACATCCATGTCTTGTCCAGGAGCTGCAAATATTGCAAAACATTTATCTTTAGACTTTAATTTAATTTTTTCATCGACACCAACATTATTTCCACTCACTGTAAAACCTGCAAAACATTTATTTTTTTCTTCATCCCACTCAACAAATGTCTCATCAATTTTATTGCCATTAATTGTATAAATTTCATGTGCTCTAAAATTGAGGAAGTTAGCTCCCATTATTGCTCTTTGAGGGATAAGTTTTGTAGCTTTGCAGACTTTCTCATAAACCTCGTCGGATAATCTATGATGATCAGTTCCATCAAAAGTAACTAAAATTCCAGATGGCAGAGTTGAAATTAATTCATTTAATTTTCTCTCTTCTGCAATTCTATCTTCTTCGATTTTCATTCTTTTAACTAAATCATCACCTTCTCCAAAAATGTTATTTAAAATTAAAAAAGATAAGATTATAATTAATGTAATAATTATTAATCCTCCAAACTGTCTAACAGACTCTGGTAATTCTTTTAATTTAGTAAAATAATTTTCTTGAGACATTATTCCTGTAATTTTCCGTTTTTCCAAATTCCTGATTTTTGTTTTCCGTCTGCCCAAGTAAATGTTCCTTGACCATTCATAAAGCCGTTGGCCCATTCGCCATCATAAGTAGAACCATCTGGGAATGTTAAAAGTCCCCGCCCACTCCATACACTATTTTCAAATTCTCCTTTATAGATATATCCATTAGGCCAAGTTTCTACTCCCTGACCTTGCTTTTTTGTTGCAACCCACTCACCTTCATAAGTAGTTTTATCTGTATAGAC
>CACLHJ010000003.1 GCA_902606645.1 uncultured Pelagibacteraceae bacterium | reverse complement strand
TCAGCCTTATGGAACAGAAGCGTTATCAACTTTGAGAATTGAAATGGGGCATGTGGCAGGATCAGAACTTGATGGAAGAACAATTTCTTATGACACTTCATTGGAGGGATTAATTAGTAAAAAGAAAGATTTTATCGGTAAAAGGTCATTAAATAGAGAAGCTTTTACTTCAAGCGACAGACAAAAGATTGTTGGAGTTGTCCCTTTAGATAAAAAAACAAGCATACCAGAGGGATCTCATTTAGTTGAAGACGCTAAAGCACCTCTACCAAATAAAAAATTAGGACACATATCCGCTTCATGCTGGAGTGTAGAACATGACAATCCTTTCTCTCTTGCAATTTTAAAGGATGGAAAAAATATGATTGGAGAAAAATTATTTGTTATGTCGCCATTAAAAAACAAAGTAATTCCAGTTGAAATTGTTTCATCACATTATGTAGATCCAAAAGGAGAGAGAGTTAGATCATGAGCTCAGTATCGGCCTTAGAAAATATTCATCAAAAGGGAAAATTTGGTGATTATGAGGGAAAAAATGAAAATAATTTAATTAAAATTTCAGAAATAAAAACCTTATTTATTATTCAGATTGTTCAACATAAAAATTCGAACGTTGATTGTAAAGATATTAAAATAGATAATCTTAACTTAAGTTCAAAACCATTGTCAGTAGAAAGCAATGAAAATATTCGAGTTCTCTGGAATGGGCCACGAAATTGGTTGATTATTACAAATCTAAAAGAGGCTTTTTCTGAAATTGATAAAAAATTTGAAGAGAAAGATTTTGCAGTTACAGATATTTCCCATTCAAAATCAATTATAGAGTTGGAAGGTGATGATGCAAAGGAAGTTTTAAAAAAAGGATGTCCTTTTAATTTTAATGAATTTAATAAAAATAATTGTCTGAATTCTACATTTAATGGAATGTCCATAATTGTTGATATGACAAATGATAATCCTGATACATTTAGAATTTTTGCTCTTAGAAGTTTTGGAGAATCTCTTTATCATTCAATAACAGATTCATCATTAGAATTTGGTTATATAGGAAAATAAATTAATCTCTTGTAGCTATATAAACTCCAATTGTCGCAACTAAAAAACCTAAAAGATCTAAATTACTCAGGTTTTCGTTTAAAAAAAGCCAAGCCATTAACGCAGAGGTAGGAGGAATTAAAAAAAAAATAGAAACCGTTTTACTTGCAGAATTTCTTTTAATTAAAAACATTAAAATAGTAAATGCTCCAAACGAAACCAAAAAAATTTGATGGCTCATTGCAATAAAAAAAGTGGTTGAAAAATCTATGTAAGGTTCTGCAAAAAGAATAATAATTACAATATGAAAAACAAATCCCCCTAAAGCTTGATTCATATTGCTTACTGATAAAGGTAAATTATTACTTAATTTTTTTTGCCAAATAGTTGATGTTGTTATAGCCATTAACGCGATTACTGTTGCAACTAATCCATCAGTTGGAATTTCAGTGCCTATGTCAAAACCTAAGACCATTACTGCACCAGAAAAACCTAACAAAACTCCTATCCACTGTTTTATAGAAACTTTTTCTTGCAAAATAGGACCACTCAATGCATTTGTTAGTATTGGTTGTAGTGTTACTATGAGTGCAGCAATTCCAGTAGGCATTCCTTTTGAAATTGAAAAAAAAACCCCTCCCAAGTAAACTCCATGAAAAAGAATGCCACTAAAAAAAGATTCAAAAAAGTTTTTTCTATTAACTATAATTTTCTTTTTAGAATAAATAGAAAATAAAAAAAAACCCAATGCAACTAAAGCAAATCTAAAAGCAAGAGCTGAAAAGGGGTCACTATTATCTATAATTGGTTTAGTTGTTATGAATGCAGAAGACCAAAGCAGAATAAAGACAAATGGAAAAACTTTAATCATTTTTGTTTTATAGTTAATTATTCAACATAGTCTCAGTAATAATACTCAGTTTGAACTAATTCTATCTTGAGTTGAATATTTAAATAAGTATTAATCAGATGATTCCTTATGAAAATATTAAATATATTTTTTGTCATATTAGTTTTAATATTTTTATCTGGATGTATTCAAACAACATCCCTTTTAGGTCCAGGCGTTACAATAGCTACCACAGGAAACGTGTTTCAGGCTGGATTTCAATATGGAGCCAATACTGCAATAAAAAAAGAGACTGGCAAAGATGTCTTGACCCATATTAAAGATAAAGTTGACGAACAAAATCAAGAAAAAAAATTTTACGTCCAATTAAAGCAGTTAATTGAAAATAGAATAGAGACTACTAGACAAAAGTTATTATCTAACTAATTCAAGATATCTAATTTTATTAATTTGTCTTGCTTTGTTTCTTTACACCACATCTCGTAACTTTCACAAACTCGCCAAAGATGATCAAAGGCTCTTTGAGATATTTCTAATGGGAAATGGCTTTTAGTGTAATAAAGTTTAGGAATTTTCATTAAAAGTTTAATCATAGAATCTTTTTGTACTTCTAATAATTTTACAGTTTCCTTAGTTATTTTTTTTCCCGTTAATTCGTCAACAAAGTTATTCTTTTTTAATCTCTCAATCCACTTATTATGAAAATCACCTGAGCTAATTAATTCATATTCTTTAGTTGTCATGAATATTTCAAATGCTTGAATATTATTAGTTTCTGGGTTTCTATGCTTAATTTCGACTATTTTAAAATAAATAAACTCAGCAACTCTAAGCACATAAGGCTTTTCAATATTTGACTGCATAACTTAGTTCTTATGTTTTGTCATAGCAGACTTTGCCAAAATAAGATTAGGATCTAAAAATATTTTTGAAGATTTTATATTTTTAAATGATTTAAATGCAAATATTGCTATAGGAAGTTCTGTACATCCCAAAATTATTTTTTTACATTTCATACTCATCAAATAGTTTATTGCAGGTTTGATGGTCTTTTCTGCAGCCCGCACATTTCCCATTTTTACAAATTTAATTGTTTTATTTACAGAGTTTTTCTGAATACTTTCTGAAGGTATTACAAGATTATAATTTTTATCAAAAAAATTATTATAAACTCCTGTTTTTAAAGTACCTTCAGTTGCTAAGAGTCCCACTTTTGAATTTTTCTTACATTTTTTTTTTGTGAATTCAAATACCTCTTTAGGCATATTAATTATTGGAATATTTATTTTCTTTCGCAAATCATCATACCAATAGTGAGCTGTATTACAGGGTATAACAATAAATTTACATTTATTTCTCTCAAGTAGTTTACAACCTTTTAGTAAACTTTTTAAAACTCTTTCGTATTTTAATCTGCTTTTCTTATTTGTAGATTTATTAGAAAGATTTTTGGTTTGAGACCCAATTGATTCAGGTCGACCAGGAATATTAGATTTATTATAGAGTAAAAATAAGGGATATTCTTGATCAATCTTACCTCTATTCAGGACTGCAAGTTTATTACAAAAATCAAGCCCTGCTTGAGTCCCCATTCCACCTAAAATTCCGATCATAATCTTTGATTAATCTATAAATTTTAATTTCAATTTTTTATAATTTATAATTGTGTTTAAACGTTGATTTTCATTATTCGGTACTGGCTGAAAATTATAAATTAGTAAAACTAAATTAATGTTTTCAGCCAATAGGAAGTGTGAAATTATGCAGTTTTTAAGTTAACTGCTGAAGGACCTTTTGGACCATCTTCAACATCGAAAGTCAAAGCTTGACCCTCATCTAAACCGTTCATACCAGCATCTCTTACAGCTGAAACATGTACAAACACATCTTTTTCTTTATCTTCTCTTTCAATAAAACCAAAACCTTTGGTTGGATTGAACCATTTTACTTTTCCTTGTAGACTCATATTTATCTTCTTACTTTTTGTTGTATTAATTTATTACTTAAAATTAAGTAATTCTGGCTTTGTTTAGACTTTAGAGGGTTTTGTCAACAAAATATGTTATAAATTAAAAAATTTTTTTAATATGTGTTAATAATTTTAGTCAAATATACAGAATTTACATCATCTTTATAATGTGCAAAAGGTTGACATTCTTCAAATTTACATTTTTTAAAAAGTTTCCTTGCTGGTAAAAAAAAATCTCCAGCACCAGTCTCAATACTTAATCTTTTAATATTTAGTTTTTTGGCTTCTTTAATTAAATGATTAATTACATTAATCCCATACCCTTTATTTCTAAAATTATCATGAATTCTTATAGATTTGAATTCTCCATGACCCTCATCTAGGAATTTAAGAGCACCGCAACCTATTAAATTTTCATCTTGCCATAAGCTCCAAAATTTAATCGATGATACTTTAAGACCAGGAATATCTAAAACATGAGCGCTGCCTTCTGGAGATGCCGCTCTAAGTTCAACAAAGTGTTTACTAAGTAGTTCATGAACTTCAGGATTATCAAAATTACCTTCTAATGATTTAAACATCTAAATTAATATTGTGATATGGCCCATTTTTCTTTTTTCTTTAATCTCTTTTTTTAAATAATCAAAGAAAAATTCATTTTCTTTTAAGTTAGGAGAATTTCTATATGGAGATATCTGATCACCAAGTAAATTAATCATTCTTGCATTAGAAATTTTTTTTAATGGTATTTGTTCTAATCCACAAACTGCCCTAACATGATTTTCGAATTGACTTACGTTGTATGAATTAATTGTAAGATGGCCAGAGTTATGCACCCTAGGTGCAACTTCGTTTACATATAAATTATCATTTCTATCTATAAAAAATTCTACACACAAAGTTCCCACATATTTAAGTTCTTCTGCAATCAGCATAGCCCAGTCTTTAGATTGATTAAAAATTTTTTTATTTATTTTGGCAGGTATTTTAGAATATTTTAATATTTGATCTTCATGAGTATTCTCAATTGGCTCATAAATTTCGTATTTATTATTACTAAATCTGGTTATAATTATTGAAATTTCTTTTTTTAGCTTAACAAGTTTCTCAAGCATATATCCACTGGAAAAATCTATATTAATAGAATTTAACTCTTCGGTTGAATTTATCGGATGTTGTCCTTTTCCATCATAACCAAGTGTTGTAGTCTTCAGTATACCAGGTAAAAAATCTTCCAAAGCATCTATATCTGACTTTTTTTCAATTGATACATACCTTGTAGTTCTGATATTTAATTTATTAATAAAATCTTTTTCTGCCAATCGATGTTGAATAAGTCGATTTACAGAAGGTTTAGGCAAAACAGGTTTTAATTTGTTTATTTCGTTAAGGGTTTCAAAAGGTATATTTTCAAATTCATAGGTTACAAAATCAACTTGATTAACAAAATCAGCAACTTTTTGTTTATCATCATAATTCCCTGAAATAAATTGATTACAAAAGTTCTGAGCTGGTGCATCTGCATCGTCAGAAAAAATTACAGTTTTAACATTTAATTTTTTTGCAGCAATTGCCAACATACTACCTAGCTGTCCACCTCCTATAATACCAAGAGTAATATCAGACATTTTACTTAGGATTTCTTTTGACTAATTTAGTTTGACTAGATCTCCAGTTATTCAATTTCTGTTTAATAGATGGATTTTGGTTTGCAATTATTGAGGCTGCTAGTAATGCTGCATTAATTGCACCGTCTTCACCAATAGCAAGTGTTCCAACAGGTATTCCTTTTGGCATTTGAGCTATTGATAAAAGACTGTCTAAGCCTTTTAATTTTTTGCTTTCAATAGGTACACCAAGAACTGGTAATGAGGTAAGTGCTGAGATCATACCGGGTAAATGTGCCGATCCTCCAGCGCCTGCTATAATTACACCTATGTTATTTTGTTCAGCTTTTAGAGCATAATCATACATTCTTTTTGGAGTTCTGTGAGCTGACACAATTTTTGTTTCAAAGGAAACACCAATTTTTTTTAGGGTTTTTTCTGCCAACTGCATAGTCTTATAATCAGACTGACTACCCATTACGATTGAAACTTTTAGATTTTTATTTTTTTTCATGAAAATTAGTAATTAGTTTATTTCAAAATTAACTTAAAATTTCAATAAAATTAATAGTATTTAAAAAACATATTGATTAGACTTAAACAAATATGAATTATAAAATTGATAACCTTCAATATTGTAATTGGTCAAGAGAAACCTTCGAGTTTAATAGATCTGCAGGTCTTGACGCCGTTCACGTTACGATAGTCTATCATGAAGATTACAATGAGTTATTAACTGAGACTAAAAAATGGGAAAAACTTTTTAAGGATAATTCAGATATAATATTTCAAGGTAGGGACTACAAAGATATAGAAAAGGCAAATAAAGAAAAAAAAACAGCAATTTTTTTTGGTTTTCAAAATTGCTCACCCATAGAAGATGATATTAAATTAGTTGAAAAAATACATAAACTTGGTTGTCGATTTATGCAGCTTACTTATAACAATCAATCATTATTAGCCACCGGATGTTATGAAAATACAGATAGTGGAGTTACTAATTTTGGTCGTGAGGTCATAAGGGAAATGAACAGAGTGGGTGTAGTAATTGACATGTCGCATTCAGCTGAAAAAAGTACAATTGATGCAATCGAGTTAAGTCAAAAACCAATAGCAATAACACATGCAAATCCGTATTTTTGGCATCCTGCAAAAAGAAACAAGTCGTCTAACTTATTAAAAATTTTAAGTGATAGTGGAGGTATTCTTGGATTATCTTTATATCCTCATCATTTAAAAGATAACACAAATTGTACCCTTGAAAGCTTTTGTGAGATGGTTGCTAAGACAGCTGAAATAATGAACACTAAACAAATAGGTATTGGATCTGATCTTTGCCTCCAGCAACCTGATAGTGTTGTTGAATGGATGAGAAATGGAACATGGTCTAAAAGTACAAATTTTGGCGAGGGTAGTAAAAAAAAACCTGGCTTTCCCAAACAACCTCAGTGGTTTGAGGACGCGCGGGGTTTTTCAAATATCGAAAAAGGACTTAAAAAAGTTGGATTTTCTGATGAAGAGACAAATGGAATACTTGGAAACAACTGGTACAATTTCTATAAATTAATTTAGTTATGAAAGTTCAACTTAGAGATCCCAATAAGATAATGAGACTATCAAGATTGGGATCATTTCATCAGTCTAAATTATCTTTTTTAAGAAGTTTTCTTAATGAATTTAAAGACTGGGAATATAAGAGAGATTTATTTAATTTAGATAGATTTGGTTATGGAGAAGCAGTCTACTCTTTTAGAAAAGACAAAAGAACTTATTCACTAGTTTGTTTTGCAAATAAAATTAAAGATGACGAAAGATCAGATAGAGTAATTGCTACAAAATGGGATGCAGCATTTACATTGCATGATGGTGTTCCCACTCAAAAAGATATTGATAGACTTAAAAATGAGGTACCCAGGCAGGAAGTTGGTAGACTTTCATTTAAAGAGTTAACATTGTCTAGAGCAAATAAATCTGTTCGAGTATTCAATCATGTAGTTGAAAGATTAAGTGAAGGTAAACAACCAGATTTAGAATTACTATCAAGTGTTGGTTACTTGTATAGAACAACGGCAGTATATGGGTCTGGAAAATTTGGCTTAGCAGATCGTTTTAGAATTAAGAACAGAGAAGAAATTAATGGACCTTTTAGGTTGGAAATGATGCTAGTTTATTTAGTTAGACAATTTACATTTGACCAAGTAAACCATGTCGCTCATTACAAAAACCCTAGTAAAGCTGTTGTATTAGATAGAAAGATTTGTAAAAATTTAGGTATTGGAAATTCTACTGGATTAGGTATGGCTCCATTTATTGTAAATCATCCAACCTTATTAAATAATTGGGTAATGAGCAGAGAGATTGCCTTAAAAAAAATAAGAGAAATTAAAATAGTTAAGAAAAAAGATAGCGTCTTGTTTATTGATTGCCTTAAAAAATCTTTAACAAATATTACCAGTTGGAACACTGATAGTGAATATCAGCAAATTAAAATTAAAAATCTATTAAAAGACATAAAAAAATTTATCCACTTTATCGATAATGATTTTGATTTTGAAGACGAATATCCTTTTAACCAAATATATCTTTGGTTAGAAGAGAAAGCATGTGAGGAGTGTATTGAGTATGTAGTTTCTATTATGATGGAACCATATAATGAAATAACTAATCCATTAGTAATTCAGATGAGTTCTGAGGAGGATAAATATTTCACTATTCCAACCAGTAGAACAATTAAAGATTTAATTAATATTATTGAAAAAAAATATTCAAATATTTTAGAAATAAATTTTAAAAAGAAAGAAAATACACAAAATTTTTGGTTTATTTCCAAGAATAAAGAGGAGCCTAGATTAGCTGATAGATTTGAAGAAGGTGGATCGGAATTAGAGCAACCACTTGCAATAGCTAGAGATGTTAAAAAACTTCATAAAAAATTGTTAGATACAAAAAATAATTCTACTGTTGCAGAATTTTTGTCTAAAAATTCTGAGCTTAGACACATTGTCAGAAGAGTATTTATTGTTGAAAAATTTCCATACTCTGAAATACAAGATAACACCATTGGTAAAAATATAATGCCAATTGATATGCTAAGGTTAAAGCTATCTTTTTTTGGAGCTTTAAAATTTGATCCACGATCAGATAAATGGTTAAGAATTTGTATGTTCCAAGGAGCACCGCTACCTGATGAATTAAAAAACTATGACGAACAGTGGGTCTATAGGACAAGTAATTAAAAAATGAAATCTTTAAGCGAGATTGAAACTACAGCTAAAAGAGCATCAAAAGCTGCTGGATTTTCTTGGGGTGAAGCTGAGGAAATTGGAAAATGTACAAGACAATTAGAGATGTTTGGTTTACCAGGTATCAGTCATTTAAACTCTTATTTCCGTGATAAGGAAAAAAATACTTATGAGAACTTAAGTTTAATAAATCAGTCAAATTCTTCTTCTTCAAATCCTTATTGCCCAATTATTTTAGGAATTAGTTTTTTAGATCAACTAAAAATATTAGAAAATTATGAAAAAATTTATTTTTCAAACATTGCCTATCCAATTATTTTTTTATCATTTTTGAGTAGATCTTCAGAAATTATTGGAAAAAAAATTAATGTTAAATTTGATGAGAAAGAAATTTTCTTAAATTTAAATGTAAATATTTATTCTAACTTTTTAAATTTAGAATTTCCTAAAACTTCTAAAAATATAGAAATAAATTTTATTGAAAATAAAGATAACTTTAATGAAGATGAATGGAGAAGTTTATACAAATTATCCGAGAATACTTTTGTAGAAGAAACTGATAGTCTAAAAAAGGGCGCTGCAGGAGCAGGTTTAACAGATAATGACTAAAGATTTAGATAAAGATCCTAAAGATATAAATAGCAATGATTTAAATAATATCTGTGACGAATGTAGAAAAGAGGATGAAAGTGTATTTCAAAATCTGATAATGACAGGGTTTAAACTTTGTAAATCTTGCAGGGTTTCTAAAACTATTTTCCCACTTTAACTTATTTGATTAACTGGCATCATATTCATTCTGCTCATTACAAATGAAATAGACAAAAATGCTATAATTAGGAAAGATAAAAGAATAATTCCAAAAGATTTGAAATTAGATTTTAAATTTAGAATTTGTTTTGTTGAAATAATTAAACCAGCAAATATCCAAAATTGTGTAAGAAAAATTATTGGTATCATTAAGTCTGGTGTTACTGCAAAAAATCTTAGTAGTCCTGGAGCATGTGCATAACCAACTGCGGTTAAAACTTTTTTAAATGAAACTTTAGTTTGTTTATCTGGAAAAAGTTTTACTCCAATAACATAAATAAAAATTGCCCAAATCAACCAAGTAATAATTGCAGTAAGGCCAGACATTGCAATTGCAGTTTTTATAATTGTATTTGCAGCAACTGCTCCAGCTATACCATCTAAAATCATTATAATACCTGCAAAATAAATTGAGGCTTCAGCAAAATTTTTATTATCTGAATAAAGTGTCTTATCTAATTTTATTGATTTAAAAATTATATTTAAAAATTCACCAAACATTAATTTTTTTTCTTTTTATTTTTTTGTGCTTTGTAAGAGATTATCAAGGGGAATACTATTAAAGCAATCGCAATCGTAATGCAAATTACAATTAAAAACCCTTTTGTCATTGATTTTGTGGGGAAGCTAAACTTAACTCCCCCATAATATTTTTAGCCTTTTACAACTTCTCTTGTGTTGGCATTAAATGACTCTTTAAATGGAATATCAACAACAACTGCGTCAACTGGAACTCCAGCTTTATCAGAGTATTGTTTAGGTAAGTGAACTTTAAATTTGGTACCAACTTTACCTTTTGGAAAACCATTAGAGTTAAGTGTTCCATCAAACGGCACATATCCCATTGCTATGTTTTGTTTTTTTTCAGGATGATACCAGGGAGAAGTAATAAATCCTACAGGATCACCCCCTCCTTCAGGAGAAACTAACCAAAAATCAGGTGCATAATCTTCAATTGGTTTCCCACCAAATTCTAAGCCAACTAATTGAAGTTTATATGGTTTTTTTCCTTCAGCAAGATCTGCTTTCATTTTTTCTAAGGCAGCTTTACCTACGTAATCTCCTTTTTTATTCCACTCTCCTTTTCCAGATAAAGAAACTTGATATCCTAGATTACACTGAAAAGGATTATGTTGTTGATCCATGTCTTGCCCCCAAGAAAGAATACCTGCTTGAATTCTTCGATGGTGTGCTGGAGCAATAACCATAAGGTTATGTTTATTTCCTGCTTTAAGAACAGAATTCCACATATCTTCAGCATACAAGGTTGCATTTTTTAAATATATTTCATAACCAGCTTCTCCAGAAAAACCAGATTGTGAAATAACACAATTTCTTCCTCCTATATTTGCTTCTGCTAATCCATAAAAAGGCATGTTATCAAAGTCTACTTGATCTCCACAAAGGTCTTTCATTAAAGCTTTTGATTTAGGTCCTTGGATTTGCACTGGACATGCATCTATCTCTTCTACTGTGCAATTAAATCTTCCATCCGCATTTACGCCTTGCAAATACATTCCAATATCAGAGTCTGACAAAGAAAACCAAAATTCATCTTCAGAAATTCTTAAGAGAATTGGATCATTTAAGACACCTCCATAAGCATTACATAAAATTACATATCTGGCTCTCATTGGAGAAATTTTAGTTGCATCTCGTGTGATTACATAATCAGTAAATTTTTCTGCATCTGGACCCTTTACTCTTATTTGTCTTTCAACAGCAACATTCCACATAGTTACATGATTAACAATCGCATCATATTCTACCATTGCACCACCATCTTCAGGTTTTACATAACCTCTTGGATGATAAATACGATTATAGACAGTTGCTCTCCAACATCCTGCCTGCATTGATAAATGCCAATACGGTGATTTTCTCACTCTTGTTGAAATTAACATTTCAACTTTTGTTGGTCCACTTTGTCGTAAATTGTACGGTACTTCTCTGTCTGACTGATCAACAGAAGTAACATGTTTTAATTTAGTATAGTCAAATTCATTAGACATAACTATTCTCCTTCAACCACTTGTTAGTTTCCTTCAAGCCGCCGAATGTATAAATGTGGAAGTTATCAGTATGCGATTTAACTTTCCCAATTAAATCATTAGGGTCTTTAGGTTTCAATAAATCTAACGCCTTAGTAAAATTAGATTTAAGAAAGTTAATAGAATTTTTTGCCCCAACAATATTAGCAAACTTGATCAAGCTAGATATTTTTAAAGGCCCAGTAATTCCAACATGTACTGGTACGCTTTGTTTAGAAATAAAATCTATAATAGGCTGAGGATCGAGTAACCATTGAGTTACTATATAATCAGCATAAGGCTTTTTATCTATCATAGCTTTTTCTAATTCTGAGTTGGATATATCAGGACTACCTTCAGGATGTCCAGCTATTCCTATTTTCATTTTTTCGAAATATCCTGTTTCTAAAAGTTGAAATGAACTGTCAAATTTTCCTGCAGGTTCCCTTCCACCACCAATAATTAAAACTTGTTTAACTCCACCATCCTTACATCTAGAAACATAATCTTTCAGTTCCTTATCATCATGCATCGATCGAGCTGGAAAGTGGGGCACTGGATTAAATCCTTTTCTAACAAGTTCCGAAGCCTTTTCTGCAGTTTCTCTATAATCTCCACCTGGCAACATAGTGATGTAAACATCACTTAATGCAGGGACCACATCAACTTCTGTCTTTGGTCCAATTTCTAGAGAAAAATTCATTTTTTTAGATCATTATCTGTTTTCAAAATGCTGTCAAAGAAATTCATCTATCTATCTTAATGAAATTTGTTGCCAAAATTTATGCGAATGATAATTTTTTTTGTGCATCAGAATCTTAAAAATTTACCCTTATCAAAAATACTAGATATTGAAAAAATCAACAATGTGGACAAGCCAATAGAAGTGGCAAATGGCTTACCTAATGAGTGCTATACAAATCAAGACTATTTGGCTCACGAAAAGAAAAAAATTTTTTATAATAAATGGACAGCGATTGGGGTTGGGAGCTCAATTCCAAAAATTGGAGATGCCAAACCCTACAATCTACTCGGGATTCCTCTGATATTAATTAGAGACAAAAACATGGATGTAAGAGTTTTTCACAATGTGTGTAGTCATAGGGGATTTAAACTTCTGGACAGAGGCTGCAAGCTAAAAAATGTTATTAGATGCCCTTATCATTCTTGGGCTTATAATTTTAATGGACAATTAGTTGCGACCCCACACATCGGTGGCTTGAATAATCATCAGTCTGCAAACTTTAATAAAACAAAAAGTAATTTAAAAGAAGTTAAAACTAAACTTTGGATGGATATAATATTTGTAAATATTAATTCAAATGAGTTAGATTTTGACCAGTACATCAAACCTCTTGAAGAAAGATGGTCGAAATTTATAAATAAAGATGATCAAAAGTTAATAGTAAAATCAGATGACTATGGTTACTTCAGCTTAGAAGTAAAAACCAATTGGAAATTTGCCATAGAAAATTATTGCGAAAGCTATCATTTGCCAACAATTCATCCTGAACTAAATAAAATATCTAACATTAATGATCATTATCACATTCAAGGTTTACCAAATCGATTTGCTGGACAAGGAAGTAAAAAATATGATCAAATTGTTAAAGGTAATAAAATTTTTGATATATTTCCTAATTGGGAAAAAAGTATGTTAAAAAATTCTGAATACATAGCTCTATTCCCAAATGTTATGATTGGTTTGCATGTAGATCATTTTTATGTCTTTTGGCTAGAACCTTTAGCAATGAATAAAACAAAAGAACATATGCAAATGTATTATGTTGGAGAAGAGAGTGCAAACGGTGAACAATTAAAAGAAATGAGAAAACAAAATTTAAAATTTTGGAAAGATGTAATGTTAGAAGATATAGATGCAGTTGAAGGGATGCAAGAGGGTAGAAATTCACCTGTCTACAATGGAGGAAATTTTTCACCAATAATGGATCAACCAACCCATCAATTTCACAAATGGGTAGCTCAAAATTTAATAGGATAAAATTTTATGGCACTAAAAGATGTGGGTAATAAAGTTCCAATTTACAAACTAAAGACTACTGAGGAAGTGATGAGGTATTACGATGAGTGGGGAGAAGAAGATAAATATAATAGAGATATGGTTGATTGGAACTATACAGGTCCCAAAGAAACGGTTGAAGTAATAAAAAAATATCTAGTTAATAAAGATGCACTTTTTTTTGATGCAGGATGTGGAACTGGATTAGTAGGACTACAACTTAAAAAATTTGGTTATGAAAACTTTCATGGTGCTGATCTTTCACAAAAGTTATTAAACACAGTACCAAAAAATTTATATCAAAAATTATTTAAGATTGATTTAAACAAACGTATTGAATTAAGTGACAATCTTTATGATAGTGTTATGTGTGTTGGAACTTTTACGTTTGGACACGTGAAATCTAATGCATTAGAAGAGTTTGTAAGAATAACAAAGCCTGGTGGTTTAATTTGTTTTACAATTAATGAAGGAATTTATATAGAATATGGCTTTGATAAAAAAATATTAAATCTAAGCGAAAATAATAAATGGGAAGAAATAGAATTTTTTAAATCTGATTACATAGCGAGCAAAGATGTAAATGCGTGGTTAGGATTGTATAAAGTAAAATGAAAATAATTTTAGTAATGGGATTACCTGGTGCTGGTAAAACAACTTTAGCAAATGAAATTGCACCATATTTAAATGCTAAAAGGTTGAATGCTGATGAAGTAAGAAAAGCAGCAAATGATTGGGATTTTTCTGAAGAAGGAAGGATTAGACAAGCAAAAAGAATGGCTGAGTTCGCATTAAAATTAAAAGCAGAAGGTCATTATGTTATTGCTGATTTTATAGCACCAACTCCAAAAGCAAGAAGCTTATTTCCAGCAGATTTCATAATTTGGGTAGATACAATTAAAGAGGGACGTTTTGATGATACAAATCAAATGTTTGTAAAGCCAAAAACATTTGATTATCATGTCACTACTCAAGATGCTAAAAGTTGGGCTTTAAAAATCATTGAGGAGATTAAAAAATGACCTATCAATGGGATAATAAAAAACCAACAGCACAAATGCTTGGAAGATGGCAGCCATTTCATGAGGGTCATTATACTTTATTTAAAGAAATTATTAAAAAAACAGGTCAAGTTTGTATTCAAATTAGAGATGTGCAGGGTGTAGATGATAATCCATTTGATTTTGATACAGTGAAAAAAAATATAGAAGATAGATTAATTCCTGAATTTGAAGGTAGATTTAAGATTATAGTAGTGCCAAATATTACCAATATTTGTTATGGCAGAGGAGTTGGGTACAAAATAGAGGAAATAGTATTGGATGAAGAAACACAAAAAATTTCAGCGACAAAAATTAGAGCCAAAATGAGAGAAGAGGGCAAACTAAAATAAATATAATGAATGATAGACTTAAAACTATTATTGACCTTGAAAAATATCCGATTCATAATTTAGACTCTCCAGTAATTAAAGAACTAATTCAAAAATGTAAATTACAATTAGAAAAGTATAGTTGCTCTACAATTCCTAACTTTATTCTACCAAAGTCCCTAGAAAGGATGAACTCAGAATTAGAAAAACAACTTGACGAAGTTTATATGTCAAATGAGAATATAAATGCATATTTATATTCTAAAGATGATCCTAGTTTACCAGCAGATCACCCAAAAAGAAATTTTATGAAGAGATATAATGGATATCTAAACTCTGATTGTTTCTCAAAAAATTCTGAAATGAAATATCTTTATGAAACTGATGAGCTATTAAACTTTACCTCAGCTTGTCTGGGAATCTCCCCAATATACAGATGGGCCGATCCTCTAGCATGCCATGCATACAATGTTATGAAACCAGATGGAATTCTACCATGGCATTTTGATAGCTGCGAATTTACTTTAAGCTTGATGATACAGAAACCTGAAAAAGGAGGCATTTTTGAGTATTGTCCAAATATTAGAGCTCCAGGACGTGAAAATTTTAGTGATGTTAAAAAAGTATTAAATGGAGATAGAAAAAAAGTTAAACAATTAAAATTAGAACCGGGTGACTTACAAATATTTAAAGGAAGATTTACTCTTCATAGAGTGACCAAGGTAGAGGGTCTAAAATCTAGATATATGTGTATACCTGCATATGTTTTGGACCCGTGGAGAGTTAATACGCCAGAACATTCAAAATCTATTTATGGTAAAATTTTACCAATTCATATAGAAAGAAATCAAGAAAGATCTGACGGTTTGGCTGATTAAATGGTAAGTAACATCAAAATTATAAAAATTAATAGTGAAATTTCATCAATATTAATTAATGAACCAAAAACATATAATTCTTTATCATTAAAAAATCTTACTGACTTATTAAAAGCATTAAAAAAATTAGATGCTGACAATAATGTCAAAGTTATAATAATAGAAGGCGCAGGCAAAGGATTTAGTGCAGGTCATAATTTAAAAGAGGTAAGACGATTAAAAAAAAAAGATAAATATCAAAAACTTTTTAATCTTTGCTCAAAGGTTATGCTTCAAATTGTTGAGGGTAGAAAGCCTGTAATCGCAAAGGTTCATGGTGCTGCTTTTGCTGCTGGCTGTCAATTAGTTGCAAGTTGCGACCTAGCATACAGTACTAAAGACGCTTTATTTGCGACACCAGGAGTTAATATTGGCTTATTTTGTAGCACACCAATGGTTGCAGTAAGTAGAAAAATTAACAGAAAGCCTATGATGAAAATGTTGCTAACTGGCGAACCTATTAAAGCAAACTATGCAAAAGAAATTGGATTGATAAATGAATGTTTCTCAAAACAAAGACTTAAGAAAGAAGTACTTAATATTGCAAAAAAAATAGCATCTAAATCTAATTTAACAATAAAGATAGGTAAACAAACTTTTTACAAACAATTAGAAATGCCTTTAAGAAAAGCATACGCACATACCAGTAAAATGATGACTGTTAACATGATGGCAATGGATGCTAAAGAAGGTATTTCAGCTTTTTTAGAAAAAAGGAAACCTGTCTGGAAAAATAAATAATGATGAATAAAAAAAATTTTTTCATCATAATGTTAATTATTTTTGGAATGTTTATAGTTTTTAATTTTAATGATTATAACTTTAAAAGAGCAGTAGATGCGTGTTTAGCTGCAAGCCAAAAATTGTCTAAAACTAAAATTACCAATTTAGATGAAGCAAAGAAATTTTGTGAGGAACAAATCAAAAGTGATAAATAATTATGAGTCAAATCAAAGATATTCTCTCAAAATATAAAACTATTGCTATGATAGGAGTTAGTAATGACCAAACTAAACCATCTACTATTGTAATGAAGTATATGCAAAAATATGGGTATAAAGTATTTCCAGTTAACCCATCTGCCAAAGGTCAAAAAATTTTGGGTGAAGAGGTGTATGCTAAAATAACAGATATAAAAAAAAATATAGATATTGTTGATGTATTTAGACCTTCCAGAGAAGTAATGTCAATTGCAGAGGACACCATGAAAATTGGCGCTAAAGTTTTATGGTTGCAACTTGGAATACGTGACGAAAATGCAAAAGAGTTAGTTGAAAAAAATCATATAGAATATGTTGAAAATAAATGTACCAAAATGGAATATCAAAAACATTTCTTAAAAGTAAGACAAGCCTTTCCAGT
Organism: uncultured Pelagibacteraceae bacterium; assembly: GCA_902606645.1. Taxonomy (GTDB): domain Bacteria; phylum Pseudomonadota; class Alphaproteobacteria; order Pelagibacterales; family Pelagibacteraceae; genus Pelagibacter. The sequence continues at coordinate 34,248 of CACLHJ010000003.1, read as the reverse complement.
TCTTAGTGACTAATGAATAAAGTATTTAAATTTTTAGATAGCACTTTCTTAGATTTAGGACGAGAATTTAAGTGGACTTATCTTCCACCATTAATGGTCTATATGGCTGCAGGTATTTCAGGTTTAACTGGAATAGTTGGAACTTTCTTCGTTAAAGATTATTTAAATTTATCAGCTGCATTTCTTGCAGGACTTGGATTTTGGGCTGGGATTCCTTGGGCATTAAAAATGCCTTTAGGACATCTTGTTGATCTTATATGGGAAAGAAAAAACTATATGGTTTATTTAGGGGCCAGCTTAATAGCCTTAAGCTTGATGATTATGTATGGGTTAATTATTCATACAGAAACTATGTCAGAAACATTTTCTGTCGAAACTTGGTTTGTAATAAGTGTCATTTTAGCTCCAGTTGGATATGTCGTTCAGGATGTAGTTGCAGATGCAATGACTGTTGAATCAGTTCCTTTATCAGACGAACAAGGAACAGATTATAGTAAAGATCAAGTAAAAATAATGCATACCACGATGCAAACTCTTGGCCGTTTTGCAATAATAGGTGGAACAGTTCTTGTGGCATTAGTAAATGTCATTTTATTTAGAGATGTTGAAAGTTTAGAGCAATCTGAAAAAATAAATTTATATGGAACAATTTATTTATACGCTCTTGTAATACCCCTAGTTTCGATCTTAGGTGTAATTTTAGCAAATTACTTAAGACAAAAAAAAATAAAAATTTTAAAATCTCAAGGATTAGAATTAAAGGAAGAAAGAGGAAATGAAAAAACAGAGATAAACTGGTGGATTTTAGGTGGTAGTTTAGTTTTTGTAATTTTCACACTCTCGGTAGGATCTTTTAATGTCCCATTTGCACAAGAGATTGTTTTTATAGGCTCAGTAATAATTATTTTATTTTTAATGTTTAAACTTATTAAAGAACTACCTCAGGAATTAAGATTAACAATAGTTGGTACAGCTGTAATTATATTTATTTTTAGAGCAATGCCAGGACCTGGACCAGGTTTAACTTGGTTTGAAATTGATCAACTTGAATTTAATGAACAGTTTTTTTCAATTTTATCATTACTTGCATCAATTTTAACTTTAGCAGGGATTGTTTTGTTAAGACCGTTTATGGCAAAGAATTCAATTGCCAAAATAATTGTTGTTTTAAGTATTGCAGGTGCAATTTTATTTTTACCAAGTGTTGGAATGTACTATGGCTTTCATAATTGGACATCTTCATTAACTGGAGGAGTGGTTGATGCTAAGTTTATTGCTTTAATTAATACAGCTCTTGAATCTCCTTTGGGTCAAGTATCAATGATTCCATTACTTGCTTGGATAGCAAAAAATGCTCCATCTCATTTAAAAGCAACTTTTTTTGCAGTTTTTGCTTCCTTCACCAACCTTGCATTGTCAGCAAGTGCGTTAGGAACGAAATATTTAAATGAAATATTTACAGTTACTCGAGAAGTTAAGGATAAAGTAACTGGTGAAATCCAAACAACAGCTGATTACTCTGAACTTGGGATTTTATTAATTGTTGTGACACTTTTGACATTAATTCTTCCAATATTTTTTGTATTTATAGTAAATAATAGTAAATACAAAACTTCAGAATAAATACTTCTCAAATGAAAAATATTTTTAAAGTACTAATCTTACTTTTAATAACTATCTCTTTTTCAAAAGCCGAATTACTTAATCCAAGTAGTGCTATTACTCCAAAAGAAGTGGTAAAAATTCAACTAAGTGGGTTGCAACAAAATGATCTTGAATTTAAGGATAGTGGTATTGAGCAAACATGGAATTTTGCTCATCCTAATAACAAGAAGGTTACAGGACCTTTAAATAATTTTAAAAGGATGATTAAAGGTGCCTCTTATCAAATGATGATTGATCATTTAAGTCATACAATCACTAAGGTTGGAGGTAGTAATAAATCGGTTCAATTTGAGGTAATTATACTTGATAAGAATAAAATTTATCACAAATTCAATTGGCAAGTTGAAAAATACACTGAAGAAGGATCATTAAAAGATTGTTGGCTAACCACAATGGTATCAAGCCCTATTCCTCTTGGAAGCTCAATTTGATTATTAACCTAAATTTTTGTTTCGTAATAATTAAAAATTTAGTAGGAGTCTGATAATGAAAACAAAAACCAAAGTTGTAGTAGTTGGTGGCGGAGTTGTTGGAGTAAGTGCTCTTTATCATCTGGCAAAAAAAGGCTGGTCTGATGTTGTTCTAGTTGAGAGAAAAGAATTAACTTCAGGTTCTACTTGGCATGCTGCTGGCCTATTACCTTTGTTTAATATGAGCTATTCAGTTGGACAGCTTCACAAGTATGCAGTTAATCTTTATAAAACTCTAGAGGAAGAAACGGGAAAGAATGTTGGATTTAGTGTTGTTTCAAATATTCGATTAGCTAGCACAAAAGATAGAATGGATGAATATCATCAATATGCTGGTGTTGCACAAACGATCGGAGTTGATGTAAAATTTTTAACTCCTCAACAAGTAAAAGAAATTTGGCCACTTTGTCATACAGATGATTTAGTTGGAGCAATACAGCATCCAGAGGATGGATATATTCAGCCAGCTGATTTAACTCAAGCTCTAGCAACTGGTGCAAGAAATAGAGGAGCAGAAATTTATAGAAATACAGCCGTAATGAGCATGAAACAAACTAAAGACGGTTGGATAGTAGAAACAGACAAAGGTTCAATTGAATGTGAACATGTAATTTCATGTTCTGGTAATTTTGCAAGACAAACTGGTGAAATGGTAGGTTTAGATATTCCAGTAATTCCAGTTGAGCATCAATATATTGTAACTGAACCTCATCCTGAAATTCAAAAGAGGAAAAAAGAAGGTCTTCCCGAAATGGGAGTTCTTAGGGATAGTGATAGTCGATGGTATATGCGAGAAGAAGCAGGTGGATTGATATTAGGACCTTATGAAGATGGTGCGCCAGCTTGTTATGTTGAAGGTCCATCAAAAAACTCAGAATACGAATTGTTTCAAGAAGATCTTGATAGATTGGCTCCACACATTGAAGGAGCTATTCACCGTGTGCCAGCTTTTGGAGAAGTTGGTGTAAAAAAAGTTTATAATGGTGCAATATGTTACACACCCGACGGAAATCCAATAGTTGGACCAGCTTGGGGATTAAAAAATTTTTGGATTAATGAAGGTCACAGTTTTGGAATTACTGCAGCAGGTGGAGCTGGTTGGCAGTTAGCAGAGTGGATTGTAGACGGCGAACCTACTATCGATATGCTAGGAGTTGAACCAAGACGTTATGGAAATTATGCAACTAAATCATACTTAAAAGCAAAAAATGAAGAAGCGTATAGTCATGTTTTTATCACTCACTATCCTGACGAGGAGAGACCAGCAGCAAGACCTTTAAGAACAGCACCTTGTTATGAAAGAATGAAAAATTTGGGTGCTGTCTTTGGGCAAAAATTTGGTTGGGAAAGACCAAACTTTTTTGCAACTGATGGCATGGAGCAAAAAGATGATTGGTCGTTTAGACGATCAAAATGGTTCGATGCAATTAAAAAAGAGTGTCAAAACGTCAAAGAAAATGTTGGGTTGCTAGATATGACTGCCTTTGCAAAATGCAGAATAAGAGGACCTAAAGCCGAAGAATTTTTAGATTTTTTGGTCGCAAACAAACTACCAAAAAAAATTGGCAGAATTAATTTATGTCACGCTTTAAATACTAAAGGAGGCGTCCATTCTGAATTTACTATTATGAAGGAAGCAGAAAATTTATATTACCTTGTTTCTGCAGGGGCTAATTTAAGATTGGATCATGATTGGATCCAAAAATGGATGCCAACTGACGGCTCAGTTATATTTGAAGATTTAACTAATAGTACAGGTGTACTTGTTGTTGCTGGTCCAAAGGCTAGGGATTTAATGCAAAAAGTTTCTACAGATGATTTTTCTAATGAAAATTTTAAATGGTTAACTGCTAAAAAGGTTAATGTTGGTTATGCTCCAGTTAATGCTATGAGAGTAAATTTTGTAGGTGAACTAGGCTGGGAATTACATCACCCGATTGAATATCAAAATCATATTTTTGATAAATTAATGGATGCAGGCAAGGATTTAGGAATAAAACCTTTTGGTATTAGAGCTATGAACAGTTTAAGATTAGAAAAATCATACAAACTTGTAGGTACAGAACTATCAATTGAATACTCACCTTACGAATCTGGTTTGGATAGATTTATCCATCCAAATAAAGGAAATTTTATTGGATTGGAAGCCTTAAATAAGTGGAGAGAGAAGGGATTTGATAACAAATTAGTTACTCTTGAAGTACATAATACAAAAGATGCAGATGTATTGGGGAATAATCCCATTTATAAAAACAATAAAGTTGTTGGAAGAGCAACTGGGGGTGAGTTTGGTTTTAGATTAGATAAATCAATAGCTTTAGCAATGGTTAAACCTGATTTTGCAAATGTGGGTGACAAATTACAAGTTGATATCTTGGGAGAAATGTATGAGGCTACTGTATTAGACGAAAGTCCATACGATAAAGAAAATAATTTATTGAGAGCATAATGAAAATTTTAGTCGCTGTAAAAAGAGTAATTGATTACAACGTTCAAATAAGAGTGAAAGAGGATGGCTCAGGTGTAGTTACAGACAATGTCAAAATGTCAACTAATCCTCCTGATGATAACGCTATTGAGGAAGCGGTTAAAATAAAAGAGGCAGGTAAAGCAACGGAGATCGTTGCAATAACAGTAGGAGAAGAAAAAGCTCAAGAGACTGTTAGAAAAGCTTTAGCAGTTGGAGCAGATAAAGGAATTCATGTAAAGACAGAAGGTGTTTTGGAACCTTTAGCTATTTCAAAAATTATACAAAAAATTGTAGAAAAAGAAAAACCAGATTTAGTTTTTATGGGCAAACAAGCAATTGATGATGACTGTAATCAAACAGGACAAATGTTGAGTGCTTTATTAAATTGGCCACAAGCAACCTTTGCATCAAACATAGAAGTAAAAGATAATTCTTTAGAGGTTACCAGAGAAATTGATGAAGGTCTTGAAACTGTTGAAATTAATATTCCAGCAATTGTAACCTGCGATTTAAGACTAAATGAACCTAGATATGCATCATTACCAAATATTATGAAGGCCAAAAAAAAACCTATTGAGGAAATAAATGTTTCAGATTTAGGGATTGATATAACCCCAAGAGTTCAACAATTAAAAGTTGAAGAACCACCAAAAAGAAAAGCTGGTATTAAAGTAGCAAATGTTGCTGAATTAGTTCAAAAGTTAAAAAACGAGGCAAAAGTTATATAATGGCGGTATTACTTATAGCAGAACATAATAATAAAGAGTTGAGGCCTTTTACGTTAAACGCTGCAACGGCTGCCTCTCAAATCGATAAAGAAGTTCATGCGGTAATTATTGGTCAAAATAGTGAGAGTGCTGCTAAAAAACTCTCTGAATTACCAGTTGTTAAAAAAGTAATCAGTATAGAGGCACCACATTATGAAAATTTTACAGCAGAAAATTTTGCACCAGCAATAGTTAAACTTGCAGAAAATTATTCTCATATTGTTTGTTCTGCAAATACTTTTGGTAAAAACTTAATGCCAAGAATTGCTGCTCATTTAGATACTTCTCAAGTCAGTGATATTATAAAAGTAATATCTCCTGATACTTTTCTAAGACCTATTTATGCTGGAAACGCTTTTGCTACAGTAAAAACAAATGATGCAAAAAAATGTGTAACGATCAGACCTACATCTTTTGAACCTTGTGAAAGCTCTGGTGGAAATGCAACAATTGAAAATGGTGAGGCTGGTGAAGAATTTTCAAATACAAAGTTTATTAAGAGAGAAGAAATAAAATCTGACAGACCGGAACTAGGAACCGCAAGAATTGTAGTTTCAGGTGGTAGAGGAATGCAAAGCGGAGATAATTTTAAATTAATAACAGAAGTTGCAGATAAATTGGGAGCAGCGATTGGTGCATCAAGAGCTGCTGTAGATGCAGGTTATATAAGTAACGATCACCAAGTTGGTCAAACTGGAAAAGTTGTTGTACCAGATTTATATATTGCGATTGGAATTTCAGGAGCAATCCAGCATTTAGCAGGAATGAAAGAGAGTAAAGTAATTGTCGCAATCAATAAAGATGGAGAGGCTCCAATATTTAGTGTTGCAGATTATGGCCTTGAAGCTGATCTATTTGAAGCACTTCCACAGTTCATGGAAGAGCTGAACAAATTAAACACTATACAAAAATAATCCTTACAGTTAAAAACTAGTCTATGTCTAGGGAATCGATGGAATATGATGTTGTGATCATTGGTGGTGGGCCATCAGGTTTATCAACAGCAATAAAACTAAAACAATTAGATCCAAATCTAAATGTTTGCTTGCTAGAGAAAGCTTCTGAAATAGGTGCACATATTTTAAGTGGTAATGTTTTTGAGACGCGTGCGTTAGATGAATTATTACCTAATTGGAGAGAATTAAATTCACCAATTAAAACCAAAGTAACAAAAGAAAAATTTTTATTTTTAGGAAAAACAAAATCATTAAGCTGGCCAACTTGGTTGCTTCCCAAAGTTCAACAAAATCATAAAAATTATATTATTAGTTTAGCAAATTTATGCAGATGGCTTGCTGAGCAAGCAGAAAATTTAGGTGTAGAAATTTTTCCAGGATTTCCAGCAAGTGAAATTTTATACAACGATGATGGATCTGTAAAAGGAGTTGCTACTCAAGATATGGGTATAGATAAAGAAGGAAATAAAAAAGATAGTTTTGAACCAGGTATTGAGTTATTGGGAAAAGTTACAGTTTTTGCGGAAGGCTGCAGAGGCCATCTTGGAAAAGAATTAATTCAAAAATTTGCATTAAATAAAGGAAAAGATCCACAACAATATGGGATTGGGTTTAAAGAAATTTGGGAAATTGATGAGAAAACCCACGATGAAGGTCTAGTAATGCACACAGCTGGATGGCCATTAGATAACAACACTTACGGCGGAAGTTTTATGTATCATGCAGAAAATAAACAGGTTTTTTTAGGATATGTCATAGGTTTAGATTATAAAAACCCTCATTTATCTCCATACGATGAGTTTCAAAGATTTAAAACTCATCCAGCTATCAGGAAAATTATAGAAGGTGGAAAAAGAATTTCATACGGTGCAAGAGCTTTAATTGAGGGAGGTTTTCAAAGTTTACCTCAGATGTTTATGCCAGGAGCATTGTTAGTTGGCTGTGATGCGGGAACTTTAAACATGCCAAAAATCAAAGGCTCTCATACAGCTATGAAAAGTGGGATAATAGCTGCTGAAACTATAAATGAACATTTAAAAGATAATAAAGATTTATCTTTATTTGAACAAAAATTTAAAAATAGCTGGCTCTATAAAGAATTGTTTGAGGCAAGAAATGTCAAACCTAGTTTTAGTTGGGGATTAATATTAGGAATAATATTTACAGGTATAGATCAAATTTTATTTAGAGGAAAAATGCCTTTTACTCTTAAGCATAGGCACGCTGATCATGAGACCTTAAAACCAGCTAAAGATATGCCAAAAATAAATTATCCAAAATATGACAATGTTTTAACTTTTGATAAAACGAGTTCAGTTTATTTAACAGGTACAAATCATGCAGATAATCAGCCAGTTCACTTAAAACTTAAAGACCCTAATTTACCAATTAATTATACTTTAGAAAAATTTGATGAACCTGCTCAAAGATATTGTCCTGCAGGAGTTTATGAAGTTCAAAAAGAAAATGAAGTAAATAAATTTGTCATCAATTCACAAAACTGTATTCACTGTAAAACTTGTGACATTAAAGAACCATCACAAAATATTATTTGGGTAACTCCTGAGGGTGGAGGTGGACCTAAATATGGAAATATGTAAATTAAGATAAATCTATTGCAAACTTTTTTAAAGTTTCAATTGGAACATATTTTAAGGTATTTTGATGAGTTCTTTTCAAGAAAATAGGACAAGCCTTTTCAGCCTCAACTGCTTTTGCATACCAACTAGCACATAAGCACCATCCATCACCATCTTTTAACCCAGGAAATCCGAATTCTGGATGTGGTGTGATTAAATCATTACCTGCTTCTTTTAACCATTCTAAACATTCAGTCGTTACTTTTGCACAAACAGTATGTACGCCGTGATCATTTTCATCAGTATTACAACATCCATCTCTTAACCATCCAGTTAAAGGATCATTAGAGCATTCTTCTAGATCTTCACCTAGAACATTTTTTTGTTTTTCTTTCATTTAAATCTTAGTTGGATTTGGTTGACCTTTGTAAACTTCTTCAGGATCAAATTTTTTTTCTTCTTCTAAAAACTTCATTTCAACTTTTCGACCATTTTCAATTGGACCTGTTGGGATAGATCTATAAAAACACGATCGATAACCAACATGGCAACTAGCTCCATCACCAATATCAACAGTTAACCAAATAGAATCTTGATCATCATCAATTCTAATTTCAGTTACCTTTTGTGTAAAACCACTTGTCTTACCCTTATGCCAAATAGCTTTTCTAGATCTACTAAAATAGTGAGCCTCTTTAGTTTCTATAGTTTTTTTTAATGCTTCAACGTTCATATAACCATGCATTAAAATATCTTTTGTTTGAGAACACATGGTTATTACAGGAATCAGGCCATCATTATCAAATTTTGGTGATAAAATATTTCCTTCTTCAATTTCCTGCACATTTTCTCTTTTTTTGAACATATGTAGTGACTATTTAGCATAAATCTCACTATATTAAATATTTTAAAATTAAGTAATTACTGTATAAAAAGGCGCTATGAAATTAGTAAAAGATACAGACAATAAAATTATTGAAACAAGCGAAGTTACTGACAAGGAAGCAGAACAGGCTTTCAAAACTATTTTAACTTGGTTGGGCGAAGATCCTAACAGAGAAGGGCTTTTAGAAACTCCAAAAAGAGTAATGAAGGCATACAAAGAATACTTTGGTGGGTACAAAGTTGATCCAAATAAAATTTTAGATAAAACTTTTGGTGATGTAGATGGATATGACGACATGGTTATTCAAAAGAATATTTCAGTTCAAAGTCATTGTGAGCATCATATGGCTCCAATTATTGGAAAAGCTCACGTTGCTTATATTCCAAAAGAAAGAGTTGTAGGATTAAGTAAACTTGCAAGAGTTGTAGAAGTATTTTCAAAAAGATTACAAACGCAAGAAAGACTAACAATGCAAATAGCCAAGACTCTAATGGAATCTTTAGATGCAAAAGGTGTAGCTGTTACAATGGATTCTACTCATCAATGTATGACTATGAGAGGGATAAAAAAAGAACAAGCAACAACTGTAACAAATTATTACTTAGGCCAATTTAAAGAAGACCTAAGTTATCAAAATAGATATTTAAGATTTATAAGTATACCAAAAGATTAAAGTGTCTGATCAATTCAAAGCATTAATCGTAAATCAAGAAGGCGAAAATTTTACGAGGGAAGTTAAGTCAATTGATAAAAGTTTCTTAAAACATGGTGATGTAACTGTTCAAGTAGATTATTCTGATTTAAATTTTAAAGACGGAATGATCCTAAAAAATGGTGGAAGATTAGTAAAAGAATTTCCTCATATTCCAGGAATAGATTTTGCAGGAAAAGTTTTAGAAAGCGAAAACCCTAAGTTTAAAGAGGGTGATGAAGTAATTTTAACAGGCTTTAGAGTAGGTGAAATTTTCTATGGTGGATATTCGCAAATAGCAAAAGTAAATGCAGATTTTTTGGTAAAAAAACCTGATAACTTAACAACCAAGCAAGCAATGATTTTAGGAACAGCAGGCTTCACTTCATTAATGAGTACTTTTGCAATTCAAGCAAGGGAAAGTATTTTATTAGGTGAAAAAGTTAACGATGTATTAGTAACTGGTGCTACTGGTGGTGTTGGAAGTGTTGCAATTATGGCTTTAACAAAATTAGGATACAACGTAACTGCAGTCACAGGAAAAGATTCTAAGTCAGATTATTTAAAGTCTTTAGGAGCTAAAAACATTGTAAATAGAGCTGAATTTGACAAAGACCCAAGACTTATGGACAAAGGATTATGGGACGGAGTAGTAGATACTGTCGGTGGAAAAATTTTAGCAAATGCAATTGTTCAAACTAAACCTAACGGAATTGTAGCAGTTTGTGGTAATGCAAATAACAACGAGTTAAATACAAGTGTTATGCCATTCATGTTAAGAGGTATCAAGCTTTGGGGTATGGACTCTGCTAATTGTAGCATCAAGAGAAGAGAATTTATTTGGGGTGAAGCTTCAAATTTAATTGATTTTGATTTGTTAGAAAAATCAATCTTAACTGTAGGTTTAGAAGAATTGTTAGAAACTTATCCAAAGATTTTAAAAGGTGAAATTTCTGGAAGAGTATTAGTGGATTTAAATAAATAATGGATTGGGATAAATTAAAAATTTTTCATGCAGTTGCTGAAGCTGGAAGCTTCACAAATGCTACTGTTAACTTAAATCTAAGTCAATCTGCTATAAGTAGACAAATTCAATCACTTGAACAAGATTTAAAAGTTCAATTGTTTGAGAGACATGCTAGAGGACTAACTCTTACTGAAAATGGTGAATACGTTTTTAAAACTGCTCATGAAGTAATTAGTAAACTTAAAGAGGTTGAAACATCACTGGGAGATCAAAAAAATAAACCTACTGGTAAATTAACTATCACTACTGTAAGAAGTTTTGGAACTCATTGGTTAACGCCAAGAATTCAGGAATTTATGACCTTAAATCCTGAAATAGAAATAGAATTAGTTTTTGACGATAAAGAATTAGATTTAAGCACTCGACAAGCTGACATAGGAATATTCATGAGAAGACCTAAACAGCTTAACTATATTCAAAAAAAGTTAGTTGATATTAAATACTATATTTATGGTTCAAGTAAATATTTAGAGAAAAATGGTATGCCAAAAACTGTAAATGATTTAAATAAACATAAATTTATTTCATTTGGAAAAGGTGCACCTTCACCAGTTTATAATCCTGATTGGGCTTTAAAGACAGGTATGCACGATGGAAAAAAAAGAAAATCTATTATGAAAGTTAATAGTGTTAGTGGCTTATTGTACGGTGTTGAGTCTGGTGTAGGTCTTGCTGCACTCCCCGAATATTTAGTATCAAGTTCTAGCAATATTATTAAAGTGTTACCTAAAGTAGAGGGACCAATCACAGAAGCTCATTTCGTCTACCCACAATCTTTAAAAAATACCGCTAGAGTTCAAGCTTTTAGGAATTTCTTATTCAGCAAGATAGGTGATTGGAAATAATCCTTAAAAGACAAATATTTTTTCTACAATCTATTAAAATCATTGAAAACTGCGACATTATATGCGATTGATAATCATTCGCATTGAGAATAATTCTCATTCGCAAATAAACATAAATATAAAGGGAGACATGAGAAAAATATCAATTTTGGCATTAGTATTTTCTGTATTTGCATCATCTATTGCGATTGCAAATGAAGTTAATATATTTAATGCAAGACACTATAAAGCCGATGCGGATCTTTATGGAAAGTTTACTAAAGCAACAGGAATTAAAGTAAATTTAATTAACGGTAAGTCAGGTGCTTTAGAAAAAAGAATCATTAGTGAAGGTGCAGACTCATCTGCCGATCTATACATCACGGCTGATGCTGGAAGATGTGGTGCCATGGATGCAAAAGGTCATCTTCAACGTGGCCTATCATCTGATGCTATAAGAGCTGCTGTTCCAAAAAGCTTTAGAACTAATAAATGGGTTGGAATAGCAAAAAGAGCTAGAATTATTTATTATTCACCTGAAAGAGTTACTGGTGCTGAATTATCTGGAATGTCTTATGAAGGTCTAGCCGATCCTAAATGGAAAGGTAGATTAGTAATAAGAAAATCTAGTAATATTTATAATAAATCTCTTGTGGCTTCATTAATTGAAAATAATGGAAAAAAAGCTACAGCTGAATGGGCAAAAGGAGTTGTTGCAAATATGGCTAGAGACTCTAAAGGAAACGATAGAGCTCAGATAATGGCAGTAGCAGCAGGAGAAGCTGATATTGCAGTGGCTAACACTTATTATTTAGCTCTAATGTTATCTGGTAAAAAAGGTGCAGAGCAACAAGAAGCAGCTAAAAAAGTAAAAGCTTTCTTTCCTAATCAAAATGGTAGAGGAACGCATATGAATGTTAGTTGTGCAGCTCTAGTAAAAGGAGCACCCAATAAAGATAATGCAATTAAACTTGTAGAGTTTTTATTAACTCCAGAGTCTCAAGAGCACTTCACTAACAACACATTTGAGTTTCCAATGATTGAAGGTGTTTCACCAAGTCCATTAGTAGTAAATAATCTAGGATTAGATTTTCAACAAGATATGAATACTAAACTAGCTTCTTATGGAAAAAATCAAGCAGCAGCATTAGAAGTAATGACTGCAGCAGGTTGGAAGTAATAAATAAGTGAAAAAGAATTTATTTAGTTTTGATACAAATAATTCTTCTGATGCGAGCGGTTCACTAGTGGGTCAGATAACATGTGAACCATGCTCGTTGGAGGTTGAAAAAATCAAAAATAAAATAAATAATAGAAGATTATCAGATATTAAAGATCATGAGGTCATTTCAGTCCTCACCCCCTTTAATAATTGACATAATTTTTCTTTTTAATGATTGTGCCCAATTCTAAAATCAGGATTTTTACCCTTTCCTAAATTAGTTTTGGGCATAAAAAAAATTTACTAAAGAGGCTGAAATGATTGAAGGATTTAAAATACCAAATGTAAAATTTAAGGTCAGAGAAGGTGATACTGCTGAAAATCAAGAAACTTGTTCAATTGGGGGAAAATGGATTGAAAAAAATACAGATGATTTTTTTAAAGGAAAGAGAGTAATCTTATTTAGCCTTCCAGGTGCTTTTACACCCACATGTTCATCTCAACAATTACCTGGCTTTGAAAGTAACTTTACTAAGATTAAAGACTTTGGAATTGATGAAGTTTACTGCTGCTCTGTTAATGACTCTTATGTAATGAATGAGTGGGCAAAAAAAATGGGTATTTCCAACATAAAATTAATACCAGATGGTTCAGGACTATTTACCAAATATATGGGCATGCTTATCGCAAAAGATCATAATGGATTTGGTCAAAGAAGCTGGAGATATATGGCTGTAATTAAAGATGGGATAGTTGAAAAATGGTGGCAAGAACCAGGAATTAATAATTCAGGATCTGATGATGATCCTTATATAGAGACCACACCTGAAAATAGTATTAAATATTTATCATCAACAAAGTAAAGTTATATTAAAAAGATAATTTTATATTATAAACCCACTATGTTTAAGAACTTAAATATTTGGTTTATATCCTCATTACTAGTTTCTATAAGTGTATTAATTCCTATAGTTACTGTTTTTTACAGTTTTTTTGAAGACACATCTAATTATTTTACCATTCTAAAAGAAACCTTTCTTTTAGAATATATTTTTAATTCATTAGTTTTGTTAATCTCGGTTTTAGTTTTAACATTTATAATAGGAACTCTATCAGCTTATTTAGTTTCATTTTATAAATTCCCATTTAGTAATTTTTTTAAGTGGGCTTTAATATTATCATTCGCAGTTCCTCCATATATTTATGCTTACTCACTAACAGCCTTTTTTGAAAATTATGGAACCTTGTATTCAATTTTAAAAAATTTATTTGGACCAGGAAATTACAACCAGCACATTCCAAAATTTGATGGTTTGTTTGGAGCTGTTCTTTCACTTTCTTTTTCTTTGTTTGCTTATGTATATATTCTGACAAGAGCATCATTCTTATATCAATCACAAAACCTAATTGATTTAGGAAGAAGTTTGGGATTTTCAAAATTTAAGTCTTTATATTCTTTAATTTTACCAGCCGCTAGACCCGCTATAGTAGCTGGTTTATCTCTCGTAGCGATGGAAACTTTAGCTGAATTTGGTGCAGTTGATTTTTTTTCAATTAACACTCTAACTACTGGAATTTACAATTCATGGATAGCGTTTGATGATTTAGCTTTTTCGAATAGATTATCTTTTTTTCTTTTAATATTTATTTTTGCACTTTTTATTTTAGAAAATTTATCTAGAAAAAGAGCAAAATATCACTCCAATACAAAAGGTGGTTTTAAGCAAAAAGAAAAAATACAGCTTTCTGGAATTAAAGCGTTTAACGCATTTTTTGTTTGTTTTATTATATTCTTTTTGAGTTTTTTATTCCCTTTGAGCCAAATGTTATATTGGACAGTCAAATTTCCTGAAAACTTTTTTGATCTTCAAGTAGTTACTCTAACTTTAAATACAATTTATTTAGTATTTTTATCAAGCATAGTTTTGATAATTTTTTCTCTTATTTCAAATTATGGGAACAGAGTTTCAAAAAATAAAGCTTTAAATATTTTATCTACTCTATCTATTTCTGGTTACGCAATTCCAGGGGTTATTCTAGCTGTAGCTTTCATAACTTTTATAGCATGGTTTGATGAAAATATTGTTCAAGCCCTAGGCTTCTTGTCTATAAAAAAAATGTTTATAGGATCTATCCTTGGTTTAGTTCTAGTTTATTTTGTAAGATTTTATTCTTTGGCATTTAATGGAATAAAATCTGGATATGAAAAAATTAATATCTCTGTTGATGAAAGTTCTTATCTTCTTGGTTATTCTAAACAAAAAACTTTCACGAATATTCACGTTCCCTACCTAAGAAATTCACTTTTATTCGTCTTAATCTTAATTTCTCTTGAAATTATAAGAGAACTTCCAATTACACTGATTTTAAGACCATTTAACTTTGAAACATTTGCAACGACAGCATATATATCAGCATCTGAGGATTTACTAGAGGCAGCTGCAGTACCATCTTTATTTTTAATTTTAATTGCAACAACATTTATTATGCTTACATCTAATTATATTTTAAGGGAAAATGAGTAAAAACTTTTTAGAAATTAAAAACGTTGACTTTGCCATAGGTGGGAAAACAAAGGTAAAGAATGCATCTTTTGGGATTGAAAATGAAGGAGAAACTTTATGTATTCTTGGACCATCTGGTATTGGAAAAACAACAATACTTAGAACAATTGCTGGATTAGAGACGATTGACAAAGGCACAATTCAATTAAAGGGTAAAATTTTATCTTCTAAAAAAGAAAATATAGAACCAGAGCACAGAAATATTTCTTTAGCATTTCAGGATAACAGTCTCTTTCCACATTACACTGTAGAAAAAAATATATTAATAGGAGCTGATAAAAATAAAGAAAAAAAAAAGAAAAAACTTAGTTTTAAAGAAATAATAAAGTTACTAGATATATCAAAAATATTAAATAAATATCCACATGAGATAAGTGCAGGTGAGGCACAAAGAGCCTCTCTTGCAAGATCCTTGTTAACACAACCTGATCTTTTATTATTAGATGAACCTTTATCTAATGTTGACCAAAGTTTTAAAGAGGAAATTCAAGTAAGATTAAAAAAAATACTAAGCAGATTAAAAATAACAACTATAATAGTTACTCATGACTCTTATGAGGCTTTTTATTTAGGTAATAAATGTGCAATTATATTAGATAGTCAAGTAAAGCAGTTTGATGATCCTTATAATGTTTATCATTTCCCAAACTCAGTTGAAGTAGTTAATTTTTTAAATAGGGGAATATTAATTCCAGCTAAGGTGACAGGAGAAAATTCATTAGAAAATAAAGATTTAGGAACAATTAAAGGTAATTTTATAAAACACTACCCAAAAGGTTCTGAAGTTCAATTGCTATTACAACCAGAAGATCTCGAGCATGATGATCGAAGTAACCTTAAGTTAGAGGTAGTTGATAGGAAATTTAGAGGAACAAATTTTATTTATACTTTAAAAACTAGTAGTGATTTATTAATCCCTGTTTTTGTTCATTCTCATCACGTTCATCAGCACGAAGTTGATGAAAAATTTGGTATTAAAAGACCAATTAATATTGATCATATAGTTTGTTTTTAATACAAACAAAATAAATGCTTTCAAAAAAACAGTTATTTTCAAGAGGTATGCTTGATATCGCTCCTCATATGCTTTCAGTAATTCCTTTTGGAATAATTTGTGGAGCAATTGGTGTAGACCTAGGTTTTAATCCATACTTGGTTTACGCTATGTCCATCATTATATTTGGAGGAGCCTCACAAATAGTTTTTTTACAATTATTATCTGGTGGAGCTTCGTCTTTAGTAGCTGTTACGTCAGTAGGTGTAATTAATTCAAGACATTTGTTATATGGAGCAGTTTTATCTGAATATTTAGAAAAATTATCTTTTATTAAGAAGCTATTAATTTCTTATGTTGTGGTTGATCAAGGATTTGCCGAGTCTAATAAATTTTTTAAAAAAAATAAAACAGAACAATATTTACATTATCACTTACTAGGCACAGGAATTACAATGTGGGTTTGCTGGCAAATAGCAACTCTCGCTGGGATAATATTAGGTTCATTTGTTCCCGAAGAGCTTGGATTAAAATTTGCAATTCCCTTAACTTTTATAGCAATTGTTGTTCAAGATTTAAAAAAATTGGATCACGTAATTGTAATGCTTGTTTGCGGTATTAGTTCTTTATTATTTTTTGAAGCACCATTTAAATCTTATATTCTTATTTCGCCTGTTATTGCTTTATTCGTTGCTGCATTATTATTGAGGTTAAAAAAATGACCTGGCTATCGATTACAATTGCTGGAATATTAACTTATTTTACTAGAATGACTATGATTGTTCTAGTTAGACGAGATCTTCTAGGTGAAAAAATCAAAGCTGTATTAGCTTATGTTCCATCTGCAGTATTTCCAGCAATTATATTTCCTGCAATATTTATTAATGATTATGGCGCTTATATAGAAATGAATGATCCTAAAATATTTGGAGCTTTAGTTGCAATTATTGTTGGTTATTTTTCAAGAAATGTTATTGCAACTATATTCTCTGGCCTATTATCTTATTGGATCATCATATTTGTTTTTTTATCATAACTAATCTCAGTCTGTTAACTCCAGTTAACGCATAGCTGTTTTGATCAAATGTAGTTATTAAAAATCTCTGTTAACTATATAAGTAAGTTAATTAATTTAAGAATTCATATTTATTTTTGATTAATTATCTCTCTTGTTATTTATAACTTATGCCTCTTTTTAAAAGGGGCATAACTAAATATTTCCTAGCTTTAGATTTCTAGAAATATTATGATCAATCATCTTTGGTTTTGATAAATTTAAATTAGACATAATTTCAATATATTGATCTACATTTTCTACTTGAAGTCTTGGGTTATGCTCTTTTTCTTTGCCGATAGTACTAGATTTTTTTCCATTATAATCATGACCAGGGTAAAGAATTGTTTCCTCAGGTAATTTTAATAATTTGTGAAAAAGAGAATGATAAGCATCCTTAGAGCTACCATTTTGAAAATCGGTTCTCCCAGTCCCATTAATTAAAAGAGTATCGCCAGAGAATAAATAGTTATCCATTAAAAAACTGTAACTATCTGAAGTATGACCTGGGGTAAACATAGCTCTGATTTTTAATTGGTCTATTTTAATTATTTCATCATTTTTAAGTTTAATGTCTACAGTTTCAGCAGGGGAATTTTCTCCCATAATTGTTGTACAATTTGTATTAATTTTTAATTTTGAGGCACCAGTAATGTGATCAGCATGAATATGAGTATCTATTACTTTCACTAGTTTTAAATCGAGTTCTTTTAAATGAATTATATATTCATCAACATTTTCTAAAACTGGATCTATAATGATTGCTTCGCGACCTTTTGCCGAAGCTATTAGATAAGTATATGTTGAAGAATTTGTGTCAAATAGTTGTTTAAAAATCATTTTTTATTATTATCAAATAATTATGATTAGCTCCACATTTCATTGGGCATGTAAACACACTTGGAAAAGAAGTGCAAAAAACACTGGTTGGTGTTTGTTAGGTTGCGCTATCGGTGATTTTGGAACTATATTATTTTTTCAATTAACTAAAATACCTTTTCCACTGTTAGGCATAATGATTTTAGCTATTATAAATGGATTAATTACAAGCATAATATTAGAGACTATAATTTTAATACGTCAAGGTTTCTCATTTAATGGAGCAGTAAAAACAGCATCAGGCATGAGTTTAATTTCTATGTTAAGTATGGAAATTATGATGAATTCGACAGATTATATTTTAACTGGTGGAGCAATTCTAACTTGGTGGGTTGTACCTATTATGCTGATTGTAGGTTTTTTAACTCCATGGCCGTATAATTACTGGAGATTAAAAAAGTTTGGAATTAATTGTCACTAAATATTTTAGAGAATTTTTTTCAACAAATTTTCATTAAAAAATAGCTTATGAATTATGACAGCAAAAATATGAAGCGCAATTAGACCTATAATTGTATAATTTGAGAATATATGAATGTTGTAAAATTGATCAGCTAATACAAAGTTATCTTGGATTTTAATTTCTTTGAAAAATATCACCAATGTTTCACCATTAAATAATTTTTTTAAAATACCTGAAATGGTTATTGATAAAATTGCCACATATAAAAGAATATGATTAAGTTTAGCTATAAACTTTTGACCTTTAAAAATGCTTGGATCTAATTTTGGTGTGGGGTTTAAAATTTTGTTCAGTAATCTTATAATAACCAAGTAAAATATTGATAGTCCGATTATAATATGAATGTTTTCTATACTTAATCTTTCTTCCCCAAAATCAAGATCAACTAAATAAAAACCAAGAGGAATTTGGATTAGTAATAATAATGCACTAAGCCAATGTAACAGCTTTGAAATAATACCATACTCTGTTAAGGTATTTTTCACATGCATGCTTTAGTAAAACATATAACTAGTTGCTTTGGTATAGTTTTGTTGTCTCTTTTTTTCACAATAGTTGGAACTAAAAGTATTGCTGATCAGTCTGTAGAGGAAATTATTAAAGGAAGAAAAGCCCTTTTTAGTAAGAATTACAGTACAGCAAAGCGTGTTCAAGCCTTATCTTCAAATGGAGACTTTGACAAAGCAAAAGAATTAATGATTGAAATGAGTGAAAATTATAAAACGTTACTAGGATTATTTCCTGAAAATACTCAAGAAGGATTTAAGACAGAGTCTTTACCTTTAATTTGGCAGGAGAAAGATGCTTTTAATGCTTTGATGCAAAAGTCGTCAGACAACATGATAAAACTTGTTTCAGTTATTGAAGATAGTGATGATATTCGAGGTACTCTTCAAGAATTTATGTGGAGTAGCTGTAAAGCATGTCATAGTAAATATCGAAAACCTCATTAATAAAATTCTTATTAAACAGTGATTCCAAAAAAAGTAATAGACCATCTTGATGAATATATCAGTCAGGAAATCTATGTACAAATAGCTGTAATTAAAGGCAAAGAAAAAATTTCAACAGAGCTGGCTATAAATAAATATTTTAATAGCAATCATTTTAAAGATTTAGCAGAAGGGAGACCTTACGATCATTTTATTGAAGGATTAAGAGACAAATGTCTTGGAAAGTTGAAGAATTCACCAATGAGAAATAAGCAAACTGATGATCCAATAATTATTGAATTACAAAATAAATTAAACAAATTAAGTGATAAGGAATTAGATAATATTTATTGGGAAATAGAAACAGGTGAATTTTTTACAGGAGAACAAATTAAAGAATTAGAGGAAAGGCGTAATAATTTAATTTCGAAATTAATAATTAAAGAAAATTCAAAACATGACTCAATATTAAAGATAATCATGGATTTTTGTGAAACTTATGAGAAATTATGTCAAAAAAAATATCCAGAAGCACCACTTCCACTAGAAATTTTAAAATCTATTAATTAATTTTAAAGGGTTCGCTCTTTAAGAAATTACCTAAAGAGCTCCCTTATATTGCCTCTTTGGCATTTAAATCCAAAAGGATTTTATTATTTTTTTGTTTTTGAAATATAAAGCTGTTCAGCTAAGTGTCAGGTGGTGATAGTTTTAACATAATAACCTCCTTATGAAAAAGGTAATTATAATTATAATAATTTCAATTAATTTATTTTAATTTTAATAAAATATATTTCTTGAATACAACCTAGTGCTTTAGTAAATTCCCGATAACTAAAATCAGCCTTTAAATTATTTTTTATTTATCAATTCACTAATAAAATTTTCTCCATATCCTTGATCTACTGCTTTTTGGAAATAATTTTTATTTATTTCAGCAACTTTTTCAGCTTCTGGAAAATCTTTTAAGAGATCTTGTATATATGTTAAATCTTTTACAGAATTACTAGCTGTAAATTTAAATCCAGTAAAATCACCCTTTAATAAATTATCAAATACTCGGTTCAATGCTGCTGAATTTCCAGATCCAAGCTTTGCTACATTAAATACTTTTTGTAAATCCAAACCTAATTCTTTAGCACTTATAGCTAAATGATTTACTAAAGCGCCGTTACCTAAAGATAAAAAATTATTTAAAAGTTTTGATTTAGCTCCCATTCCGACTTCTCCAAAATAAAAGTATTCTTTACAAAAACATTTCAAAAAAGGTTCAGCCTTTTTAAAATTCTGCTCAGTTGCTCCAACAATCCCACCTAAAACACCTTCTTCTGCCTGAACAGGACCACCCATTACAGGGCATTCCACATAGCTAATATTATTTTTTTTATAAATAGAGTTGGTTTCAATTGAACCTGATTTATTGTGAGTGGTAATATCAATAACTATTGTTTTATCATTTAATATTTTAGATATTTTTTCTGAAATTGATTTTGCAATTGGAGTATTGGTAACACACATAAATAGAGCATCTAAATTTTTGTTAGTAAATTCTTCAAAAGAATTAACTTCCTCAGCTCCTTCTTTGACAATCTTTTCAATTGGTTTTCTGTTTTTGTTAGCTATTACATAAAGTTTATTTTTATTTTTTAAAATATTTTTGGCTATTCCATAGCCCATGTATCCAACACCAATAAATCCAACATTTTTCATAAGTATCCTTAATTTGTTTTTCCTTCTGTTCTTATAAACATTATACCAAAAATTATAATTCCTATAACACCTATAATTTTATTATAATCAAATGGCACACCAAAAATTATGAAGTTTATAATTGTTGACCAGACTAATTGAGAATATTGGAAGTTAGTAACAAATGACAAATTTGAAAACTGTATTGCATAAATAATTAAAGAATGACTAACAAACCCTGCAACACCAAGAAGTGTTAAATAAAGCCAATAAATATTTTTTTCTAAAGGAACCCAATTAAAAAATATAAATACACTAAAAATGATTGCTCCTAATATTGAGGTATAAAAAATTGCAGCAAATGGATCATTATCTCCTGACACAACTTTTGTAAAAAATTGATAAAGAGCCCAACAAATTGGAGGAACAATAGGGAATATCAAATCTGGTGTAAATATTCTCATACTTGGTCCCAACGAGTAAATAATTGAACCAAAGCTTAGAAGCATTAAAGCAATTCCTTTTGGAGTTAAAATATCTTTTAAAAAATATGCTGAAAGTAAAGAGACTATTAATGGAGCTGTAAAGAAAACAACATAAATATCAACTAAGTCAAATTTTTGTAATGAGTAGAACATAAATGTTGTAGCAGTAACCATTAAAGTTGATCTAATTATTTGAACTTTAAAATTTTTCTTTAAATTAATTTTCGGTTTAAAAATTAGAAAAAATATAATTAGAGAAATCAGATGAAAGAAAAACCTTCCCCAAATTGCTTGAGTGACAGGCATTACTGTTCCTAAGTATTTTGCGGTTGAGTCCATGCAAACAAACATGAAAAAACCGCCAGCAGCTAATAAGATTACATTTAATAATGAAGTATGTTGTGGCACTGTGAGATTTAAAATTACATTACAACGCCTACTTGCCAAGGATTAAACTCCTCGTCACCGTAGCCATTGATCTCACTTTTTGATTTATTTCCTGATGCTGTGTTAACTACTAATTCAAATATATTTTGACCAACCTCTTCTACTTTTTCTTTACCTTCTGCAATAGTTCCACAATTTATATCCATGTCTTCTGACATTTTTTCATACATAGCAGAATTAGTTGAAAGCTTCAGACTTGGAACAGGCTTACACCCAAAACAAGATCCACGACCTGTAGTAAAACAAATTACATTTGCTCCAGATGCAACTTGTCCTGTTACAGATACTGGATCATAACCAGGTGAGTCCATAAAATTAAATCCTTTATTTTTTAACGGTTCAGCATATTGCAAAACATCTTGAAGTATAGAATTTCCACCTTTAGCAACTGCTCCTAATGATTTTTCCAATATAGTTGTAAGACCACCTCTTTTGTTACCTGGTGCAGGATTGTTATCCATTGAGCTGTTATTGATTGAAGTATAATGCTTCCACCATTCCAGTCTTTTAATTAGTTTATCCGCAGTTTCTTGTGAATTAGCTCTATTAATTAATAAGTGTTCTGCACCGTAAATTTCTGGAGTTTCAGATAAAATTGAACTTCCTCCTTTTTTAACCAAAAGGTCTGCAGCAATTCCTAATGCTGGATTAGCAGTTATTCCTGAATATCCATCGGAACCTCCACACTGTAAAGCAAGTGTTAAATGGCCAACTGATTGAGAAGATCGCTCAACATTATTTGCTTCTGTTAATAGATTCCTTATTTGAGATAATACTTTATCTACAATTTTTTTTGTTCCACCTTCATCCTGAATAGTAAGAAAATGAATTCTGTTATGCTTTTTTAAAGATTCATCAAACAAACTAACTTGCGCACATTCACAACCCAAACCTATAACAAATACATGTGAAAAATTTGGATGATTTTTAAATCCATCTATAGTTCTTTGGAACATTTGCATTCCTTCACTTTCAGTATTCATTCCACATCCTGTAGAGTGAGTAATTGGTACTATCCCATCAATATTTGGATAATCTTTTAAAATATTAGAGTATTTTATTTTTTCGACAATCATCTTTGTTACAGTGGCTGAGCAATTAACAGTACTTACTATTCCAATATAATTTCTTGTAGCTACTTGTCCATTATCTCTTAAAATACCATTGAAGAATGTATCAGCTTTTTCATCCACAATATGTTTCTTATTTGTAACTTTAAAATCTCTTTTGAATTCTCTAAATTCTAAATTATGTGAATGCACATGTTGTCCTGGCTTAATATCGTCTAATGCAAAACCGATAATTTGATCATATTTTATTATAGGATCGCCTTTTTTAATTGTTTTTAAACAAACTTTATGACCAAAAGGTATTGGATCAACAGTACTGATTTCATGACCTTCAATTTTAGTTTTTTCTGGAATGATAAATTGACTTACGCCAACATTGTCATTCTGATTTAAAACTATTAGATTATTCATAAAATTATTATATAACTATTATTTTAAACAGACCATTATAAATATTATGCAAAAAAAAAGGAAAAAGAGTTTCAGAAGTCATCATTGGTTTAATAATCCAAAAAATCCAGATATGACCGCTCTTTATCTAGAACGTTATTTAAATTATGGACTTACTAGAAAAGAATTACAATCTGGAAATCCTATAATTGGTATAGCTCAATCCGGCAGTGACCTTTCTCCATGTAATCGACATTTTTTATCTTTAAGCAAAAGAATTAAGGATGGAGTAAGAAGAGCAGGTGGCATTTCTATGGAATTTCCAACACATCCAATTCAAGAAACAGGCAAAAGACCAACAGCTATGCTTGACCGAAATCTATCATATTTATCTTTAGTAGAAGTTTTGTATGGTTATCCAATTGATGGAGTAATATTGACAACTGGATGTGATAAGACTACTCCAGCTGCGTTAATGGCTGCAGCAACTGTCAATATTCCTGCAATAGTTTTATCTGGTGGACCAATGTTAGATGGTGTTTACAAAGGTAAGTTAGCTGGTTCAGGAATGGTAGTCTGGGAAGCTAGAAAAATGTTAGCCAAAGGAGAAATAAAGTATGAAGAATTTATGGATATGGTTTCATCATCTTCACCAAGTGCTGGGCATTGTAACACAATGGGAACAGCATCATCTATGAATTCAGTAGCTGAGGCATTGGGAATGTCTTTACCAGGTGGAGCAGTTACTCCTGCACCTTATAGAGAAAGAGAACAAATCTCTTACGAAACTGGAAAACGAATTGTAGGAATGGTTCATGAAAATTTAACTCCTTCAAAAATTATGACCCGTAAAGCATTTGAAAATGCTGTTGTCGTTGCAAGTGCTATAGGTGGATCAAGTAATTGCACAACACATTTAAGTGCAATTGCAAAACATATGGGAATTAAATTTGATCTTTCTGATTGGCAAAGACTAGGACACAATATTCCTTTACTAGTTAATTGTCAGCCTGCAGGAGAATATTTAATGGAAAGCTTTCATAGAGCTGGAGCAATCCCTGCAGTAATGAAAGAATTAATTAAAAATAAAAAACTTCACACAAATATAAAAACAGTTACGGGAAAAACCGTTAAAGAAAATTTAAGAAAAAAAATTGATGTAGATAATAAGGTAATTAAATCATTTAAAAATTCATTAGCAGAAAAAGCTGGCTTTTTAGTAATGAAAAGTAATTTTTTCTCTTCAGCAATAATGAAAACCTCAGTAATTAGTAAAGAATTTAAAGAAAGATATTTATCTAATCCTAAACACCCAAATGTATTTAATGGAAAAGCTGTAGTTTTTGAAGGACCAGAGGATTACCATAAAAGATTAAATAGTAAAAAATTAAAAATTGATGAAAATTCAATTTTAATTGTAAGAGGCTGTGGGCCAGTAGGTTATCCTGGATCTGCTGAGGTTGTTAATATGCAACCACCTGACAGATTGTTAAAAAAAGGTATAAGTCATTTACCAACACTAGGAGATGGTAGACAGAGTGGCACTTCAGAAAGCCCTTCAATACTTCATGTTTCTCCAGAGTCAGCCGTAGGTGGAGATCTGGGAATTGTAAAAACTGGCGACAAAATGATAATAGATTTGAATAAAAGAAGGGTCGATTTATTAATCTCTCAATTAGAATTTAAAAAAAGGCGAAAAAATAAAAAGTTATTTAAGGCAAATAATCAAACTCCTTGGCAAGAGATTTTCAGAAACACAGTGGGACAGCTTGAAGATGGAGCATGTATTAATTCTCGAGGTAAATACTTAGACGTATCGCATACCAAAGGTCTACCAAGAGACTCTCACTAATATATGCCAAAAATATTAGTTTCTAGAAAAATTTCTGATTTAGCAGAGGAAAAACTTAAAAAAGAATTTGATGTAACGCTTAATCTTAAAGATCAGCCTATTCCAGAAAGTGAATTAATAAAAATTATAAACGAATATGATGGAATGATTTCAACAGGTTTTGATAAAATTAGCGAGAACTTTTTCAATAATTTAAATGGAAAATTAAAAATTATAGCTCAGGTGGGTGTAGGTTATGATAATATTTCTATTAAATCTGCAGAACAAAAAAAAATTAAAGTAACTAATACTCCAAATGTTCTTAATGAAGCAGTTGCAGAAACAACTATTCTTTTGCTATTAGCAGCATCAAGACGAGTTGGAGAAGCTTATAATTTAGTTAGAACAGATAATTGGAAAAATCAAAAACCAGACCTTACCAAATTCATGATAGGTAATTCAGTAACTGGTAAAACTCTTGGAATTATTGGGATGGGAAGAATAGGTCGTATAGCTGCAAAAAGTGCTAAAGCATTCGGAATGAAAATTATTTATTATAATAGAAATAAATTATCAGAAGATTTAGAAGATGGTGCTAAATATTATTCAGATTTAAATTCAATGTTACCTGAGTGTGATTTTGTCAGTATTCACACACCAGCTACACAAGAAACAAAACATATTCTAAATGCTTCAACCATTAGTTTGTTACACAAAAATGCTGTAGTTATTAATACTTCAAGGGGATCAACCATTGATGATGATGCTTTAATAGATGCATTAGAAAATAAAAAAATTTATGCAGCAGGACTTGATGTTTTTAATAACGAGCCAAATTTAGATAAAAGATATACAAATTTAGATAATTGTTTTGTACTACCACATATTGGGAGCGCTACACATGAGACTAGATTAGCTATGAGCATGATGGCTGTAGATAACATTTATTGTTTCTTTAACAATAAACCTTTGATTTCTAAAGTAATTTAACACAACTCAAAGTTGAAGTTTAAAAGATATATATAATTTCTATACATAAATTCAATGCGCACATGTTGAAAACTAATTTCTTTTGTGTTTAAATTTATAAAAAACATAAACGAGAGGAAGATAATGTTTAAATTAATATCAAAAACTATAGCTGCTATAGCTATTGTTTCAGTTGCTTTATTTGGCTCTGCAAATGCAAAGACTTTAAAGATTGAAACACACTTTACTGCTAGTTCACCAAATGGTGAAGTTGCAGCTCAATTCGCAAAAAACGTAGAAATGTTTTCTGGTGGAAGCTTAAAAGTAGAAATGTTCTACTCATCTTCTGTAACAGGAAAATCTGCTGAGGTATTTAACTCTGCTCAAACTGGAATTATCGACTGTGATATGACTGGTGCTGGTTATCAAACTGGTAAAAACGCAGCGTTTCAATTTGCAGGTGATGTAATGGGTGGATATGATAACCCATATCAACAATATGACTTCTTAAAGTTCCCTGGAGCTCAAGAGGCTGTGGATGCACTTTATAATAAATATGGAATGACTTTAATTGGTTGGTGGATACCAGGACATGAGTCTCTAATATCTAGTAAACCAATTCCAGATGTTGCATCTATTAAAGACTTTAAATTTAGATCACCTCCAGGTATGGAAAGTATGATCTTTACTGCATTAGGTGCGAAGCCAATCGTTATGGACTTTGGTGAAGTTCCAACTGCTTTACAAACAGGTCTAATTGATGGTGCTGACTATTCATCTTTAGCAACTAACTATGCAGGTGGACACTATGAGCAAAATAAATATGCTACATATCCAGGTTTCCACTCAATGCCAGCTGACCATTTAGCTTGTAATTCTAAAGTATGGAATAAATTAAAGCCGCATGAAAAAGGTGCAATGAAAGCAGCTATTGAAATTTGTGGAAGAACTATCACAAGTCTAGTTGAGAGAAAGAACGCAGAAGCTGTAAAAGCTTTAAAAGAAATGGGTGTTACTCTTCATGACTGGTCTAAAGCAGATAGAGCTAAATTTAGACAAGCTGCTCTTGGTGCTTGGGAGGAATGGAGAAAAAAATCTCCTGAAGCAAATGCTCTTATAGATATACATACAGCTTACATGAAAGCTAACGGTATCCTATAATTAGTAGCACATTAAAATCTTGAAGGGCCTGAAAAGGCCCTTCTTATTAATTTAAAATTTTATCTTATGCTTGACAAACAATTAGAAGAACAAAATCAAAAAGTTGCAAGCAAAGATGATTTTCCAATAAATTGGATTGATAGAATTTCTTTATTTTTAAGTCATACAATTAAATATCTAATACCCGTAATCGTACTTGTCATGATGTACGAAATTTTTATGAGGTACGTAGTTTTTAAACCAACTCTGTGGGCAAATGAATTATGCTTATGGTTAGCTGGTGTTTGTTATTTAGTTGGTGGAATTTATGCAACAAGGTTAAGAAGCCATATTAGAATAGTATTATTATATGATTGGGTCAGTAGACCAACCCAGAGAATTTTTGACGTAATTAGCACACTAGTTATTGTACTTTTTGCAGCTGCTGTAATCTATGGAGGTATGGAAGATGCAGTTAGATCATTTGTAAATTGGGAGAGATTTGCAACATATTGGGATCCACCTATCCCTGCTACCATGAAGCCTTTAACACTTATATGTGTATTTCTTATTGCCGTTCAATCTGTAAATAATTTAATTATTGATTGGAGAAATCCTAAAGAAAAACAATACGACCCTTCTAAAGAGTTGAAATAAAATGGAAATAGGATCACTTTCATTAATACTTATAGTTGGTTTATTAATTCTTATATCTATTGGTGTTCCAATGGGTTTTGCCTCAGGTTTTATGGGTGCGGTGTTAGTATTTCTCTATATTGGTGAGCATGCATTAGGTATCTTACTCTCAAGATATTATTCTCTAGTTGTTACTTATTCTTTTTTATCAGTACCTTTATTTATATTTATGGCCTCCTTACTTGAACGCTCAAACATAGCAAGAGATTTATATGATGCTTTGAATGCGTGGTTAAGAAAAACAAGAGGTGGGGTAGGTGTTGTTACTGCAATCATGGCAACAATTATGGCTGCGATGAGTGGAATTATTGGAGGAGAAATAGTTCTATTAGGATTGATTGCACTACCTCAAATGTTGAGATTAAAATACGATCAAGATATGTCTATTGGAATTATTTGTGCCTCAGGCTCTTTAGGTACAATGATACCCCCATCTATTGTTTTAATCATTTACGGTTTAACGACAGAAACATCAATTACAATGTTATTTCAAGAAGCTATAGTTCCAGGTTTAATGATTTCAGGTTTAATCATTACTTACATTTTAATTAGAACAAGATTACAACCACATCTTGCACCATTAAGTGATGAAGCGCCTTTAACTTTAAAAGAAAAAATGTCATATCTTCCAGGTCTTTTACCACCAATAGGAATAGTGATAATTGTTTTAGGTTCAATTTATTCAGGTATAACTGGTATCACAGAGGCAGCTGGAATGGGTGTTGTGGCTACATTAATCATAATTTTTGCTAGAAAAGAATTAACATGGTTTTTATTTAAAGATGCATTAACTAGAACATTTAAAGCGTCAGGAACTATTTTAACTATTACTTTCGGTGCTACAGTTTTAGCAGGCGCCTATTCTCTTGCAGGAGGTCCAAAATATGTTGCAGAGACTATCTTAGCTTATGATTTAAAACCAATGTATCTAATTTTTATGATGCAAATAATGTTTTTGATAATGGGAGCATTTATGGATTGGGTTGGGATTGTGTTATTAGCGATGCCAGTATTTTTACCGATTGTTATTGCACTTGGATTTGATCCAATTTGGTTTGGAATTTTATTTTGTGTGAATATGCAAGTTTCATTCTTAAGTCCTCCATTTGGACCCGCAGCTTTCTACTTAAAGTCTGTAGCACCACCGCATATATCTTTAACAGATATATTTAGAGGTTTTGCTCCATTTATAGTAATTCAATTGATTGTACTTGCATGTGTAATGTTTTTCCCTGAGGCAATGACACAAAATTTCCACGAATTTAAACCAAAATAATGATGAAAATTGGTTTTATTGGGACAGGTCTTATGGGCCTACCAATGGCTAAAAATATATTAAAAGCAGGATATAATTTAAAAGCTTTTAACAGATCTCAAATTAAAGCTGCTCCTTTAAAAGATCAGGGTGCAGAGATATCAAGTTCAATTAAAGAGGCTGTAAGTGACAGTGATGTAGTCATTACGATGCTAACAGACGATACCGCCGTTGATGAGATTATGGGTAGCTCTGACTTTTTAGGAAGTTTAAAATCAGAAGCTACAGTAATTGATATGAGCTCAGTAAAACCATCAACAGCAATTAATCATGGAAATAATGTAAAATCAAAAAATATAAATTATCTTGATGCACCCGTATCAGGTGGAACCATTGGTGCAGAGGAGGCATCATTAGCAATTATGGTAGGAGGTGAGCAAGATGTTTTCAATAAAGCATGTGAAATTTTAAAGACAATGGGAAATCCAACATTGGTGGGTCCAGTAGGTAGTGGCCAAGTATCAAAACTTGCAAACCAAATAATTGTAGGCCTAACAATTGGTGCAGTAGCGGAAGCCGTAACGTTATGTGAGAAAGCAGGAGCAGATCCTGTCAAAATGATTAGTGCTTTATCTGGTGGTTGGGCAGATAGTAAAATTTTACAAACTCATGGAAAAAGAATGATTGAAAAGGATTTTAGTCCAAAAGGAAAAACTTCTACTCATTTAAAAGATATGAATAATATTTTAGATTGTGCAAACAATTTTAATACTCATTTACCTATTTCAAATTTAGTTAAAGAAATGTATAAAACTTTAGTTGAAAATGATCATGGAAATAAAGATCATAGCTCACTGTATATGGAAATTGAAAGGATGAATAAAAAATGAGCAAAAGATTAGAAGGTAAAAAAATTGTGGTCACTGCGGCAGGACAGGGGATTGGTAAAGCAACAGCCATTGCATTTCATAATGAAGGAGCACATGTTACTGCAACAGATTTAAATGATAAAACCTTAGCTGATTTAAATAAAGAATTTTCTAGTATTGAAGTGAAAACTTTGGACTCAACTGATAATAACGCAATTTTAAATTTTACTAAATCTTTAGATAAAGTAGATGTTTTATTTAATGCAGTTGGATTTGTTCATCATGGAACTATTCTTGATTGCGAGGAAAAAGATTGGGATTTCTCGAGTAATGTAAATGTAAAATCTATGTATTTTATGTGTAAAGCAATATTACCACTAATGGTAAAACAAAATGGTGGAAGCATTATCAATGTTTCATCTTGTGCTTCTAGTTTAAAAGGTTTCCCAAATAGATTTGTATATGGAACAACAAAAGGAGCTGTGATTGGATTGACTAAATCAATTGCAGCCGATTTTGTTAAACAAAATATAAGATGTAATTCGATTGCACCAGGAACAGTTTTCTCACCTTCTTGGCAAGATAGGGTTAACCAAAGTCCTGACCCTGTTCAGGCTAAAAAAGATTTTATAGCAAGACAACCAATGGGAAGATTAGGTACTGCTGAAGAAATAGCAGCTGTGGCGGTTTATTTAGCTAGTGATGATGCAACATTTACAACAGGTACAACAATTTCTGTTGATGGTGGGATTTCAATATAATTAAATAACAAAAAGGAGAATTATGAAATTATTAAGAGTAGGACAAAAGGGTAAAGAAAAACCTGCAGCGTTAGACAAAGATGGTAAAATTAGAGATATCAGTTCACATGTTGAGGACTTAAATCCTCATCATTTAAATTTTGAAACTATTTCAAAATTACAAAGTGCGGATCTCTCAACACTCCCTGAAATATCAAGCAGTGAGAGGATTGGATCATGTATAACTAAGCCAGGAAAATTTGTTGCGATTGGATTAAATTTTTCTGACCACGCTGCAGAAACTGGTGCAGAAGCTCCATCTGAACCAATAGTGTTTATGAAAGCTACAAGCTGTATTAATGGTCCTAACGATGATATTGAAATTGTCTCAGGATCAAAAAAACTTGATTGGGAAGTTGAATTAGGAATTATTATTGGAAAAGAAACTAAACACATATCTGAAGATCAATCTCAAGATCACATTTTAGGATATTGCTTAGTAAACGATATCAGTGAACGAGAGTGGCAAATAGAAAAAATGGGTCAATGGGTTAAAGGAAAATCTCATGATACTTACGGGCCAATTGGACCTTACATGGTAACTAAAGACGAAATTTCAGATATCAATAATTTAAAAATGAGTTTAGATGTTAATGGAAATAAAATGCAAAGAGGAAACACAAATACTATGATATTTAATGTTAATTTTATTGTTTCCTACTTAAGTAAGTATATGTCTCTACAACCTGGTGACATCATTACTACTGGAACTCCTCCTGGAGTTGGAATGGGTATGAAACCTCAGCAATTTTTAAAAGCTGGTGACACAATGAAATTATCAGTTGAAAATTTAGGTGAACAGAACTCTAAAGTAATTGCTTTATAAATTATTGTGAAGATAACTTCTATTAAAAGTCATGTACTTAGATATGAGTTAGATAAAGAACTAGGTTATTCTCAACAATATTATAAACACCGAACTGCTCATCTTGTAGAGGT
The DNA here is from genome assembly GCA_902606645.1 of uncultured Pelagibacteraceae bacterium. GTDB lineage: Bacteria > Pseudomonadota > Alphaproteobacteria > Pelagibacterales > Pelagibacteraceae > Pelagibacter. The sequence continues at coordinate 2,284 of CACLHJ010000003.1, read as the reverse complement.
TGAGACCGATGAAGGTATAACTGGATGGGGAGAATGTTTTGGACCAGGTAATATTGCTCTTGCAAATAAATATATTGTTGAAAAAGTTATACAGCCTTTAATAATTGGAGAAGACCCTTTAAATAAAGAGTACATTTGGCAGAAAGTATATAATCTTTTAAGAGATAGCGGACAAAAAGGAATGCCTATACAAGCTTTATCAGGTGTTGATATTGCTTTGTGGGACATTCTTGGAAAAAAAACTAAAGCACCTCTTTATCAACTTCTAGGAGGAAAATGCAATGAACATATTCCAGTTTATGGATATGGGATGATGTTACAAAAAAAATCTACTGCCGAATTAATAAATCTATTTAAAGAGGAGGCGAAAGAAATTAAGTCTAAAAATTTTAAAGCCATGAAAATGAAAATAGGTTTAGGTGCAAAGGAAGATCTAAAATTAGTACAAGCGGTTAGGGAAAGTATAGGTAAAGACTTTAAGCTGATGGTAGATGCCAATCATGCATATAACCTAAAAGACGCCACATATGTGGGAAAAGGCTTAGATGAATTGGATATATTTTGGTTTGAGGAGCCAGTTGCACCAGAGGATTATGAAGGGTATCGACAATTAAGAAGCAGAATTTCTACAAGTATTGCAGGTGGTGAGGCTGAATTTACAAAATATGGTTGGAATAAATTAATCTCAAACAATTGTATAGATATTGCTCAGCCAGAAGTTTGTGGCTTAGGAGGAATTACTGAGTATTTGAAAGTTTCAGCACTAGCTCAAGCTAATTTTATCCCAGTTATAAATCATGTTTGGGGGTCAGCTATAAGTATAGCTGTTAATTTACACTTGCTAACAGCTCAACCAGATATGCCAGGTGGATTATTTCCTTCAAAATCTATGTTAGAATTTGATACTACAGAAAAAAATATTTTTATTACAGATCTTCCAGATAAAGATTTTTCGATTTTAAAGCAGGTGAAAGAACATAATGGATTTGCATCAGTCAGTGATAATATTGGTATAGGCATTAATCCTAATAAAGACTTTATAAATGAATTTGAAGTTAATGAATAAAATCAAAACTTCAGAGCCAAAAGTTATTTGGAATAGTAAATGCAAATTGGGTGAAGGAACATTATGGGTTAAAGAGCATAATTCAATCTATTTTGTTGACATAAAAAAAAAGAAAATCTTTATTTTAAATATTAAAAATAATAAAAAAAAACATATTAAAGTAAATAAAGAGATTGGTTTTTTGTCTTATGTTAAAAAAAACATATTTATATTGGGATTACAAGGAGAAATTAGAATTCAAAATCTCAAATCAAAAAAAATTATTAAATCAATATTAATCGAACCAAATATTAAACTAAACAGAACCAATGATGGTAAAACTGATCCAGCTGGAAATCTATGGTTTGGCACTATGGATAATTTAGAAAGAAAAATTGAAAAAGGATCACTCTATAAATTAGATAAAAATTTATTACTAACTAAAGTTGATAAAAATTATAGAATAACAAATGGACCCGCTTTCATTGATCAGTTTAATTTTTACCATACCGATAGTTCTAAAAAAAAAATTTATAAAATTAAAATTAATAAAAATAATAAAATTATATACAAAAAAATTTTTAAAACCTTTTCTGGAAAAGAAGGAGTTCCAGATGGAATGACTTTAGATAATAAAAAAAATCTATGGGTAGCTCATTACCATGGAGCTTGTATTTCAGTATTTAATAGCAAGGCAAAATTAATCCATAGAATTCAATTCCCTGCAAAAAATATTACAAATTGCACATTTGGTGGTCAAAAAAATAATGAACTTTTTGTAACTTCAGCAACAAAAGGTATGAACACTGCAGAATTGCGAAAATATAGATACTCTGGAGCTTTATTTAGTGTAAAAACTAACTCTAAAGGAATTTTACAAAAAAAATTTGTTTTAATTAATGAAAAAAAGAGATCTTTATTATGAGAGAATACCTACAAAGTTGCTTAGAGAAGATATCAGTTATCTTGGAAATATTCTTGGTGAAGTAATTAAAGAGCAAGAAGGTATAAAGTTTTTCAAACTAGTCGAAAAGGTAAGGAAACTCTCAAAAGCCAATAAAATAAATCTTAAAAATAAAAATTCTTTTAAAAAACTAGTTAAAACAGTAAGAAAAAGTAATCCAAGAGATACACTCAGACTAACTAGAGCATTTACTCATTTCATAAATTTCATAAATCTAGCTGAGTCAATTGATACTGCAAGAAATTTAGATGAATACGAAACTAAGAAGAAAAATC
>CACLHJ010000002.1:52500-67043 GCA_902606645.1 uncultured Pelagibacteraceae bacterium | reverse complement strand
TAATCCACCTTTATTAATTTCCTCATGTGTTGGATATTGATAAGGAAGCAAATATTTATTTTCAATGCCTGTCTCAAGCATCCATTCTATATTTCCTCCATTTAAAGTATTTTGTGAAATCAAATTATTATACTGCCAACCCTTTGAACCTATCGTCTTCTGATCGCGAAAACTTTGATTTTCACCAATAAATATAAGTTGTATTTTATTTTTCAGTGCAATCTTGGGCACTGAACTATATAGTGCCATTTCTGTTGCCCTACACCAATTTGCAAATCTTAAGAAAGCCTCTTTTACAAGTTTTTGCCAAACAACAGGTGCTGGGGAAGAAACTAAAACATCGAAACCAAGTTCAATAAGATTTGATAAATTTTGAGCGCCTAAATTATTTACTTGTTGAGGAGGATAAACCAAACTTACTAAAAGAGGTTTTAGACCTAACTTATCTCTAACCCAAATTGCTTGTCTTGTGCTATCTTTACCTCCACTTACTCCAATTATGCAATCAAAAAAATCTCCTGATTTTTTTTTATACTTAGAAATGATATTTTCCAAAATTTGATATCTAGATGCATAATCTAATTCTTTATTTTTACTATAATTTATACAAGCAAAGCATATTCCTTCATCATTAAAAATTTCATTGGGACGAGTATCAGGTTGAAGACATAATTTACAATATTTCATTTTTTAAAAGGCTTAAAATTTTAAAATTAATTTATTTATGAATTTAAAAATTTATTTTTAAAAATATAATATCCTATCATATCAACATATTTTTTTTTGTATAAAAAATTTTTTTTCTTTCTAAGCTCAAACTTCATTCCAGAATTTTTAAAAATTTTAATCATTGCAAGGTTATTTTCCATAGCACCAGCAGTTATTTTTCTAATATTTGAATTATTAAAAATTTTTTTTATTGCTATTTGCCATGCTTGATTTCCATAACTATTACCTTTTTCCCAAACCAAAATACCAATATCACAACTTTTATTATAATGATCAACATGAGCTGTCATTGTTCCAATGGATGTTAAAGTTTTCTTTTGTAGATCATTCTTCAAAATCAAGAAAAAATAATTTTTATTTTTTTTCATCATTTTATAAAAATTAAGACAAGATGTCCTATTAAATGATTTAAATCTATTCTCACTATACTGCATTAATTTTTTATCATTTAATGCATTGATATATTTTCTATCTATATCTTTTCTTTTAAAATCTCTGACAATAATTTTAATTATATTTTCCACAATTTATAATTGTATAATTTATTTCTATATCTAAATCATGCTAAAATATAAAATTATATTTTAAACATATGTTTTAATATAATTGTTGGGTATATCTGACTTTAATTGCTTTATTCTAATTTCATAAGTGATACAGCCACTTAGTTTTGCAATTACTAGGGCCATTGAATTATATCCAACTACATGCTTAATTGTTTTAGTCATTTTTTTTAGATCTTTATCAGCAATTTTTATATCTATATTAAATTCTTTTTTTACTTTTTTTATTAAGGAAGTAAATTTTTTTTTATTTTCAGATGGGTGATTTTTTAAAAAATAATTATTTATTTTTTTCTTCTGAAAAAAAATGTAATTTTTTTTAAAAAAGTTATATAATATTTTTTTATCATTAATATTTTTTTTTCCTAAAATATCGTAATTAGACGATAGAATTAATAAATCATTTTTTTTTTTACTTTTACCTATATCAAAATATGGATTGTTCACTTTACTTAATACTAAGGATTTTTTTATAAATTGTTCGCTAAATATTTTTTTAGATAAAAAAAATGAGGTACTATCAAAAGCAATAATCTCTTTGGGGAGAATTATTTTTTTTTTCATTAAGAACCTTTTTTTATAGTTTGTCCAATGATCTAGAAAAGTCACGGTGTATATACCTAATTTATTTGCTTCATTAATACTTTTTAACTCTAAGTTTTTTTCTACTGACGTACCTGTAATAAGTAGATCGTATTTTTTTAAATTTTTGATATTTTTTATTTTTATGAAATTTTTTTGCTTAAATATTTTATTAGCAGGATTTTTTAAATAACAATAGTAAGTGTCTTTTTGTGATTTTAAATAATGAAAAATCATGTTGGCTGCACCAGCGTCTTTTGCAATAATTAATTTTTTACAGAATTTGTTTAGATTCATTTTTTTAATTTTGTTTTTTTTCTAATTTTTCTAACTTGTCCAATAATTTAGATGTCATCAAAGAGATTTCGTTATATTTACTATTCTCCTTAATATTTTTTTTAAAATTTTCATAAAAAACTTTTTGATAAGTTTTTTTATGTTTATTTAAATGATTAAAATAATTTTCGAATTCATAAAATTTCTTAATAAATTTAGATTTTTTTAAACTTCCTATTTTAAATTCTGAAAAATCATTATTAGATATAAAATGTTTTTTTTTTGAAAAAATTTCAACTCTTGTATGACTTAATTTTTTAACTTCAGGATTTATAAGTAGACAATGAATTTTATTCCACTTTAAACCTATTACTTTGTTTTGAGAGTTGAAAAGAAAATTTATTTTTATATCACTTATTTTTTTCGGTTTTTTTATTGAAAATAAAAAACTGATTAAATGTGAACAATTATTTCTTATACCTCTATTATAGTGAAAAGATGCAAAAATTTTTTGATTTCTTAAACTGGAAATTATTTTTTGAAAATATGGATTATACAATCTAAAATAATTTACTAATAATGCTTTATTATTTTTTTTACATATTTTAATTATTTTTTTAAGATCCTGGCTGTTTCTTCCTGCAGGTTTTTCTAAAACTATAAATTTTACAAAGTTAAAATAAGATATTTTTTTAATAATATTTAAGTGTTCTCTTTCACTTGTTGAAACTACTACTAAATCAGGCTTCTCTGTTTTGATTGCAACATCGATGCTGTGGTGAGTTATTAATTTATAATCTTTTTTAAAAATTTTTCTTGTTTTTGAATTTTTATCCACACCACCCAATAAATAAAAGCCAGAAGTTCCCAAAATTGATTTAGCATGTGTTGTGTAATAATTTTTTATATTTAAAATTGAGTCGTATTTAAATCCAATATTTCCCAATCCAACTATTAAGGTTTTAATTTTTTTTTCAAACACTATATGTAGTTCTTTTGATTTTTTTATTTATCTTAAGAATTTTCTTATTTTTGTTAACATAATTTACTATATCTAAACAATTAAAATTTTTTTTTCTTTTTTTAAAAAAATTTACTATCTTTTTAATTAAAATATAATCCTCTTCCTCATCCAGAGTAAGACCCATTTTAGGAAAAAACATATTTGGTGGTGCTACTAAATTTATAATTGAAAAATACTTTGCATATTTTTTAAAACCCAGACTTAAGTGTTCTAACATTTCGTTATCTTTTTTAACAAGCTGAGAAACCTTTTTTAAAGCTTTTAATTTTATTATTTCTACATCCATACCATCTGGATAAGATCTAACATGTGCATTGGTAACTATATCTGCTTTATTGTTTAAAAAAATTTGAATTGATTGCTTAATTAAATCTGTGTCTATCAAAGGACAATCAGAAGTTACTCTAATTATAGAGTCTATTTTGTATTTATTTGCAGCTTTTATTACTCTATCTAAAACATTATTATTTGATCCTCTATATATAAATACTTTTTTGCCTTTTAATGATTTGATTATCTTAAGATCTTCTTTTTCTGTTGTCGTAGCAACTATGATTTTAGCTTTATACTTTTTTGAGATTAATTTTAGGCGTTTGGTTAGAAAACTTAAAACTGTATCATTATCAAGTTTTAATAAAACTTTGTTTGGTAATCTTGTAGATTTTGATCTTGCTTCAATAATAAAACCAAAACTACTCATTTTAAAAAATTATTTTTCAATTTTTAATTTTTGCCAAACAAATTTAAAAGCCTTCATTAATTTATTTACAGTTTTTTTGTTAAGATCATACAAACACACTTCTAAAGATATAAATGTTTTATCATGCAGTTCCTCAGCTACTTTACAAATACCCTTTTTGTAAACATATTTTTTATTACTTAGACTCCACGGGAAATGTTTTTTTCCATATGCTATTTTTTGTGTAAACATTGGTAACGTATGTAAATTTACATATCCTTCATTTGCTCCATCTATACCTATTTGTCTTAATAATTTTACAATTGTTGATCTTTTGTTCAAAATATTCTTATTCAACACTATTGGAAGCACATAAAAATTATGCGAAAAATTTTTTTGAATTTTTGGAAGTTTCATATTAGGCAATTTTTTTAAATTAATTATCAACTTATTGATCATTAAAGTTCTATTCTTAACTATCATCTTCAATTTTTTGTACTGTTGTAAACCTATTGCTGCCTCAATTTCCCCCATTCTAAAGTTATGTCCAATTATATTTGATAAAACTGACTTATTTTTAGTATTTACCCTTACTTCACCATGATTTCTAATCAACATAGCTCTCTTTGCAAGATTATCGTTATTGGTTACAATAATTCCACCTTCACCTGTATTAATAATTTTGTGAAAATTTAAACTAAACCCTCCTATATCGGACAAAGTACCTGTTAATCTTCCTTTATAGAACGAATAAGGAGCTTGAGCGCTATCTGTAATAATTTTGATTTTTTTTCTTCCAACAACTTTTTTTAGTGCATCTATATCACATGGATAACCAAAAATATCAGCTGCGATAATGGCTTTAGTTTTAGATGTTATTTTTTTTCTAACATCATTAGGATCTATGTTAAATGTATTTTCATCAATATCTGCAAAAACAGGAATGCAGTTCCAATGAAGGATTGCGGTCGATGTTGCACACATAGTCCACGGGGTAACAATTATCTCATCACCGGGCTCTATATCTAGTGATCCTACAATTGCTATCAAACCTGATGTCCAAGAATTTACTGTAATCGCATATTTCACACCATAAAATTTTGCTAAATATTTTTCAAATTTTTTTACATTTGATCCACCAAAAAAATCATTAGAATTACCTGCTACAAATTCTGATAATTTCCCACTTGAAACTACTCTTTTTGCAGCATTAAGTTCTTCAATACCTATAGAATTGTATCTCTTTAATTTTATCTTCATAATAAATTTAGTTATAATTTTTAAATGTTAGTGAAACAAATCCCTTTTCTCTAAGCTTTTCAATATATTCTTTAACAAATAATACTGGTAATGAGAATTCATATGCTAAATCTATAATTGTTGTGTTTAAATTATGTGATAGGAAAGATTGAAATTTGTAGCAAAAATTAATTATTTTTTGATTATTTTGCATCAAATATTTCTTTTCTAAAACTGACAAATTGTTATAAAAACTTAAATTCTCAACATCACTTTTTTGCTTGATATTTGAAACACTCAAAGGTTCAACATAAAGATTGATATCTGGATTAGCAAGGCAGATTAAACTATCCCAATTTTTTATTTCAATAGTGTAGTTTTTGTCTAAACATTTAATAATATTTTTAATTATAGTTTTTGACTCTTCAAAAGAAGAATTCGAGAATTGTGAAAGATTATCTAAATTTGTATGATAAGTAGGATGAGGCCCTCTATGTATTGATACACATGGTATTTTAATACTGGGAACTTCAAATGCGATCTCATCATTACCCCAACCCTCTCGAAATTTTTGAAGCGTTGAGTTTGGCTGATGTATTAAATAAAAAAGTTTTATAAGTTTATTAATAGTTGAATTTTCTTTACCTGAAAGTTGAAATATCAAGTTGGAATTTAAAGTTAAACCATTGGTTGAAATTGCTGATATAGTGTTAGAAGAATTTAATTTATACTTTTTCAAAAAATAAACGCTTCCAACTATTTCTACACTATTTAAAGAACATAGATTAATATTTTCCAAATCTTCTTTTATCTCGCTAACTATTTCATTATTCAAAATCGCTGACCCTAATCCATCATTGAGTTGAGCATAATGATCAAGATGTGCTACCAATATTAAATTATTTTTATTAGTTGGTTCATTAAAAAGAAACTGCTTTAGAGGAGCATCATAAAACTCTGTCTCGATATTAACGTTATATTTTTCTTCAGGATTTAACATTTTGTACTTTTTAACATTTAATGAAAAGCCCCAAATTGGCTTATGAAACCTATATTGATTTCTAAAGTGAAAAAGAATTGCTTCAGGTCGATCAAAATCAACCAGAATTCTTTTTTTTAGATCAGAATAACTCACTGTCCCTGAAAAGCTTGGTGAATAAGACCATAAATGCATGGGGTTTTCTTCATGGGAACAAATCAATTTACCTTTGCTATCTTTGAGCTCAGCTTTAATGACCTTATACCCTGGGGGTATTCGCCATGTTAATTTATCATCATCTAAATGCTCATCAACTTTCCCACCGTAAATTTCGCACAACTTATTTACTGCTTTATCCATGTCAGGGGAAACATGATGTCTATTTAAATGTAATAAATCCTTAATAATATTTGAGTGACGCATAATTATATTATTTTATATTTGACTAATGAGATTATTTTCATTGATTTTATTTCCTATTCCGAATTTAGATATTTTTTTTATTCTATTGTATTCCAGTTGTAACTGTTGATCCAAGTTATTTCCTTCTAATTTAAGTATATCAAATTTTGACCATTCTGGAATATTGTTGACAGTTTTCTTCGGATAAGGATTAGTTGGCATGGGAGGAACCTCTTTGCTTCTGTTATATTTAGTGTATGAGTTCATATGTGTTAAATATATTATCCATTCGATTTGTGGTTTATTTAATACTTTTAAATATTTACCAATAGACCTGTTATCTATTAAACTTGTCAGGTTATCATCTTTATATGAAGAATTTTTAATCCAGGAATTTCCATAATCATCTGAAAGGTTAAACTTATCTGATAAAATATTTTCTGAGTTATCTATTAATTTTTCAATTTTGCTTTTTAAAATTTCTGGTTTTGTGCAAAATTCCTCGTAATTTATAGATGTTACTTGGTTTGGAAATAAATTTTTTAAAAAATTATAAAAAACAATCTGCTTTCTCCACTGTCTGACTAAAGATAAAATACAATAATTATTACTTCCGGTAAATGAGGAGGCTACAGTATCTAAAGGATCACGAATTACTATTAAAATTTTGGCATCTTCTCCTATCATATTAATAATTGGTAAGGCCATTTCAATTGACCAAACTTCTTTTAATCCAACAATGCAAGTTTCATTATTGCCATATGTTTTTAATATAAGATCCAGATAATATTTAAGCTCATCTGCATAACTCAATGATGATAGACTCTTAGATTGTTTTAAATTATGAATAAATTTTGGACTATATTCTTGTCCATGATGAATTAAATTTTCTCTTATATTAATTAATTCAGTTTTTTTAACTTTTTCTAAAAATTTTGAACCTATCAATTTTTTGATGTAATTTAAATCACCTTCAAAATAATCTCCTAAAGGTCTTGTATAGTCATCAATATCTGTATATCCAATATCTTTTTGTAGTATAGATCTATACCAATTAAAAAAAGGTCGAATTGGATCAGATGAGAATGCTATTTTATTTTCTCCTGCTAACAATCTTGCAATTGCTGTTGTTCCAGATCTATACATTCCAAAAACGAAAAGATAAGGTATTTTTTTTTCTTTGATTGGTTGATTTTTTTTTTTCATGAATTAGTATCAATAATTTACAATCAATTTTTTAAGTAAGTCTTTTGAAACCTACACGGCATATGTCTCCTTTGAGCAAACTTTTGACATCTCTACCATTCTCACATTCATTAATTAAATTAAAAACTTTATTAAGCGCTTCAAAATACCCTTCAAGTATTTTGGTATTATGTTCTGTACAAACATAAACACTATTGCCTGCTAAATAACCTTCTGATAGCATTTCTTGCGTAATTAAAGTTTTATAGGCAAAATGATTTTTACTCTCAATATTAAAAGTGGGGAGTGCAGATAATCCAGTAAATGACAACTTTAATTCATTACGCTTTGCCATTTTTTTCCATCGGTTTTTAATTTCAAGACCAATTTTAGTAATTTTTTTCCATGATTTTTCACGTTCCATAACTTCTAATGTTTTAATTGCTGCTGTTGGGCCAATACGCTCTGTCCAAAAAGTACTGCTTATAAAAGTAGACTCTGCAATTTGCATGATTTCTTTACGACCTATAACAGCTGTAATAGCATAACCATTACCTATTGCTTTTCCAAAAATAGCAATATCAGGTTCAATTTTGTACTTCTTGTGCAAGCCACCAAAGTTTTCTCTAAAACCAGATGTGCACTCATCGAAAATTAAAATTATATCTTTTTTATTTGCTAATGACCTGACTTTTTGTAAAAATTGATATTTTGGAGGCATACTTCTTTGCACTTCCATTTTAATCACACCAATATCTTTATTAGAATTAATTAAATTCTCTAATTGATCAAATTCATTATAATTAAAGGTGTAAGCAGTCCCTTTTAAATTTTGTGGAACCCCTAGAGGATCTAGCCCAGGTAATAAATGACCATTTAAATTTTTTCTATTTCCTAAATTTGCAGATAAATACCAATCATGCCAACCATGATAACCACAAATTGCAACCTTATCTCTCCCAGAATATGCTCTAGCAATACGAACTGCGATAGCGCTAGCTTCAGCTCCAGTCCTAGCAAAACGTACCATATCAGCCCATTTATGCATATTGATTAATTTTTGTGCCAAAAAAACTTCCTCTGGGCAGTTTAAAGTACTCATATTTCCATCTTTAACAACTTTGTTAACTGAGTCATCTACCTCAGGATGACCATATCCTAAAATATTTGTTCCCACGCCCATCAAGGACATGTCTATATATTCTTTGTCGTCCATGTCCCATACCTTACAACCTTTTGCTTTACTAAAATAAGTAGGCCAGTAATTTGGCAAAAACATTTCTGGATTTTTGGAAAGTAACATATTCCCTCCAGGAATTATGCTTTTTGCTTTTTTCCACAATTTTTGACCTTTGCTCATTATCCGACCTTTCTTAAAATAAAATCACAATTATAATAATAACATATTTATCTGTCTTATAGTTTTTTCCAATTATAAGGATTAATTAACATTTGGTCATTAGAAATCATAAAAGACCAATCTTTTTTAGACTCATTAAGACTAGATGTTGCTATTAAATCTTTTAACTGTTTAAAACTATCAACTCCTACAACAATTTGATTAACCTCCTGCAATGACAACGGATAAGATAAGCACTCATGGATAGGATTTAAATTATTTTTTTCTAACTCTAAGAACCATTTATCAAACATTTGTCTCCATTTATTAAAAAATTTTGGTATCTTAGTATGATCCATAAGTAATAAACCTTGAAGAAATGTTGAGCGAGTATGTATTTCAATTCCAAAATTATTTAACCTTTTGAGCCAGCCGCTCATTTCTAATCTACGATCAACGATATTTAGTGGTGCTTGAATTATATCTAACTTAGTTAGGTCCATTACCTTATCAAGTTCTGTTGGGCTATATATAGAAACACCAATCTTGCTTACAAAGCCCTTATGTTTTATATTGTTTAGGGCCTCGATCATTTTTTTACCTGAATTCCCTAAAAGATTTTGAGATTTATGCACCAATATCCCATAAAGCGACGAAGTGCCTATATTAGTTAATGAGGATTGAACTTTTTTCTCTACCCAAGAATTAACATCACTAACATCTTCAGGTAAAGCGGGCAATTTAGTAACAAACTTGAAATCTTTAATCCCTACTCTTCCAATAATTTTTTCACTTTCACCATATGAAATTGCTGTATCAATTAAACTAATACCTGAACTTTTTGCTAAATTAAAAATTTGAACTGACTCATTGAATTTTATTTGATCATTTTTATTTGCTATTCCATATTTTGATCCAAATTGGGCTGTGCCTAAAGCCAATTTATTCATCCCAATTTTACTTCTTTTAAAGTTTTTATAATATGCTCTTGTTGGTCATTTTTTAAAGTTGCATAAATTGGGATACTAATTGCTTTTTGATGAAATTTTTCTGCTTCTGGGAAATCATTTTTTTTAAAACCAAGATTTTCATAATAGGGATGACGGTGAACGGGAATATAATGTAAATTGGCTGCTATTTTATTTTTATTTAATTGTTCATATAATTTTTTTTGAGAATTATTGCCTAAATTATCTCGTAATATTATGGGATATAGATGATAACTAGAATAAGCTTTGGGAGATTGCCAAGGAGTTTTTACAGGAAGTTTTTTAAGTTCTAAATCATACTTTTTTGCTATTTCGTGTCTACGATGAATATATTTATCTATTCGTTTCATCTGGCTTAAACCAAGTGTACCTTGAATATCATTCATCCTATAATTAAAACCTAATTCTATTTGTTGATAATTCCAAATTTCATTATCAGATTTTTTAATCATCCTTTTTTTATCTTTAGTGATGCCATGAGTTCTTAATCTAGACAATCTATCTGCGACTTCCTCGTTATTTGTTAATGCCATACCTCCCTCAGCTGTTGTAATGATCTTAACTGGATGAAAGCTAAAAACTGTAATGTCACTATGCAAGCATGAACCTATTTTTTTTTTATCGTAAGATGCACCTATTGCATGAGAAGCATCCTCAATAATTTTAAAACCATAACGCTTTGACAGATCATGAATAGCTGGCATATTGCATGGTTGGCCGGCAAAATGAACTGGAATAACTATTTTAGGTAATTTTCCTAATTTGTCAGCTTTTTTTAATTTATCAGATAAAGACTCTATGCTCATATTGTAAGTATTTGGGTCAATATCAACAAAATCTATATTTGCTCCACAATATATTGCACAGTTGGCACTCGCAACGAATGTGTTAGGTGATGTCCACAGCCAGTCCCCTGGACTAAGATTTAGTGCAACACATGAAATATGTAATGCGCTAGTCGCACTATTAACTGCAATTCCATAATTTACTCCACAATAACCAGCTACTGATTTTTCAAACTTTGGAACAGCTTCGCCTTGGGTTAAATAATCAGATCTTAAAACTTTTTCAACCTCAGATATATCTTCTTCAGTAATTTCTTGACGACCATAGGGTATCATAATTTAAATTTTACCAATGAAATTAAGATTATTTTGAACCCATCTTTTTAGTTCAGAATTTGTCATCCACTCTGAATTAGTATTACTATTATATGTAAAGCCCTCGGGAACTTTCTTACCTTTTTTTATGCGCAAAGTATCTTTTCCCCAATCATTAATCTGAGGTAAAATTTTATAATATCCAAGATATTCGTAAGTTGAGTGACTATCATCACTGCTTATCATTTGTTCATGCAACTTCTCTCCAGGACGAATGCCAATTATCTCATGTCTGGCATTTGGTGAAATGACTTTTGCAATATCTACAACTTTCATTGAAGGAATTTTTTTAATATAAATTTCACCTCCAACCATGTCTTCAAAAGCATGCCACACAAGCTCGACTCCTTGTTCAAGAGAAATCATAAACCGTGTCATTCTTTTATCAGTTATTGGCAATTTCCCTTTTTCTTTTACGGACATGAACAGTGGAATTATAGAGCCTCTTGACCCCATTACATTACCGTATCTAACTACTGCAAAAGATGTTTTGTGACCCCCTGCATAAGAAGAATTACTTGCTGTAAACAATTTATCAGATGCAAGCTTAGTTGCCCCATATAAGTTAATAGGACTACTAGCTTTATCAGTTGAGAGTGCAATTAAACGTTTCACGCCTCTGTCGATACACGCTTCAATTAAATTCATTGCACCATTAATATTAGTTTTTACACATTCGAAAGGATTATATTCTGCAGTTGTAACTATCTTTGTTGCTGCAGCGTGGATAACATAGTCTACATTGTGTAAAGCTCGATATAATCGATTTTTATCTCTTACATCACCTATGAAAAAACGAACTCTTTTATCATTTTTATAATGTTTTGACATCTCCCATTGCTTCATTTCATCGCGAGAAAAAATTACTAAACGTTTTGGATTATACTTTTTTAATGTCATAGGTACAAAAGATTGTCCAAAAGATCCTGTACCTCCAGTAATTAATATTGAGGAATTTTTTAACATTTTCTTTTATAGATTTTTTTCTGTTAAACTAAAATGGTTGATGGATCGAGCCAGTTCTTCAAATGTTCCTTGATTTATAATTTCTCCATTTTCCAGAACGTAAATCATATTACACTTTTTTATAGTACTCAATCTATGTGCAATCAATATAATAGTAATTTTATCAGTATAATTATTAATTGCATCAATAACTGCTTTTTCAGTCAAATTATCTAAAGCACTTGTTGCCTCATCTAATATCAGTACTTGTGGTTTATGATACAGTGCTCTTGCTATTCCTATTCTCTGTCGTTGTCCTCCAGATAACCTTATTCCCCTCTCTCCAACGATAGTTTGATATTTTTTAGGTAATTCAGTATCAACAAAATTATGAAGATTTGCAATTTTTGCAGCATTTTCAACTTGTTTATGATCAATATCTCCAGGTCTTACTCCAAATGCAATATTTGAGGCTATAGTGTCATCAGATAAATAAATATTTTGCGGGACATAACCAATTGATTGTCGCCAAGATTTGGAAACATCCTTAGTTATAATTTTTCCATCAACTTCTAGAGTTCCTTCTTGGGCTTGAAAAAGACCTAATATTATATCGACTATGGTAGTTTTTCCACTTCCAGTGGTTCCAACAAAACCTACTGTACTATTAGAATGGATTGTTAAATTTATATTTTTTAAGGCTTTTCTCTCTACATTTGGATAATTATAACTAACATTTTTTAAATCGATAGATTTTTCTAGTTTGATAACATCTTTTTCAAAAGTAGAGTTGAAATGTTGTATATCTTTTAAGTCTTTATAAACTTCATCAAGTGAACTTCCCACATAACGTAGAGCTGTAAAGGACGCATAAATCTGTTGGAAAGCTGGTATTAATCTATATCCGGCAAAAGCATAAACTGAAACTATTGGAATTGTGCTCGTAAAAGTTTTAAAAACTGACATAAGGTAAAGTATCATTAAAACTAATCCACCGAAGGCAATTGCTTCAATTATAAATCGCGGCATCCTACCAATAATTTGATAAGAAGCTGTATGCTTTCCAAGAGTTTTTGCTGGTTTTGAAAAACGATCTACATAAACTTGTTCTATTCCATTGACTTTAATTTCTTTAATGGCTCCAAAAGACTCGCTTAGGATTTTAAATCTTTCTTCATTTGCTCTTAATCGCTCCTGCCCGATTCTTTTTAGAAAATTTCGTGAAAACTTATAAATTATTGCATAAGTTACACCAAGTATAAATCCAGCTATTAATGAAATTTTTGGATTTATTATTATTAACAATATTATTAATAAAAGCGCTATTGCAATATAAGTTATTAAATCAATGGTGGCTTTAATACCATCATGAATTACTGTTCCAACTTCTGATAATATTGTCTTGCCAAGATCTGCACTATTTTGATTTAGATACCAGCTGAAAGGTTGATGCAAAAAACCCTCCACTAATCTTTTACTAATACTGTATTCACGCATGGCATTAAAATGTATTTGAGTGTAAAAAGTTAAGGCTTTAAATGAGAGTGAAAATACCAAAAATAAAAAAACAAAAATACCTAAAAAAAATAAAAATTCTTGTTGAGTTTGAATTCCAAAGTTTGATGATAAAATAAAAATCTTGTTTAAGAGAAGATTAGTTTCAACAATCTCTGGATTTGCTAAGACTGCAATAAATGGTAATATTGATGCAACACCTAAAGTGTCTAATATAGCCATTATCATTATCATTAAAAGTAACAAAAGAGCTAATTTACGCTCACGAGGTGTTAGTATGAATATTAATTTTCTTAATGTATCCATTTCAATAAAAAATTTTTTAATATCTAATAATAAGACTATTAATTTTGAATTATTACTAAATTATAATCTTTTTTTTTACTCGATTAAATTATTTTTTAATCTCCTCATTAAAAATTACTCCTGCATTACCAAAAATTTTATATTTATAACCAAAAGATTTTACACATTCAGAAAAAAATGAGTCTCTATCAATATCATCATAAACTATAATTTTTGGAGATGGTAAATTTAATATTTTTGAATGGAATATTTTTTTTCCATTATAAGATTTCTCACTATCGTAATATACTAGATCAAATTTTCTCTCTTCATTAAATATAATAGGCAAATTTATTTTATCCCCATCATGAGTTAAAAACCAATTATCTCGCAAAGATTTATCTACTAATATGCCAACCTGATCCTTTTCAAGATGAATTGCTAAATCACTACTGAATAATTTCCCATCTCCATTAATTTTTAAGGCCTCCAGAATACTTCGGGAGCTTGATCCAGCTGAAACACCTGTCTCTAACACATTTTTTGCACTGATTAATCTTACTAAAAAATATAATAAAGACTCATTGGCCCCTCCTCCACCAGATGCTTTAGAGTCTCCTCCAGAAATAGGAAGACCTTTTATTATCTTTGC
>CACLHJ010000002.1:0-47500 GCA_902606645.1 uncultured Pelagibacteraceae bacterium | reverse complement strand
TTGCGGGACTTAACCCAACATCTCACGACACGAGCTGACGACAGCCATGCAGCACCTGTGTTTCGTCCGGCCGAACCGAAAACTCTAATCTCTTAGAGTCGCGACGAACATGTCAAGTGTTGGTAAGGTTCTGCGCGTATCTTCGAATTAAACCACATGCTCCACTACTTGTGCGGGTCCCCGTCAATTCATTTGAGTTTTAACCTTGCGGTCGTACTCCCCAGGCGGTGTGTTTATCGCTTTCGCTGCGACACTGAAAATAAATTTCCAACGTCTAACACACATCGTTTACGGCATGGACTACGAGGGTATCTAATCCTCTTCGCTACCCATGCTTTCGTTCCTCAGTGTCAGTTATGATCCAGAAAGCTGCCTTCGCAATTGGTATTCTTTCTAATATCTACGAATTTCACCTCTACACTAGAAATTCTGCTTTCCTCTATCATACTCTAGCTGAAAAGTTTTGATGGCAGTTCCAGAGTTAAGCTCTGGGATTTCACCACCAACTTTTTCAACCACCTACGAACTCTTTAAGCCCAGTAATTCCGAACTACGCTAGGTCCCTTCGTATTACCGCGGCTGCTGGCACGAAGTTAGCCGGACCTTCTTATTCGGGTACAGTCATTTTCTTCCCCGACGAAAGAGCTTTACAACCCAAAGGCCTTCTTCACTCACGCGGCATCGCTGCATCAGAGTTTCCTCCATTGTGCAAGATTCCCCACTGCTGCCTCCCGTAGGAGTTTGGGCCGTGTCTCAGTCCCAATGTGGCTGATCATCCTCTCAAATCAGCTATTGATCACAGTCTTGGTAGGCCATTACCCCACCAACAAACTAATCAAGTGCAGGCTCATCCAATGGTGCATAAAGCTTTCTCCGTAAAGACTTATCCGGTATTAGCACAAGTTTCCTCGTGTTATTCCAGGCCAAAGGGCAGATACCTACATGTTACTCACCCGTCTGCCACTAAGTATTGCTACTTCGTTCGACTTGCATGTGTTAGGCGTGCCGCCAGCGTACGTTCTGAGCCATGATCAAACTCTCAAGTTTAAAAACGGCGCACACTAGCTTCCATATAAATTCTAAGAATAAAATTTATATGATGTTGAAGTGTGTACGACAAATTTTTGGTAACCTTAACCGTCCACACTTCTCTTCTTAAATCTTTACGTTTTAAATAGCTAATTGAGCAAAAAAGGCTCAATAATACTCACTAATTTATTGTGTTAACAATAATTTTACTGAGAAAGTTCAGTGCTTATAGGCTAAAATAATAGGAAATCAAGCGTTTAACATTAAAAAATAGAATAAAAATACTCGATTTTTAAGGGTTTTTTTTGATTTTTAAGTTTCTCTAAACTAATAATTGTAACCAATTCATTTTCAAATGTTAAAAAATTTAAAAAATAAAATTAGGAAAAATATTCATATTTTTAGTCTTATTTTTTTAGTTGCCATCACGGTTGCTTCAACAAGCTATTTTAATTTCAAAAAAAAAAATAATACACAAGCTTATAATAATTTTATTGATAATATTTATTTAAAAAAAACTTTAAGTCATTTAGTTGATAACCTTGAGCCTAAATACAAAAAAATTAAACATAAAATTAAATCTGGAGAAACTTTTGACAAAATTTTAGAAAACTATTCAATTGAAAAAAGTGAAATTCTTAAAATAAAAAACTCTCTTAAAGACAAAGTTAATCTTAACAAATTAAATACAAAACAAATAATTCAATTTAATTTAGATAAAACAAATAATAAAATTAGTGAATTTGTATATCAAACTTCAAGTACTCAAAAAATATTTTTAAAAAGAAATATCGAAAATGATAAATTTAACGAGGAAATTTTATTAATAAAACTGAACAAAAATATAGTCTATAACGAAAATGTAATTTTACAAAGTCTTTATAAGGCTGCAACTGATCAAAATATTCCACCTAATACAATAATTGAGTTTGCAAGAATTTATGGATTTCAAGTAGATTTTCAAAGAGATATAAGAAAAAAAGATAAATTTCAAATTATGTATGAAATATTCTTAAACGAAAAAAATGAGATTGTTGAAACTGGAGAAATTCTTTTTGCTAACCTAAAACTTAGTGGTCAAGATAATAGTTTGTATTATTTTGATAAAGTTGGTAGTGAAGGTCATTACGATAAAAATGGAAAAAGTGTTAAAAAAGCATTAATGAAGACTCCAATAAATGGTGCTAGGCTTTCATCTCCTTTTGGAATGAGAAAACATCCTATTGATGGTTTTAATAAAATGCATAGAGGAACTGATTTTGCTGCACCAATGGGAACTCCTATTATGGCATCTGGGGATGGTGTGGTAAAAAAAGCAGGATGGTGTGGTGGTGGAGGAAATTGTGTTAAAATAAGACACAATTCTACTTATCAAACTATTTATGCACATATGTCAAAATTTGCTCGTGGCATTAAAACAGGTGTAAGAGTTAAACAAGGTCAAACTATAGGCTATGTAGGATCAACAGGTAAATCAACTGGTCCTCATTTACACTACGAAGTTATAGTTAATGGAAAAAAAGTTAATTCTCAAAAATTAAAACTGCCATCTGGAAAGATTTTAAAGGGTAAAGAAAGAAAAATTTTTGAGACTAAAAAAATTAAATTAGATGTTTTAAAATCTGAAAAAATTATAGGAATAAACTAAGGCTTTAAGCTTGAGTCTCTGGAACTTTTTCTTCCTCATTATCTTTTTTTGCTTCGTTAGCTATATTACTTTTCGAAACTTCTTCATTTTGCATCTTGGTTTCTTCTGAAAGATTAGCTTGATCCACAGTTTTATTATCAGAAAATCTCTCTTTTCTTATATTTTCTCTTTCATTCAAAATTCTCGTGAAGTGGTCTGCGTGTTGAAGATAATTTTCAGATAAAATTTTGTCACCATTTGAAGAAGCTTCTCTGGCTAAATCGTTATATTTTTCAATTAATTTTGGTGCATTATGATTGTTTCTTCCAGGAGCTTTTCTTTTAAAATTTTCATTGTTAGAGAAATTTGATCCAAATTTTGGTCTGTCCCCGTTTGATTTGAAGCTTCTGTCGTTTCTTCTAAAATTATTTCTTCTATTGTTATTATTATTATTTCTAAATGTTACCATGATTTCTAATAAACTATATTTTTGTGCAGACTATACATCGATCATTATTGGCAAGATCTTTGTTGATACTGTTAATATAAAATCCTTCTTTTTTTAATAAACTAACTACTTTATTTTTTTGATCAAAACCGATCTCTAAAACAAACTTACCGTTCTTTTTAATCAGTTCAGATGATTTCTTAATTACTTTTCTGATTGCTGATAAACCATCTAATCCACCGTCTAATGCTAGTTTTGGTTCAAACTTAGCGACATCTTTTTCCAAATATTTAATATCAAAGTTTTTAATATATGGAGGATTAGATATAATTAAATCATATTTGCCTAGATTGAATTTGTCAACATTTGATTTATATAATTTAAGTTTAGAGCCTACTTTAAGGTAAATTGCGTTTAATTTACTTATTTTTAAACAACTTTTGCTTATATCAATTCCTGTTCCATAAAAACTTTTTCTCTCCTTTAAAATTGACAAGAGTATACATCCTGATCCAATGCCAATTTCTAATATACTTAATTTTTTTTTATGTGCAGTTAAATCTAAAACTTTCTCAACGACCAATTCTGTATCTGGTCGAGGTATTAAAGTCTCATCTGATAGAGTGAATTCTGAATTCCAAAAGAATTTTTTATTTGTTAAATAAGCGATTGGCTTTCCAATTATTCGTTTCTTTATCAATTTTTGAAAAGTATTCAAATCCTGTTTATTTAGGTCTCTTTTAGAATTAAGCAAAATATATTTTCTATCTTTCTCGATTGCCTTCGTCATTAGTATTTCAGAGTCTAAATATGGATTTTTTATTAAATTATCTTTTAAAACTTTTGCACCATAAATAATTGCTGAATTTATGTTCATTATTTTAAATTACTTAAGCTCTCTTCTTGAGCTTGTAAAGTTAATGACTCAATCATTTCATCAAAGGCTTCGCCTTCTAAGAATTCTTCTAATCTATGTAGTGTTAAGTTTATTCTGTGATCTGTCACTCTTCCTTGGGGAAAGTTATAAGTTCTAATACGTTCCGACCTATCTCCAGTACCAATTTTTGTTTTACGATCTTTTGATCTTTCTTGATCAATTCTAGATCTCTCTAACTCATACAAACGTGATCTCAGTATTTTCATTCCTTTCGCTTTATTTTTATGTTGTGATTTTTCATCCTGCTGAGAGACAGATAGCCCAGAAGGAATATGAGTTATTCTTACAGCACTATCAGTTGTATTGACAGATTGACCCCCTGGTCCACCAGCTCTAAAAACATCTATTCTTAAATCTGAGTCGTTTATTTTTAAATCAACCTCTTCTGCCTCAGGTAATACAGCAACGGTTGCTGCTGATGTATGAACTCTACCTTGAGTTTCAGTATCAGGAACTCTTTGTACTCTATGAACTCCACTCTCATATTTAAGAGTTGAATAAATATTATTGCCCTTGATTGAAGCTATAACTTCTTTTAAACCACCAGCATCACTTTTTGAAATTGAAATAAGTTCTAAAGACCATTTTTTTTTATGGCTAACTTTTTCATACATTTTAAAAAGATCAGATGCAAAAAGGCTCGCCTCTAATCCTCCTGTTCCTGCTCTAATTTCAATAATCGCATTTTTTTTATCAGCTTCATCTTTGGGGAGTAAAAATAATTTTAATTTTTTTTCATTTATCTCATATTGTATTTGTAAATCACCTAATTCCGTTTCAGCCATATTTCTTAATTCCTCATCTGACAAACTGTCATTTAATATTTTTTCTAATTCTTTTTTATCGCTATCATATGAGATATATTTTTTTGCATTTTCAATAATTTCATTTACATCTGAATATTCTTTTGATTTTTCTGCGAATAACTTTTTATCTATATTCCCAGAGGCTAAATCTTTTTCTAATGTGGAATGCCTTGTTATAAGCTCTTCAATTGTTTTGTTGGGTATCATTTTTAATTTTCCAGCTCGGATGCCTTTTTCTCAACTTCTGTAACAACTTTTTCAATAATATCTTTGGTCAAAACCTTTTCATTTTGAACTCCTGACAAATAAAGCATATTATTTCCTTTTCCACCTCCCGTAATACCTATATCAGTCATAGCTGCCTCTCCCGGTCCATTAACAACACACCCTATTATTGATAGAGTTATGGGTGCTTTTATATGAGACAACTTTTCTTCTAATATTTTAACAGTATCAATTACTTGGAAAGCTTGTCTTGCACAAGAAGGACAAGATATTATTTTAACACCCCTATTTCTTAGATTTAACGATTTTAGAATTTCATTTCCTATTGTAACTTCTTTTGTTGGATTATCTGATAAAGAAATCCTTATTGTGTCTCCTATCCCATCCATTAAAAGACTTCCAAGTCCTATAGAAGACTTTATACTTCCAGATACAAAACTCCCAGCCTCAGTAATTCCCAAATGCAGAGGATAATCACTTACTTTAGATAATTGTCTGTAAGCACCGATTGATAAAAAAACGTCAGAGGACTTAACACTTATCTTAAAATTAAAAAAATCTTTATCCTCTAATATTTTTATATTTCTTAAAGCACTTTCAACAAGAGCTTCGGGACAAGGTTCTTTAAACTTATCTAGTATATCTTTTTCTAGTGATCCAGCATTTACTCCAATTCTAACCGAGCAACCATTATTCTTAGCAGCACTAAGAACTTCATGAATTTTTGACTCCTCACCAATATTTCCAGGATTTATTCTTAAACATTTAGCTCCGTTTTCAGCAGCTTCAATTGCCCTTTTATAATGAAAATGAATATCTGCTACTACTGGGATTGATACATGTTTAACTATTTCTTTAAGAGCATTGGTTGACTCTACATCTGGACATGAAACTCTAACTATATCCGCCCCTTCCTCAGCAATATCATTAATTTGATTTATTGTTGCTTTAACATCTGTAGTTAAAGTATTGGTCATCGATTGAATAGAAATTGGGTTATCTCCCCCAATTTTAACATCACCAACATTTATTACTTTTGTTTTTCGTCTTCTGATATCTCTAAATGGTCTAACACTCATTTAATTAATCTAATTTAAATTCTTTATGTAAAGATGCAATTGCCTTTTTAACATGCTTTGCTGATACTAAAACTGAAATTTTAATTTCAGATGTTGAAATGACTAAAATATTTATTTTTTTTGCAGCTAAAGCTTGGAACATTCTGTAAGTTATTCCTGGTGTTGTAATCATTCCAACACCAATAATTGACACTTTAGAGACATTTTTGTCAAAAGATAATTTTTTATATGAAATACTTTTGTTTTCTTTTATTAGCTTTTCGGTTTTTTTAAGATCTTCAGATTTAATTGTAAAAGTCAAATCAGTATTTTTTCCATTTTGCGAGATATTTTGAATAACCATATCAACGTTAATCAAATTTTTAGATAATGGTTTAAAAATTGATGCAGCAACGCCTGGTCTATCCTTAACGCCTACTATTGTAATTTTAGCATCATTTTTAGTTGATGAAATTCCAGTAATTATTTGGTCACTAAATGATTTTTTAGAATTTGTAATTAAAGTTCCTGACTTGAATGCAAAAGAGGATCTGACTTTAATATCTATTTTATTCAGCTTTGCATCCTGAATTGAAGTTGGTTGCATAACTTTTGAGCCTAATGATGCCATTTCAAGCATCTCATCATAAAAAATTTTTTTAATTTTTTTTGCTTTTTTATGTTGTCTCGGGTCAGTAGTATAAACACCTTCTACATCTGTATATATTATACACTCATCAGCTTTAATATATTTAGCTAACATTATTGCTGTAGCATCAGATCCACTTCTACCAATAGTAGTTATTCTAAAATTTTTATTAATTCCTTGGAAACCAGTAACAACTGGAACGCCACCACTTTTAATATATATATTTAATTCTTTAATATTTATTTTATTTATTCTTGCACTTGAGTAATTACCCTCTGTAAAAATAGGTAACTGCCAAGATAACCAAGATCTAGATTTTAAGCCAATATGTTTCAATCGCCCTGCTATAAGCGCACATGAAACTTGTTCACCAGTAGATACTAGTGCGTCATATTCTGCCAAATCGAAATTGTTACAAATTGACTTTGATTTATTAACTAGGTCATTAGTAACACCACTCATAGCTGAAGAAATTACAACAACTTTATATTTTTTCTTTTTATATGAGGATATAATTTTACATACTTTTTTAATCCTATCGATACTACCAACAGAAGTTCCACCAAATTTAAGCACTACAGTTTTCATGATCAGCTAAATAAATATTTAATTAATATTTGATAAAATACATCTTAATTGCTATGTCAACTAATTATCTTACATGAGTAGCGTAAATAAAAAAGAAATAGAAAAATTTTCAAATATGGCGGATGAATGGTGGGATCCCCATGGAAAATTTAAACCTTTACACAAATTTAATCCGATAAGGATTAAATATATTAAAGAAAATATAATTGAACAATTTAAAATAAGAAATAAAGCCAACCCTTTATCTGGAATTAATATTTTAGATATTGGTTGTGGTGGGGGATTACTTTCTGAGCCAATGTGTAGATTGGGTGCTAATATTACAGGTATCGATGCATCAATTAAAAATATTAAAATTGCAAAACTTCATGCAAAAAAAAATGGACTTAAAATAAATTATATTTGTTCATCACCTGAAAAATTAAAAATTACAAAAAAATTTGATGTAATACTAAATATGGAAATAGTTGAGCATGTAGAAGATATTTCCTTCTTTTTAAAATCATGCTCTAAACTTCTTAAGAAAAATGGATTAATGTTTGTTGCAACAATTAATAAAACATTAAAATCATATGTGTTCGCTATAGTTGGAGCAGAGTATCTTTTAAGATGGTTGCCAATAGGAACTCATGAGTGGGAAAAATTTGTTAAACCTGAGGAGCTTGAAAAGATTTTGACAAAAAATAATTTATCTTTAAAAAAGTCTGATGGAATGCATTTTAATATAATTAAGGACGAGTGGAGTATTACAAAAGACTTATCCGTAAACTATATTACAAAATTTTTAAAAAATTAATTTTCTTTATCTTCTATCCAGGGAAACATCTGAGCTTCTATTCCTTCATCTTTTAGCTCTCTAAGATCTTGTGTTGAAGCACTTCCATATATGCCTTTAGATTTTTTGTTATTATTATAATGGATTGATCTTGCTTCATAAGCAAAATTGTCTCCTACGTATTGAAAATTTTCCTTAATAAACTTTTGATAATTTTTAATAGTTTTTTTAATTTTTTGGTATTTTGTAGTATTTAATTTTGTTTCAGATTTATTTTTCATATTTATTAATTGTGGGGCCATCAAAGTTTTTTCTACTTTTAATGAGTTGCAACTATGACATGTCAAAAATTTTCTTTTTTTTAACTTTTCATATTCATTAGATGATGCAAACCAACTGTCAAATTTAATATTACAATCTTTGCAAATTAATTTGTATTTAATCATATTTTATAAATAGGTTTTAAATAAAAATTTTCAATATTATTTAGCTTCTATAGTCTGCATTAATATTTATATATTTCTTGGTTAAATCCATCGTGTATGAAGTAAAATCTTTTTTTCCTGTGTAAACTTCAACACTAATATCAATATTTTCATTTTTCATATATTTTGATGCTACCTCTTCACTATAATTTTGATAAAGTTTCCCATCTTGAACTATTTTTATATTTCCTAATTTTATAGAGAGTTTTTTTAAATTAATTTTTGGTCCAGCTTTACCTATTGCCATTATAATTCTTCCCCAATTTGGATCCTCACCTGCAATTGCAGTTTTTACTAAAGGTGAGTTTCCTATTGAAAAAGCTATTTTTTTTGCCTCTATTTCATTTTTACATTTAGACACGTTTATAGAAATAAATTTTGATGCTCCCTCACCATCTGCAACAACTCTTTTAGCTAAATTTAATAGAACGTTATTTAAGGCTTTATCAAAGTTTTTTATTTTATTTTCATTTATACTTTTTATTTTTGAATTATTAATTTTATTAGTTGCAAAAATAGTTACCATGTCGTTTGTACTAGTATCCCCATCACAAGAAATAGCATTAAAAGTGTTAAAGATATTTTTTTTTAATAATTTATTTAAAATATCATTAGATAAGCTCGCATCTGTAAAGATGTAAGCTAAAGTTGTTGCCATATTAGGATGTATCATCCCAGAGCCTTTAGCGATCCCATAAATTTTAACTTTCTCACTTCCTATATTGCACTCTTCCATAGCAATTTTTGGCTTAGTGTCGGTAGTCATTATACCAAGTGCAGCTTTCATCCAAATAAATTTATTTTGTGTGTAGCGAATTTTATTAATTAAATTAGGTATTTGATAAGATATTTTTTCAAATGGAAACTCTTCTCCTATTGTTCCTGTACAACCAAATAGAATTTCTTTTGGATTTATTTTTTTAGGCGTTTCCTCGTCTTGTTTTTGTTTCTCTGTCAAATTTTTTGAGACTATATCTGCTAATTTTTTTAAACTTTCATATCCTTCTTTACCTGTAAATGCGTTTGCATTTCTAGTATTAACAATTAAAGAAAATACTTTTTTAGTTTTTTGATTTAAGTTCCATTTTATATTTTCAGAAACTATTTTAGACTGTGTATATAAAGAGGCGTGATTTGCACCATCTCTGAAATAAAACATTGATAAATCATCTCTGTCATTTTTATATAAATTTGCGCTTAGTACTGAAATTGATAGACCATCAAGATGATCTAAGTCTTGAAAATCAATCATTTTGGTATTTTTTGATTGTGAAGATAGAAAATTTGTTAAATTAATTCCCATATTGTTTAAATTATTTATTTAATACATATATTAAACATAATATTTAAAGAATAAATCAAATAGTCATGTTTAATCCATTAAATCTAATCTCTAAATTTATTAAATCTAGCAACCAAAAAGAGCTTGATAGGATAAGCAAGATAGTTGAAAAAATTAATTCGCTAGAGGAAAAATTTATAAATTTAAATGATACAGATTTTCCTAAGAAAACTTTAGAGCTTAAAGATCTTGTTAAAAGTGGAAAATCATTAAATGATATTTTGCCTGAAGCTTTTGCACTTGTAAGAGAAGCTTCGAAAAGAACCCGAAAAGAAAGACATTTTGATGTTCAATTAATTGGAGGCGTAGTTCTTCATGAAGGTAAAATAGCTGAAATGAGAACAGGTGAAGGAAAAACTTTAACAATCACATTGGCAGCATATTTAAATGCACTTAATACAAAAGGAGTTCACATAGTAACAGTGAATGATTATTTGGCAAAAAGAGATTCGATTGAAATGGGTCAGATATATAATTTTGTTGGTTTGACATCAGGATTTATTAACAGCAATCAAAATGATGAAGAGCGCAAACAAAATTATAATTGTGACATAACTTATGCAACTAATAGTGAATTAGGATTTGATTATCTTCGAGATAATATGAAATTTTCAGAAAATGAGATGGTGCAAAGAGAGCATTCTTTTTCAATTGTTGATGAAATCGATTCTTGTTTGATTGATGAAGCAAGGACTCCGTTGGTAATATCTGGATCTACTGAAGACAGAACTGCACAATATCTAGTTATAGATAAATTAATAAAAATGTTAAATTCAAAAGATTTTGAAATTGATGAAAAAGAAAAAAGTATCCTTTTAACTAATGAGGGTATTAATAATGTTGAAAAACTTTTTACAAAAGCTGGAATTTTAAAAAATGAAAATTTTTATGATCCAGAAAATTTACATTTAGTTCATCATGTTAATCAAGGATTAAGAGCAAATCATCTATTTGAAAAAGGTAAAGACTATATTGTTCAAGATGGAAGTTTAAAAATAATTGATGAATTGACTGGACGAATTCTTGAAGGGAGACGTTTCGGAGATGGACTTCATCAGGCACTCGAAGCTAAAGAAAAAATAGACATAAAAGCCGAGAATCAAACCTTAGCTTCAATCACTTATCAAAATTATTTTAAACTTTATAAAAAGTTAGCAGGTTGCACTGGAACTGCTTTAACTGAATCTGCAGAGTTTTTTGAAATTTATGATTTATCAGTTGTGGTAATTCCTACTAATAAAGAAATGATTAGAGAAGATTTTAATGATTTAATATTTAGGACTCAAGAAGAAAAAAATAAAGCAATTATTAATAACATTATAGAACGAAATAAACTAGGACAACCAATACTAGTTTTTACATCAAGTGTAAATAATTCTGAGGTTTACTCAAATTTATTAAATAAAAAAAATATTAAACATGTAGTTCTTAATGCGAAAAATCATGAAAATGAGGCTGAAATTATAGCCAATGCAGGTAAAGAAAAATCTTTAATTATCACAACCAGTATTTCTGGGCGTGGCGTTGATATCCAACTTGGAGGAAAAAAAGGAACTATTCCTGATGATCAGCTCAAAATTGATAAAGAAAAAATAAAGTCTTTAGGTGGCTTGTTTGTAATTGGCACAGAAAGAATGGAGTCTAGAAGAGTTGATAATCAAGCTAGAGGTAGATCAGGAAGACAAGGGGATGAAGGAAGTTCAGTATTTTATGTAAGTTTAGAGGATGACTTAATGAGAATTTTTGGTTCCGAGTCCATGAATAATATGCTTGAAAAGTTGGGGCTTAAAGATGGAGAGAGCATAGATCATCCTTGGATCAATAAAGCATTAGAAAGAGCACAACAAAAGGTAGAGGCGAGAAATTTTGACATTAGAAAAACCTTAATAAAATTTGATAATGTACTTAACGATCAAAGACATGTTGTGTTTTCTCAAAGAAAAAATGCAATGAGTAGTGGGGATATTTTTGGTTATTCTGATGAATTTCTAAAAGAGATAATTGAGGACTTAATTAAACTAAAAATTCAAAAACTTTCAAACCCTAAGAGCACCGAATTTAGTAACAGAATAAAGCAAATACTGGGAAAAAGTTTCACAGATAAGGAGTTTGAGGAATTAATTGCATCTAAAGATGAAGAACTTAAAGAAAAAATACTTTCAAAATTTAATGAAACAAGAAATGAAAGAATTAAGATTCTTGGAGAAGATTATGCAAAAGAAATTGAAAAAAGAATTTTTCTACAATCCATAGATTTAAATTGGAAATCTCACATTCAATATTTAGAACAATTAAGACAAGTTGTTGGTTTAAGATCTTACGGTCAAAGAGATCCGTTAGTTGAATATAAAAAAGAAGCTTTTGATTTATTTTCAAACCTCTTAGAAAAACTAAAATTAGACTATGTTACAATCTTGATGAATCTAAAAGTTGTTACAGAACAAACTAAAAAAGAAGATAATAATACTGAGATTTTACCTCAAAAAAATCAAACCAAAAAAATGGGAAGAAATGAACCATGTTTTTGTGGCTCAGGTAAAAAATTTAAACACTGTCACGGTGCTTTATAATTTTAAATTATTAAAAAAATCAAACCTAATAAAATAACGCTTATACCAATACAAATTTGTATTTTTTTTGATTTTAAAATATTTTCAAATTTATTTTTTTTGATAGTTAGTGAACTAAAATCTTCAGTTGTGCTTATAAATCCATCGTTCCTTCCAATCTTTAAAAACTTATTTTTTCTTTCATTTGCTATCTCCTCTGGAGATAAGTCTTTGAAGTAATCTAAATTCTGTGTGATAGAAGTTTTTAAGTTTTCAAGCATCGTATCTCTATCTCGATGAGCACCACCCAAAGGCTCAGGAATAATTTCGTCGATAACTTTTAACTTCAATAAATCTTTTGCTGAGAGTTTCATTGCTTTTGCAGCATCGAGCATTTTCTTTGGGTCTCTCCAAAGAATAGTTGCACATCCCTCGGGAGATATAACTGAATAGATTGCATTCTCAAACATTATAACTTTATTTGAAGATGCGAGAGCGATTGCTCCTCCAGAACCACCCTCACCAATTATTATTGCAATTGTTGGGACCTTAAGTTCCATGCAACATTCTATTGATTTTGCAATTGCTTCTGCTTGACCTCTTTCCTCTGCGCCAACACCTGGATACGCACCTGGAGTATCTATAAAGGAAATTATTGGAATATTAAATTTGTTTGCCAAATTCATTAATCGAATTGTTTTTCTGTATCCCTCAGGTCTCATCATTCCAAAATTTCTCTCGATTCTGCTATCTAAATCCTCTCCTTTTTCTTGTCCAATAACTAAAACTGAATTTCCTTTAAATTTTGCAAAACCAGTTAAAACTGATTTATCTTCACCATAATGACGATCACCAGACAATGAAATAAAATCTTCAAATAAATTGTCTATAAAAAATTTAGATTTTGGTCTGTCCTCATGTCTTGCAACCATAGTAGTTTGCCATGGATCTAAATTTGAGTAAATATTTTTTAGTTTTTCATCTAACTCTGCTTGAGTACTAGAAATTTTTTGAGTATCCACTTCTGATAGTCCTTCTTGATTATATGGATCCTTTAATTTTTCTATCTCATTTTCAAGATTTTTAATTTCATTTTCAAAATTGAGGTAATTTTTCATGTTTTAATTATATCGGATAGTTAAATTATAAAAAAGGCCATAAAATGATGAATTATTTTAATGGTAACTGTTATTAATTGACTAAATAATTTTAATAGATAGAAATTCATGATCGGGAGAGACTAAGCAATTTTTAGCGCCGAAGGAGCAACCACCCCGGAAACTCTCAGGCAAAAGGACCGATTTAGGCATAACACTCTGGAAAGAGATTAAATTCCGCCGAAGGAGCAAAACTCTCAGGCAAAAATACAGATGGGGTCACAAAAGTGCTATGCAAGAAAAATACATAAATATTAAAAGTTTGAAAGTTTCGAGTGATCTTGTTCAATTTGTTAAGAATGATCTGCTAAAAGAAACAGAAATATCACCAGAAAATTTTTGGGCAGGTTTTGAAAAAACTGTCAATGAATTAGCACCTAAGAATAGAAAATTAATAAGCATTAGAAAAGATTTACAAAATAAAATTGACGATTGGCATATCAAAAACAAGGGATCAGAATTTAATTTTGAAGAGTATAAGAAATTTTTAGTTGAAATAGGCTATTTAAAAAATGAAGGACCTGATTTTCAAATTGAAACAAAAGATGTTGATGACGAGATAGCAAAAATTGCTGGACCCCAACTGGTAGTGCCAGTTATGAATGCAAGATATGCTCTGAATGCTGCAAATGCTAGATGGATGAGTTTATATGATAGTCTTTATGGGACTGATATTATTGAGCAATCAGAAGATAGTGTTTCAGAAAGATATGATCCACTAAGAGGTGAAATGGTTATTAAATATGGCAGAGATTTTTTAGACAAATATTTTCCATTGAAAGATTTAAGCTGGAAAAAAATAACAAGCTTTGCTGTAAAAGATGGAAAGCTAAAAATTCTTAAAGGTGCTGATTTAGTTAGCTTGATGGATGAAGATAAATTTGTTGGTCATAGAGGTGAAAGTGATAATCCATCTGCAATTATTTTAAAAAATAATAATTTGCATATTGAAATTTTAAAAGATTCCAGAGCGTTTGCTGCTCAACAGGATCATGCAGGTATCAGTGATATAATAGTGGAATCTGCGGTATCAACTATTTGCGATAATGAAGACAGTGTAGCAGCAGTTGATTCAGAAGATAAAATTATTTGTTACAGAAATTGGCTAGGTTTAATGCGTGGAGACCTAAAGTCAAAATTTGAAAAAGATGGAAAATTATATGAGAGAAAGCTAAATCCAAATAGAAGTTATATTTCTAGGGATGGTAAAGGTTTAAAATTACATGGCAGAAGCCTTCTGCTTGTAAGAAATGTTGGACATTTAATGACAAACCCATCTATTATTTTAAATGATGGAAATGAAGTGCCAGAAGGTATTTTAGATGCATTTATAACGACTGCTGCAGCACTTCATGATTTAAAGAAAAAAAATAATTCACGAACTGGATCTGTATATATTGTTAAACCTAAAATGCATGGACCAGAAGAAACAGCATTTACAGATTTAATTTTTTCAAAAGTAGAAGAAGTTTTAGGATTAAAAAAATACACATGTAAAATAGGAATAATGGATGAAGAAAGAAGAACATCCTCTAATTTGAAAGAGTGTATTAGGTCCTTAAAAAATAGAGTGTTTTTTATAAATACAGGATTTTTAGATAGAACTGGTGATGAAATGCACACATCAATGATGGCTGGACCTATGATTAAAAAGGGAGAAATGAAGTCATCAAAATGGATTACAGCTTACGAAAACAGAAATGTAGATATTGGATTAAAATGTGGTTTTTCTGGTAAAGCTCAAATTGGTAAAGGTATGTGGGCTATGCCTGACAAAATGAAAGATATGATGGAACAAAAAACAGGCCATTTAAAAGCTGGTGCAAATTGTGCTTGGGTACCATCTCCAACTGCTGCTGCTCTTCACGCTCTACATTATCATGAAATAAATATTTTTGATGAACAGAAAAAAATTTTAAATAGGGATCAAGGAAAACTTGATGATCTTCTAACAATACCAGTAGC
Organism: uncultured Pelagibacteraceae bacterium; assembly: GCA_902606645.1. Classification (GTDB taxonomy): domain Bacteria; phylum Pseudomonadota; class Alphaproteobacteria; order Pelagibacterales; family Pelagibacteraceae; genus Pelagibacter. Next base: position 31,860 of record CACLHJ010000002.1, on the reverse strand, counting down.
AGATAGACCTAATTGGTCTGTTGAAGAAATAAATAATGAAATAAGTAATTCAGCCCAAACATTACTTGGATATGTGGTAAGATGGGTTGACCAAGGAATAGGTTGTTCTAAAGTTCCAGATATTAACAATGTAGGTCTAATGGAGGACAGAGCAACTTTAAGAATTTCCTCACAACATATTGCAAACTGGATACATCATGGAATTACTACAGAAATTCAAGTAACAGAAATTATGAAAGAAATGGCTAAAATTGTTGATGGTCAAAACAAGAATGACACAAAATATGTCAAAATGAGTGATGACTTCGAAAACTCAATAGCTTTTAAAACTGCATGTGATTTAGTATTCAAAGGCAAGCAGCAGCCCTCTGGATATACTGAACCATTGTTACATATTAATAGATTAGAAAAGAAATCTAATCTGAATTAGAAATTAAATTTGAACGATTTTTAAAAGCAGAAAATAAAGTTCCATCATCTAAACTTTCTATTTCGCCACCAACAGGTAATCCTTGTGCTAACTTTGTAATTTTTACATCTAAATTTTTTAGACTATCTTGAACGTAATATGCAGTTGTCTGTCCTTCGACTGTTGCACTTGTTGCTAATATTACCTCTTCAATTTTTTCTTTATTTACTCTCTCAACTAAAGAGTCTACTAGAAGATCCTCTTTTCGTTGGCCTACTGAAGAAATAGTTCCACCTAATATATGAAAATAACCTTGAAAAATATTTGAATTCTCAATTGACCATTGATCAGCAATGTCTTCAACTACACAAATTTTGGAATACTTGTTTTTTGTATTCTCACAATTAACGCATCCGCTCAAATTAGACTTTAGTGATCCACAGGAATTGCATCTGATTACATTTTTGTAAACCTGAGCCAAAGTGTTTGCCATTGGTTTCACTAATTCATCTCGATTATTAATTAGTTTAAGAACAATTCGTTTTGCAGATTTTGGACCTAAGCCAGGCAACCTAGATATTAATTTTATTAATTCTTCAATCTCACTAATATTTTGCATCTATTATAAGGGCCATTTAAAGCCTGGTATACCAAAACCACCTGTAGCTTTTGAAATTTCTTCAGAAGTCTTTGATTTTAACTGTGCTTTAGCGTTATTGTGAGCTGCAACAATTAAATCTTCAATAATAGCTTTGTCCTCTTTCATAATTTCATCGGATAATTTTATTGTTTGCATTTCACCTTCACCATCAAGAGTTATTGTTACAGAATTAGAGCCAGAAACGCCCTCTACTCTTATTTCCTTAATTTTCTGTTGGCTTTCTTTCATTTTTGCCTCAAGCTCTTTGGCTTTATCTAAAATCTTACTAAAATCAGTCATTCTGACCCTCATCCTTTTTTATCTTAACGTCTATTAATTCTGCATCAGGAAAATTTTCTATTATATTTTTATAAGCTTCTGAAGTTTTTGCTTCATCAATTAAAAGTTTCTTATTGTTAAGTTGTTTTTCTTTTACAGACATTTCGCCTTTAGATTTACTAAAAGTAATAATCCATCGCTCAGCAGTCCAATCAAAAAGTTTCGATGATAAATCTTTTACAAAATCTTTATCTAAACTATCGTTAAAAGATATCTCAATTCTGTTTTTTTCAAATTTTACTAGATTGACATTTTTTTCTAATTCATATTTCAATTTAATTTCTTTTTTTTTCAGAGCAGATTAATAATAGATCATCAAAAGAATTTATTAATATTTTATTTTCTGCCTTAATTTCAGTTTGTACTTGTGGTTTATTTTTTTCTTCTTGGGAAATATTTTTAATTTGATCTATTATTTTATTTGAGCTTATATTTTCTTCAATTTCATTAGTTGCTCTTTTTTCAGTTTCAGGCTCAATTTTTTTTTGAGATTTCACAGACTGTAAATGCATTAATCGGATTAGAAACATCTCAATCGATAAATGTTGATTTGAAACTATATCTAATTCTTCAAGAGAGCTAATTGCAAATTGCCAGAACAGCACTAACACATCAGACTCTACTTTATTTGAAATACTTTTTATTTTCGAAAACTCCTCATCATTTAAAGAAAAATTTGTGCTTTCTAGTGTTAAAGAATTTATGTTTTTAAAATAATATAACAATTCTAAGAAGTCATTTATGAATACTTTAGGTTCAACTCCTTGATCATAAATTTTTCTATAGATATTTATAACTTTTTTTTCTTCACCTTTTAAGACTAGTTCAAATAAATCTATTAATTGAGATTTATCAAAGTAGCCAAATATTTTTTGTGCTGCGTTTAAATCTAATTCAGTATTTTCATCTAAACTTAATAAAGCTCTATCTAATAAAGATAATGCATCTCTAACTGAACCTTCAGAAATTTTTACTATTAATCTTAAAGCATCATCAGTAACTTTGCCATTTTCTTTATCTTTAATTTTTTTTATAAAATCAAATAATTCTGATGATTTAATTCTAGATAAATCAAATCTTTGACATCTAGATACAACAGTAATTGGAATTTTTTTAATTTCAGTAGTTGCAAAAATAAACTTAAGATATTCTGGTGGTTCTTCTAATGTTTTTAAAAGAGCATTAAAAGCCTGTTTACTAAGCATGTGCACTTCATCAATTATAAAAATTTTATATTTAGCTGAAGTTGGTCCATATCTAGAGAATTCTATGAGATCTCTAACATCATCTACACCAGTTTTACTAGCTGCATCCATTTCAAGGACATCTATATGACTTGAATTGATAATAGACTCACAATTCTCGCAGAAATTTTCTCTACATATTTTTTCGATACCATTTGAACAATTTAATGCTTTTGCAACTATTCTTGCTGTTGTTGTTTTTCCAATCCCTCTAATGCCTGTGAACAAATATGCATTTGGAATTTTGTCTGCTTTAATTGAATTTGTTATTGTTTCTGCAACCACTTCCTGGCCTATTAGATCGTCAAAGGTTTGCGGTCTATATTTTAATGCCAGTACTTTCGAATTATTGTTCATATATATTAGGAGACTAGAACCTGAATAACTGTCTCTACGACTGCTTCCGTTAAGATCTGGTCGGGTTCAAGCAGCATCCACCTCTAGCCTCCAAAAGTATTATAGCAGTTATATTTTCTAATCTACAAGAAAAGATTATTACTTATTTTCTCTCAACTTATCTGCTTCAAAAACACCTAAGACGTGAAAATCTTCACAATGAAGACCTAGTTCCTCTAAAGATTTTTGGACTTTTTTATCTTCAATGTGTCCATCTAGGTCACATAAGAAAAAATAAGAGTCGAATGTATTTTTTTCGGGATAGCTCTGCAGTTTAGTTAAATTAACTCCATTAATTGCAAAACCTCCTAGCGATTGATAGAGAGCAGCTGGTTTACTTTTTAGTTTAAATAAAAACGACGTAATATAATTTTTATCTTTAAACTCGGGTTGGGAAATATTTTTACCCATAACTAAAAATCTTGTTAAGTTTCCATTCTCATTTTCAATATTTTTTTTTATTACCTCTAGTCCATAAATTTCAGCACTTAAAGATGAAGCTATCGCAGCTTGCTTAGTATTTTTAGTTTTTGAAATCATTTCAGCAGAGCCAGCAGTATCTGCTCTAATATGTTCTATTAAATTATTTTCCTTTATAAATTGTGAACATTGAGATAACCCCTGTGCATGAGAATATACTTCTTTAATATCTTTTAATTTCGAGCCTGGTTGACCTAACAAATTATGTTCAATTTTTTGAAAATGCTCCATATAAATATTTAATCTATGTTTAAATATCAAATACTCAATTCCAATGTTACCTGTTATTCTATTAGACTCAGGAATAATTATTTTGTTTTCAGGTTCAGATGAAGCCTTACTAAAACACTCATCAAAAGTTTTACAGGGTATAATTTCAGCATTAGGATCAACCGATAAAGCTGCGAGGTGTGAATATGCACCAAATGTACCTTGAAAATAAATTTTACTCATTAATCTTTATATTCCATAATTTTTTTTAAGGCCATATAATCTTCTTCAGTGTCTACTCCTATTGGAGGAGATTTTGCTAATGCAACATTTATCTTAATACTATTATCTAGTGCTCTTAGCTGCTCTAATCTTTGCTCGATTTCATTTTTAGTCTGATTTAATTCAACAAATTTTTCAAGAGTTTCGGCAGAATAACAATAGATGCCAATGTGATGATAAATGTTGTCTAATTTTTTAGATATCCGTGAAAATGCTTCTGCTTCAGAAAAAGAGTTTTCTTGAAGAGTAGATTCTGTTTGAACTTTGACAATATTTTTATTTTGAAAATCTTTTTCATTTTCGATTTTTGCAGCCAGTGTCCCCATTTTTGATTGGTAGTTAATCATTTTGTCTTTTAAACTTACTATATCTTCTATATTAATTGCTGGCTCGTCTCCTTGTAAGTTCATTATTAAGTCAACATCATTTAAATTCATTTTTTTGAAAGCTTCATATATTCTGTCTGTACCAGTTTTGTGGTTATTGCTAGTTAATATGGCTCTACCCCCATTTATAGTCACATCTTCAACTATTTCTGTATTTTCTGTAGCTACTACTACATCTCCAATATCAGCATCTTGAGCTCTTTTAAAAACATGTGAAATTATTGATTTATTATTAATCTTTAACAAAGGTTTCCCAGGCAATCTGGTTGCTCCTAGTCTTGATGGTATAATGACCAAAGTTTTCATAATTAATGAATTAATTATACCTATTAAATACAAATAGAGGCAAATTTATACACATAATTTTGATAAATTTTTAATTTATCATGATATATGTTCAAAATTATTTAATAAAAATGGACTCTTTTGAAATAAATAAAATAGTTGCTGCAGTTCTAATGGTTGCGCTTTTAGTTATAGGTATTGGAAAATTATCAGATGTTATTTTTCATGTAGAAAAACCAAAAACTCCTGGTTATGCGGTAGATGTAGAAGAGGCAAAAACAGTTTCATCTTCAGCAGAAGCTAGTGTGGAAGAGAAAATTGATATTGATGCATTAATGGCTATGGGTGATCTAACTCACGGTGAAAAAGTTTTTAAGAAATGTGCTGCATGTCACTCTATTGTTAAAGGTGGAAAAAATAATATTGGTCCAGCTTTGTATAATGTGGTTGGAAGAAAAATTGGTATAGTTGAAGACTACAAATATTCTAAGGCATTAGCCTCTTACGATAAAGAATGGACACTCGAAGAGCTTAACGGTTATTTAATCAAACCTGCCAAATGGATCAAAGGAACTAAGATGGCTTTTGCTGGATTAAGAAAAGAAAAAGATAGAGCTTCCGTAATTAAATATCTCAACCAAAACTCTGATAATCCTTTACCCTTACCTTAGTTTTCCAAAACAGTATAATAAAATACTTTTTTGAACATGAACTCTATTTAGAGCTTGTTGCCACACATGAGATTTTTTTCCTAAAAAAATATCATCAGTTACTTCATTGCCTCTTGGAAGACAATGCAAGAAAATACAATCCTTTTTTGCATGCCCCATAAGTTTTTTATTAATTTTAAATTTTTTAAATTGGGCTATTTTTTTCTTCTTATTAACTTTATCGTTCAAAGAAATAACTTTATCTGAAAAAATTACATCTGCACCTAAGGCTGCTTTTTTTGGATCATTGTAAATAAAAATTTTCTTTTTATTTTTTATAACCCAGTTTCTTACTTTTGTGCCAGGTTCAAATTTTCTTGGGCAGCCTATACTCAATTTAAATGAAAATTTAACTGATGCCGCAATCAAACTATCTAAAACATTGTTAGAGTCTCCAATCCAGCAAATATTTAGTTTTGAAATTGGTTTTTTCTTTATTTCTTCAACTGTAAATACATCGGATAAAACCTGTGTCGGATGAGATGATGGACTAAGACCGTTTATTACTGGAATTGAAAGATATTTTTTAAAACTTTCAACCTTTTTATCGTTATCAGTTCTCAGCATAAATCCATCCCCATATGTTGAGAGAATTTTTGCAGTATCTGCAATACTCTCACCACCTTGCCCAAGATGAAGCTCATTTGATCTAAGAGTTAATGTGCCTCCTCCAAGTTGTTTAATTGCTAAATAAAAGCTTAATCTAGTCCGTAAACTTGACTTTTCAAACATTTGGATAAGCAACTTGCCTTTTAAAGGAGCACCTTTGTCGACTTCAAGTGTACTTAGTTTTTTTCTTAATTTTTTTCTTCTCTTTGCATCTATTATTATTTGTTTAAGGTCTCTAGATGAAATATCTTTTAAATTGATAAAGTGTTTCATTTTAATTTAATTCTTTGCAAACTTTATTTATTATTTTTAAAGCTTGATTGACTTCATTTTTTTTTACATTAAGTGGAGGTAAAATTCTAACAACATTTTCTGCTGCACGTATGGTTAATAATTTGTTATCCATAAGTTTTTTTATAAATTTTGTCTGATCTGTGTGTAGCTGAATACCAATTAAAAGTCCCTTGCCTCTTATATTCTTTATTATATTTGGATAAATATTCTTCAGATTATTCAATTTTAATAAAAAATACTTAGAAATACTTTTTACATTTTTTAAAAAAATTTTATTTGAAACTATATCCATTACAGTATTTCCAACGGCCATTGCTAATGGATTGCCACCAAACGTTGAACCATGTGTACCTGGTGTCATCCCAGTAGCAACTTTCTTATTCATTAAAACTGCTCCGATAGGAAATCCACCTCCAATTCCTTTTGCAATTGGTACAATATCTGGCTTTACTTTAGATTGTTCAAATGCAAAAAAATCACCAGATCTTCCTATTCCACACTGAACCTCATCTAAAATAAGTAATATTTTTTTTTGATTACATAACTTTCTCAATTCAATCAAACACCAATCAGGTATTACTTTAATTCCACCTTCACCCATAATTGTTTCCACCATAATAGCAGCTGTATTTTTGGTAATTTTTTTCTTTAAAGATTTATGATCTCCAAAGATAAAATGATCAAATCCACTTACTTTTGGACCAAATCCTTCAGTCATTTTTTTTGATCCACTTGCATAAATTGCAGCCAAAGTTCTTCCGTGAAAGGAATTTCTAACACATAATATTTTGTTTTTATTAGTTTTACCAATTGAGTAGAAATATCTTCTAGCAACTTTTATTGCAGCCTCAGTGGCTTCTGCGCCACTATTCTGAAACATAACATAGTCAGCAAAAGTTTTTTTACACAATTTTCTAGCTAATTTTTCTCCTTCTGGAATTTCAAAAGCATTTGAAACATGCCATAATTTTTTTGCTTGAGTGCTAATCGTTTTTGTAAGTTTTGGGTGTGCATGACCCAATGAATTTACCGCAATCCCTTGAACAAAATCTAAATATTTTATGTTTTTAGTAGAAAATAAATAACTTCCTTTACCATATTTAAAGGAAATTTTTTTTCGATTATAGTTTTTTGCTAAATAGGTCATAAATTTAATTTGTTTTTATAAATTTTAATTATTAGATACAAGCTATGATTGAAAATGAATATCTAATAAGTTGAACCAATATGTGTTGATAACTAAGATATTTTGGTTGTTTATTTAAATTTAATATCAGTATATTGTTAATAAATAAAAGCTTAACACAATATATTGATTTATGAGCTGGACAGACGAAAAAGTAGCAAAATTAAAAGAACTTTGGGGAAAAGGGAGTACTGCAAGTCAGATCGCTGAAATTATTGGTGGGATCAGTAGAAATGCTGTTATTGGAAAAGCTCACAGACTTAACTTATCTGCTAAAATTAAAACCAGAGCAGCTACCTCAAATCAAAATTTTGAAAATTCTTTAGAAGAAAAAAACATAAAAAATAAAAGAGGTCGTAAAAGTAAATTCAAATCTTTAATAATTGAAAAAGACTTTGAGCCAGAAAATCCTAAACAATTGGAGGAGTTAGATGAAAGCTCATGTAAATGGCCTATTGGTCATCCAGATGAAAAATCTTTTTACTTTTGTGGCAGAACTTCTCTGAAAGACTTTTCGTATTGTAAATTACATCTTCTTTATGCTTATCAACCTAAAGGTAAAAAAGAAGAAACGACTGATAAAGAAGAGGTCCCTGAATTTATAGAAAAGAAAATCCAAACAGCTTAAATTTTAACTTAAATTAACATCTGAGTTTTTTTTAGAATTGTATTTTTCAGTAGAAAATTGGCCACCCTCTCTCCACATATAGCAATATTTTTTAACTTCCTCATCAAAATGTCTTACACTCGGCACACCAATGTCTGAGTTGGTTTTATACTTTCCAGATACAATGTTGTCGTATTTTAAAAGTTTTAATTGATCTCTTGTAAGCAAGGGTTTTGGCATTATTTCAAATATTCTTGCAGTAATTTTGGCAACAGATAAAGGCATCGGTAATAAAATTCTTTTTTTGCCAATCAAATTCAGTAATTTAATTATTATTTCTTTAAAAGTAAAAACTTCTGGCCCAACACATTCAATAATTTTCGAATAAATATTATTTGAAATCACATGATAAATTGTGTCTGTTAAATCAGAACAATGAATTGGGGAAAACTTAGTTATTCCATTGTAATATAAAGGGAAAAATGGAATTCTATTTAAAAGAGTCATAAAATTTGTAGTAAAATTATCGTCTACAGAATAAACTACAGATGGTCTTAATATTGTTGCAAGAGGAAAATTCTTTAAAATATTATTTTCCCCTTCAACTTTACTATTTGCATAAGCTGAGTCTTTAGCTTCATTTATACCTAGTGCTGATAAATGGATAAAATGCTTTAGATTATATTCTTTGGAGAGTTTTGCTAACAATGAAGGAAAAATTGTATGAATATTTTTAAATGTATTTCCTCTTTTTTTTTCAAATAGTATGCCAATCAGATTTACACAAATATCAGATTTTTTAAAAAGCTCTCTTATTTTTTTTTCATCAAAAATATTGGCTTCAACAATGTCTATGTAGCCAACATTTGCTTGGGTTTTGATAATGTAACTTTTTTGATGAATATTTCTTGTTACTACGGTTACCCTGAAGTTGTTCTTAGTGAGTTTTCTGATGAGGTTTCGACCAATTTGACCACTACCACCAAAAATTAGACAATTTTTTGCTTTCATATATACATGTTTAAAAATGAGTAATAATATTCATCTTCACAAAAATGATCTACCAGAGGATTTGAAATTAGGCAATACAATAGCAGTTGACGGCGAATTCATGGGTCTAAATGTCAGAAGAGATCCTCTTTGCTTAATACAGATATCTTCAGGAAACTCAGATGCTCACATTATACAATTGGATAGAGATAACTACATTGCTCCAAATCTAGTTAAGCTATTCAAAGATGAAAATATTACTAAAATCTTTCATTATGGTCGAGCAGATATGTCACACATCAAATATTATTTAAAAACAGAGACTAATAATATTCTTGATACAAAAATAGCTTCGAAACTTGCAAGATCATATTCTGATAACCACTCATTAAAAACATTAATAAAAGAATTTGCAAATGTAGATATTAGCAAACAATTTCAAAGTTCAGATTTTGGTGGAGAATTAACGCCTGCACAACTTAAATATTGTGCAAATGATGTCATTTATTTACACCAAATACACCGAGAACTAAAAAAAATATTAGAAAGAGAAAATAGAATTCAATTGTATAAAGACTGCCTGAAATTTTTGAAAACAAGAGTTGATTTAGATTTAGCTCTTTTTAAAGATGATATCTGGTCACATTAATGATTAAAAAAAAATTTATAAATATAGCCAAAAATGTCATTAGTCTTGAAATTAAAGCTCTTCAAAATTTAAGAAAAAATATTAATAATTCTTTTAACGATGCTGTAATTGAAATTAGTAGATGTCAATCAAAGGTAATACTGTGTGGAGTAGGAAAAAGTGGTTTAATTGCATCAAAGATAGCAGCAACGCTTGCGTCTGTTGGAACTCCATCATTTAGTCTCTCTGCAAGTGAAGCTTCACATGGAGATCTTGGGATGATTTCTAAAAAGGATATCTTAATTTTAATTAGCAATTCAGGTGAAACAACTGAACTTAAGAATATTATTCGATTTGCGAAAAGAAACAGAATTTTATTAATCGGGATAGTTACCAAAAAAGATTCAATTCTATACAAGGAGGCTGAAATTAAACTTTTAACTCCTAAAGTTACAGAGGCAGGTGGAATTGTTCCAACAGCAAGCACTACAAGTCAGTTAGCTTTGGGAGATGCATTGGCAATTGCTAGTATGAATTACAAAAAATTTGGTAAAATGGATTTTAAAAAATTACATCCAGCGGGTAGTTTAGGTGCGCAATTAAAAACTGTTGAAGATATAATGTTAACTGGAAACAAAATTCCTTTTGTTCATGAAAATATTAAAATGATCGATGCTTTAAAAATATTAAGTAAAAAAAATTTAGGAATATTGATAGCAAGAAATAAGAAAAAAATAACTACAGGAATAGTTACAGATGGTCAGATAAGAAGATACAGTCAAAAAAAATTAGATTTACAATCAATCACTGTTCATAAAATTATGACCAAAAAACCTATAAGCATTAACAAAGATGCATTAGCTGTCAAAGCTCTATCTTTAATGAACAGTAAAAAAATTACTTCGTTGTGTGTTTTTGAAAAAAAAAATAAGTTTAAAACTATAGGAGTAATTCATATACATAATATCTTAGGATCAAACATTTCATAAATGAAAAATAAGGGAATAATGGGGTTTTTTTTAATAATTATCCTTATAATTGTTACTTACTTTATATATTCAAATTTTTTAAAAAAAAAAGATGCCATTAAAATAAATTCTAATTCTTTAGAGGAAAGGTCTTTCTCATCAAATACTATTAAGGACGTAAGCTATTTGTCTAGAGATACTAAAGGCAATGAATATATTATCAATGCATCAACAGGAGAAATAGACATTAACAATTCTGATGTAATTTACTTAACCAATGTAAGAGCTGAAATAAATCTCAAAAACTCAAATAAAGTTGTGATTACTTCCAAATATGGAAAATACAATACGAAAAATTTCGATACAATCTTTTCAAAAAATGTAATAATTAATTATTTAGCTAACAAGATAACTGGTGAATATTTAGATTTTTCACTAGAAAGAAATTTGATGGTTATATCTAAAAATATTGTTTATACAAATCCTGAGAATATTTTATTAGCAGATGTTTTGGAGATGAATATTCAAACAAAAGATACAAAAATATTTATGTATGAAGACAGCAAGAAAGTAAAAGTTAAAAGTAAAAACTAGCATGGGAATTATTAAAAAATTTAGAATTAAATCATTCAAGAATAAAAATTCAATAATAGAGTTTAAAAATATTACTCTTTCTTATGGTAAAAGGATAATTCTAGATAATATTAATTTTAAAATTAACCAAGGCCAGATTTTTGGAATGCTTGGACCAAATGGTGTAGGTAAATCTACAATATTCAATCTTATAACTGGACTTATAAGTCCAGATAGTGGGCATATAAAAATAAATCAAGAGGACGTAACAAATTATCCTATATATTTACGTACTAAAAAATTTAAAGTTGGGTACGTTCCGCAGTATGGAGGATATTTTAATGAACTAACACTTCATGATAATTTAAAAGCTATTAGTGAAATTGTTATTGATAATAAAAATTTAAGATCTGAAAAAATAAATTATTTACTATCTAAGTTTGAGCTAGAAAATGTTAAAGAAATTAAAGCAAAGTTCTTATCTGGTGGGCAAAAAAAGAAATTGGTTATTGCTCTTTCTCTTTTGAGCGATCCTAAAGTCTTATTATTAGACGAATGTTTTGCAGCACTTGATGTACTTACTATCAAAATGTTACAAGAAATTATTGTTAATTTGCAACAAGAAACTCAGATTACTATTTGTATTTGCGATCATCAGGCAAGAGATCTTCTTGCTTGTGTAGATGTTGCAATGATATTAAGTAATTGTAAAATAATTGCTCAAGATACACCTAACAATTTAGTTAATGATATAAATGCCAAGAACGCCTACTTTGGTGAAAGTTTCAAATTTAATTAATATTCATGACTGAAACGAAAGTAATTAGGAGGAAAATTGAAGATTTTAATAAAAGAATTAATATTAGCGGAGATAAAAGCCTAAGTATTAGATGGGTCTTATTTGCTTCTTTAGCAAATGGAGTTTCAAAGTCAAAACACCTACTTATGTCTGAAGATGTTTTGGCAGCAATCAATGCAATTAAGAAATTAGGTATTAAAGTAAAATTCAACAAGGATGTTTGTGAAATTTCTGGAATGGGTATTGATGGCTATAAATATAAGAAAAATCTTACAATAAATGCTGAAAATTCTGGCACTCTTGGACGACTTATTCTAGGATTATTAATAAATACTCCCTACCCAATCAGACTAATTGGTGACAAAAGTTTATCAAAAAGAGATTTCAAAAGAATTTCTGATCCGCTAAGCATATTTGGAGCAAATTTTAAACTTACAAATAATAAAAATCTTCCATTAAAAATATATGGATCTCCAAAATTAAAACCAATAAAATATATTGAAACAAGAGGATCAGCTCAATGTAAAAGTTCTGTTATTTTCGCAGGAATGAGGACAGATGGAACAACTTATATAAAAGCAAAAAAAAGCAGAAATCACACTGAGTTATTATGCAAATATTTAAAGCTTCCTATTAAAATTAAGGAAAAGAAAAAATATGATTTAATCGAAATAAAAAAAATAAAAAAATTAGCTCCTGTAAACTATAATATTCCTTCGGATTTAAGCTCTAGCTCGTTTTTTATGGTATTGACTGCATTAACAAAAAATTCAAAGCTTCTAATCAAGAATGTAAATATTAATCCATCAAGAACTGGAGTTATAAATATTTTAAAAAGAATGGGTGTTAAGATAAATTTAAAAAATCAAAAAAATTACAAGGGAGAAAAAAATGCTGATATTTTTGTCAGAAGCTCAAAAAAATTAAAATCTATTAACTGCCCAACAAAATTTAACAGTGGTGCTATCGACGAGTTTCTATTAATTTTTCTAGTTGCTGCAAAAGCTAATGGAATTTCTTACTTTAAAAATTTGGCAGAATTAAATCAAAAAGAAAGTCCAAGACTTATATGGGGTTCAAAAATTTTAAACCATCTAGGTGTAAAAAATATTATAACAAAAAGTTCAATCAAAATATATGGTAATCCAAATCTAAGCATATCCCACAAAATAACTATTAAAAATTATTTTAAAGATCACAGAGTATTTATGACGAGTGTAATTGCAGCTTTATCATTTGGCGGTGATTGGACAATACATGATAAAGACTCAATAAATACCTCCTTTCCAAACTTTATGAATATAATAAATGAATTACAAAAATAAAAATATAACTAAAAGAAAAAATATTATAAAAGTTGCAATAGACTCCCCTGCTGCTGCGGGTGCAGGAACTCAAGCAAGATTAATATCCAAACATTATAATTTACTACAGTTAGATACTGGTAGGGTTTACAGATATGTTGCAAATATTAAAATTAATGAACCTTATAAATTTGATTATGTATATTTAAAAAAGAAAATAAGTAAATTGAAAATAAAAGATTTAAAAAATAAAAAACTACTTTCTGATAAAGTTGCAACAGTTGCATCAATAATCGCCAAAGATAAAAAAATAAGAAAATTAGTTCATGCGTTTCAATTAAAATGTGCTTATTGCCCCCCAAAAAAATACGCTGGATCATGTTTGGATGGAAGGGATATCTGTTCAGTTATTGTGCCTGACGCTGATGTAAAACTATTTATAACTGCCAATTTAAAAACTAGAGCGCTAAGAAGATATAAGGAGCTAAAAGCCAAAAATAAGAATATTTCTTATCGAGAAGTGTTAAAAAGTGTCAAAAAACGTGACAAAAGTGACACAAATCGAAAGATTTCTCCCCTTAAAAAAACAAAGGATAGCATCTTGCTAAACACAACCAACCTAAGTATAAGACGTTGTTTTTTAAATATAAAAAAAATAATAGATAAGAAAATAATTATTTAATGGAAATTTATAAAGATTTATCAAATCCAGCCTCTCAAGAATTCGAAAAATTACTTAATAGCCAGCTTTCAAAAATCCAAATAGAAGAAGGAAAAATTATAGAAGGTAAAATAAATAAAATTACTGAAAAATTTGTTTTTGTTTTTGTTGAAGGTTTAAAGTCAGAACCAGTACTTGATATAAATGAATTAAAAAGCATGGGCTTATCCGAGAAAATTAAAATTGGAGAGACTATATCTGTTTTATTAGAGAAAATTGAGGATAAAAATGGAGAAGTATTAGTTTCAGCTTCTAAAGCACAAAAAATAAAAGGTTGGGATAAATTAGTTGAAGCGTACGAAAAAAACGAACCTATTATGGGTAAAATTACCTCTAAATGTAAAGGGGGTTGCATCGTTGAACATATTGATACTGGTTCACTCATGTTCTTGCCAGGTAGTCAGATATCAGACAAACCTTTAAAAGATATTAGTCACCTAATGAATGAGCCACAAAAATTCGCACTAATAAAACTTGATAAAATTCGAGGTAACGCTTGCGTTTCAAGAAGAGAAATTATTTCATCATTTAAAAAAGAAGATAAAGCTAAAATTATTGAAAAATTTAAAGTAGGTGACATTATTAAAGGTGCTGAAGTAAAAGGTTATAGTTCTTTTGGTTGCTTTTTTAATGTTAATGGAGAATTAGATGTACTGGTTCATCTTCAGGAAATATCTTACTCAAGAGTTAACCATCCTGATGAGGTATTTAATATTGGTGAAAAGCATGATCTAAAAGTCATAAGTGTTGATAAAGAAAAATTACAAGTTGGATGTTCAGTAAAACAATTATCACCAGATCCTTTCGAACATATTGAAAATTATGAACTTAATAAAATCTATAAAGTTAAAGTTGTTAAATTGATGGACTTTGGAGCTTTTTGTGAATTAGAGCCAGGCCTGACTACTCTCTTACATTCGAGTGAACTTAGCTGGACAAAGAAAAACGTTTCTGCAAAAAAAATGTTTAAAATTGGTGATGAAATAGACTGTGTAATTACTGAAATAGATAAAGATAAAAGAAGAGTAGCTATTTCTCATAGATTAACTCAAGAAAACCCTTTTGAAACTTTTGAGAAAAAATTTCCTGTAAATACAATTGTTGAAGGTGAAATTGTTAATAAAAATGAGTACTCATTGTTTGTTAAAATTGAGAATTTAGATGTAGATGCTTTTTTGCACTGCAATGACTTAACTTACTTAAATAATGGGGAAGATGAATTAGAGAAATATAAGAAGGGTGATAAAATTAAGGTAATGGTTCTAGAAATAAAATCTTCGGAACAGAAAATTAGAGTTGGATTAAGACAAACACAAGCAGATCCTTTTGATTTTTTTAAAGATAAAACAAAAAATCAAACGATTACGGTAAAAGTTATATCAACTGATAACAAAGGTTTAATGGTAAGACCTGAAGGTTGTGAGATGGACTTTCAAATTAAAAAAAATGCAATTGCTATCAATGCAGCCGATGCAAGGCCTAGTAGATGGACAGGTGGAGAAAAACTTGATTGTGCGATAGCTGATCTAGATGTTAGTAAAAGAAAAGTAGTATTAAGCATAAAATTACTTGAGGAAATTGAAAAAAAAGAAGCTTTAGAAAAATATGGGTCAGAGGGATCAGGTAAAAACTTACCATTTTCATCTTTATCTGAGGACTTAAAGAAAAAAGAAGAAGATAATTAAAAATTAAGAAGATTTAAATTGGCTATTGTAAAATCAAAGCTTTTAAAACAACTTTCAAACAATTACCCTAATTTCTTAAAAAAAGACTTAGAAAAGTTTACCAACATAATTTTAAACGAAATAAAGCGAGCGCTAAGAAGAGGAGATCGAGTAGAACTACGAGGTTTTGGAGTATTCTCTACAAATATTCAAAAAGCCAGAATATCTAGAAATCCTAAAACAGGAGAAAAAGTCAATACTCCTGAAAAAAAAACTATTCACTTTAAAATGTCCAAAGACTTGTTTAAAAAATTAAATAATGAATAACAAAACTATATTTGTTGCGTGTGATGCCTCAAAGATAAAAAAAATTAAAGATATTATTGTTCAAACAAAAAATAGTAAATTAAAGATCGTACCAAAATTTGGATTGCAACTTTTTTACTCAAAAAATGGAAGAAAGTTCCTTGAGAAGTTTAAAGGAGATTTTTGGTTAGATTTAAAAATAAATGATATTCCACAAACTGCCCTTTCAGCAATTGATAGTTTGAAGGATTTAAAAAAATGTAAGTACATTACTGTTCATGCAAATGGTGGTCTCGATATGCTAAAAGTTATAAAAAAGCATGCTAAAAAAATAAATAAAAACTTAAAAGTTTTAGGTGTTACAATTTTAACAAGCTTGAATAATAAATCTTTGAAAGAAATAGGTCATACAAAAAATGTTCAACAATTAGTTTTGAAACAAGCTGAACTTATAAAAAAATCAGGTTGTGATGGAATTGTATGCTCACCACAAGAGTCCAAAATGATTAGAAAAAAATTTAAAAATTTTTTAATAATAACACCTGGCATAAGACTACCAGGTGATAATTTGAACGATCAAGCAAGAGTAATGACTCCAAAAGATGCTTTTAAGAATAAAGTAACAGGTGTTGTAATGGGTAGATCGCTTACCAAAGGTAATATTAAACTTAATGTAAAAAGATTAATTGATCATTTGAGCCAATGATCGAGGGCTGTAAAATCTGTGGAGTCTCTGATCCAGATACATTAAGCTTTATCGTTAATCATCCATATTCACCAAAATTTATTGGTTTTATTTGTAACTATCAAAAAAGTCCTAGGTATGTTGAGTTTGATAAATTAGAAAACTTGTTAAATATAAAGAAAAATAATTGTCAGTATGTCGCTGTATTAGTCAAGCCTAATGAAGAAATATTAGAAAAAATTAAAAATCTACCTTTTGATTATTACCAATTATATGATTGTACTCCGGAACAAATAAACTCTATCAAGATAAACTATAATAAAAAAATAATTACTGCATTTACTATTAAAGACAAATCAGATCTAGAAAAATATCAAGATTTTAATGAGGTAACTGATATTTATTTATTTGATAGTAAAGGTTATGAGAAAAGTGAAGCATTTGATCATGATCTAATCAAAGACATAAAAATTAATAAAAAATTGATGATTGCTGGTAATATTAAATACAACGATGACTTAGAAAATTATGGAAAAATAGCTGATTTTATAGATTTGTCTGGAGGCTTAGAAACTTCTGGATTAAAAGATCTATCCAAAATAGAAATTTTTTTAAAAAAAGTAAAACAGATTAAAAATGAAACTTAAAAAAGGTGTTCCATTAATTGATCAACATGACCAATTTGGTTTTTGGGGAGGAAAATTTGGTGGTAGTTTTATTCCTGAAACTCTAAAAAAACCTGTAGAGGATTTAACAGAAGGATTTAAAAAATTAAGAAAAGATAAAAAATTTATTAAGAAGAGAGACTATTATTTTAAAAATTATATTGGTTCTCCAACTTCATTTGTAAAACTGGAAAATTTGACCAACCATTTAGGTGGTGCTCAAATATGGGCAAAAGTTGTTTCTGAAGCCAATGGTGGTGCTCATAAAATATATAATGCGACTGTGCATGCGCTTCTTTGTAAAGCAATGGGTAAAAAATATATTGTTGGTGACACAGGAGCAGGTTATGCGGGAAAAATGTTAAGTATGGCTGCAAAAAAGTTTGGATTGAAATGTAAAATATTTATGGGTGCTAAAGATATTAAAAGACAAAAACCAAACTGTGATGCAATGAAAAAAAATGGGGCTGAGATTGTCCCTGTTTATTCTGGCAGCCAGACTTTGGTAGATGCCGTAAGTGAATGCATGAGATACTGGGTATCAAACTGCGATAATACTCACATGTGTGTTGGTAGTACAGTAGGACCAAATATATTTGTTAAAATATGTGGGTGGAGCACTGCCCAAATATCTAGAGAATTAAAAGTACAATTAAAATCTGAATTTAAAAAAATTCCAAAGAAAATTAAATTAATCAATTGTGTAGGTGGTGGAAGTTCGGCTTATGGCTTCTGGAGTGAATTTATAGATTTTGACAAAAAACAAATTGAACTGGTTGGAGTTGAGGCGGGTGGGCCTAAAAAATCAAAACTTCATGCTGCTCCATTAAGCAGAAATGCAAAAATTGGAGTTTTACATGGTGCTGCTTCTTATGTTTGCCAAAATAATGAGGGTCAAATAAATGAAACAGAATCTATAAGTGCTGGATTAGATTACCCAGGAGTAAGTCCTATTCATTGTTTCTTAAAAGATACTAAAAGAGCAAGATATACTTTTGCAACTGATGAAGAAGCTTTAAATGCACACGTTATGGTAACCAAGTTTGAAAACTTAAATCCAAGTTTAGAGCCTAGCCATGCATTCGCTGAAGCAATTAAAATTGCTCCCAAACTAAGCAAAGATACAATTATAATTGTAAATTCTTGTGGAGATGCAAAAAAAGATAGGGACATTTTAAAAGAGAGATTAGGTAAGAATTAATGGTCTCATTAATTAACGAAGTTTTTAAAAAAGCAAGAAATGCTAAAAGACCAGCATTGTTAACTTATACGGTTGCTGGTGATAATACTAAAAAAAAATCTTTAGATATTCTTAAGTCAATATCAGCTCACGCTGATATATGTGAGTTGGGTTTCCCACATAACACTCCTATTGCAGATGGTGGTCAAATACAAACAAGTGCTTATCGCGCCATTAAAAATGGAATTAAAATAAATGATGTTTTTACAATTGCTAAAGCATTTAAGTTATCAAAAAAAACAACCCCTATTATTTTAATGGGCTATTACAACATGATTTATCAATATGATGAAAATAAATTTCTAAAAAAATGTAAAAGTTCAAAAATAGATGGTTTAATTGTTGTTGACCTTCCCTATCCAGAAAATAAAAGTTTTTCTGAAAAGTGTAAAAGAAAAGGTATCAACTTTGTACAATTAGTTTCTCCAACTACATCAAATATAAGATTAAAAAAAATTATAAAAGATTCTCATGATATGATTTACTATATAAGTATGCTATCAACTACAGGAGGAAAATTAAAAGTTTCCCCTAAAAAAATTTTAGAAAATTATTTCAAAATTAAAAATCAAAACAAATCAAAAAATGTTGTAATTGGATTTGGAATCACTGAAAAAACTATTAAATCACTCAAAAAAGCTGATGGTTTGGTTGTAGGAAGTGCGATTTGTAAGGAAATATCTAAATCAATTAAAAACAGACAAAATGCTGTCACAAATGTTACTAATGTAGTTAGAAGATTAAAGAATAAAATTAAATGAATTGGATTACAAAAATAATAAAAGCTGGTGAGAAAATCAAAACAGCTATTAAAGAAAGAGCTTCGAAAGAAGATATTGCAAATAGTGATTGGACTTCATGTTGTATAGGCCCAATACTTAAAAAAGATTTAGAAAGTAATTTATGGGTTTGTCCTGAATGTAATAAACACCATAGAATAAAACCTAAACAGAGATTTGATATTTTATTTGGTAAAAATAATTATGAAATATTTAAAACTCCTATTCCAAAAGATGATCCATTGAATTGGACTGACTCTAAATCATACAAAGACAGATTAAAAAGTGCACGAAAAAAAACCGGGTTAGAGTGTGGTATGATGGTTGCTTCTGGCACTATTGATAATATTAAAATTACTGCTGTTGCATCTGACTTTGATTTCCTTGGTGCTTCAATGGCTGCTGCTGAAGGTGAAGCTTTTTTATATGGAATTCAACATGCAATAGAAAATAAAATGCCTTTTCTATGTATTAGTGCAGGTGGTGGAATGAGAATGATGGAAAGTTTAATTTCATTATCTCAGATGACTAGAACTACCCTTGCAATTAACGAATTAAAAAAAAATGGTTTACCTTATTTGGTGTGTATTACAGATCCTACTGCTGGAGGAATAACTGCCTCTTATGCGATGCTTGGAGATATCAATATTGCAGAACCTGGTGCATTGATTGCATTTGCTGGTGCAAGAGTTATTCAAGGAACTGTTAAAGAGGAGCTACCAGAAGGTTTTCAAAAAAGTGAGTATGTTGAAAAAACTGGATTTGTTGACCTAATAGTTGAACGAAAAGATCTTGCATCTAAAATTGGAACTCTATTATCAATATTGTTAAAGCGAAATTCTGTTATAACTTCTGAACAAAATGAAACTACAGAAGATAGTCAATCGCTTACAAAAGTTGCATCCTAAAGAGATAGATCTAAGTTTAAATAGAGTAAAAAAACTCTGTAAAACCCTTGGAGATCCACAAGACAAATTGAAAACTATTTCAGTTGTTGGAACTAACGGCAAATATTCAACTATTCAGGCTTTATTTTCAATTTTAAAAGAGGCAAATATTAAGTGTAACATTTACACCAGCCCACATATAAAAAGAATAAATGAAAGATTTGTATTTAATAATGAGGAATTAAATGATGACGAACTTGGAATTCTTTTTGAGGAAATTGAAGAAGCAAATAACAATGAACCAATAACTTTTTTTGAAATATTAACAGCAGCCTACTTTTATAATGCTTCAAAATACCCTGAAAATATTAACTTAATTGAAGCAGGTTTGTTTCATCGTTTTGACGCAACAAATATACTAAAAAATAATTTAGCAAGTATTGTAACCTCTATTGGTTTGGATCATCTAGATTGGCTGCCTGAGAACGAACGAACAACTAAAAAAATAATATTTGAAAAAACCTCAACTTTATTAAATTCCAATATTATCATTGCAAAGCAAAATTCATCTAAAATTGTTAGTGAAATAAAAAATTCAATTAAAAAAAATTCCTCAAAAAAATATTTTTTTAATGAAGATTTTAATTATTCATTGAATGAAAATGGCTTTATTTATTATGAAGATAAAGATGGTGGGATCAAGCTTCCAATTCCAAAAGTTAAAGGTCAATTTCAATTAGAAAATATTTCAACTGCAATAGCAACTTTAAGATCAATTGACCAATTAAAAGTAGGTGAAAAACACATTAAAGATGGAATTACTAAAATTAAAAGTATCGCAAGACTTCAAGAAATAGATTCTGGTAAACTTAAAGAATTGGTTAAAAATAATAAATTGCTTGTTGATGGATCTCATAACCCTTTAGGAGCAAAAGTTTTAAATGAATATTTGGAAAGTTTGAATTGTAATAAACATATTATTCTAGGTATGATGGGCAATAAAGATCACAAAGAATATATGAGTTATTTTAAAAATATTTCCTCATTGACCACTATAGATATCCCTAATCAACCAAACTCAATCAAAGGAAAAGTATTAAAAAACAAACTTAATAGCTTTGAAAACGTTGAATATAAAGAAGGTATTATTGATGCTATTAAGTCAATTTCAGTCAAGGAAAACGATATAATTTTGATAACGGGATCTTTGTATCTTGCTGGAGAGGTGTTAAATCTAAACTAAATATTTTCGTCTAGGAATTCTTTCATATGACCTTCTGGAACTCCTCCAACCTTTCGACTTACTTCTTGTCCTTTTTTATATATAATCACTGTTGGAACTCCACGAATTCCAGCTGCTGAACCTGTATTAATTCCAGCATCTTCAATATCAGTAATGTAAAAATTTGCTTTATCTTTGTACTCGTCTGACAATTTATCCATCACTGGCTTAAGGGCTTTACATGGACCACACCACGATGCTGAAAATTGAATCACTGATACGTCTTCATTTTTAATTTTATTGTCAAAATCCTCGTCTTTAAAATCTATAAGCATAAAGTCTTTCTATAAACTGGAGCCTTAAAGTCAACTAGGCAATTTCATATTTTTTTTCAATTGACATTATAAATTCATTAATTTCGTCTAATTTTTTCAACTCATCCTGATCGTCACGATTAGAGGCTTGATCTCTCAATGTATCAATTTCGGTATAAGCCATGCCAATAGTTTGCCATTTTTCCTTATTTTTACTCAATATTCTCCTAGCAATTTCACTTTTAATATTTTTGTATAAATCGGGGGGTAAAATATGAGGTGCTTCTTGGTAGATTATTTTTTGTCCAAACCAACTGCATCTTTTGTCTTGAAACTTATCTAATAATCTTAGTTTATCTTCCCAAGATGAACTATGCCACGTTTTAAATAATGCAGTATCTTTATTGGGAATAAATTTTTCATACAACGTCTCTTCTGGAAGTAAATCTTCTTGTGTTTGAGTTTGGGCTTTCTCCTCAGCAGCTTCCCTATTAATAATTTGAATGTTTTTACAAAAATTTTCACTGTCTCTTACTAACTTTGCTCTTTTAATAATTGTTTCTAAATCTAATTCTGAATATGCTTTTTCCTTTAATGCAAATTTTTTATCTAATACTACTGGAGCCTTATTAGTTTTTAGTACTCTTAGTGCTTTTGGACTAATTTTTTTTAAATTTGCTTTAAGCTCATTAACTGGCAAATTTAAAAAAGGTTCTGGATTCCTTCTTAAATCCCAAACATATCCCCAAGATGCATAAGTAGGATGAAAACAATGCTCTGGATGAAGTGTAGAAACTAGATACATCATATTTCGTCCTTTTACATTTTCAAAGATAGAATAAATTCCCTCACTTTTTAAAAGTGACTCAACACTACCTTTTGTAGAAGTGCTTAAAAATTTTTCCCAATTATCTTTATGTTGATCTTTTATAATTCTAAGAATTTTTAAACTTGTGAAAGCGTCATGATAAGCTGTATGTTGTTGAGTGGTATCAAATCCTTGTTGTCGGGCAAGTGCTTCTAAAGCCAAACTTTCATTTCCTGCAGGTGTTAATTCAGTCTTTAAAGTTTTTGAGTTTATCGTTTGGGCAGCTCTTGCAACATGTAGACCATCAGACTCTTGATTGGGTGAAGAGTGGGTTAAATATGGATATCTGTTTCCTTTAAAAAAATTAAAGTGAAACATTCGACGGTCAAAGTTAAGATTGCTCCAACCCATGAACAAAGATGGAGCTGCTTTTGAAAAAAAATTTTCGACAACTCCTAGAAAATCATAATGTGAATAGTTGCCTTTGGTAAGTAAATCAATACTTGTAGAGTTTACTAGAAGTGCTTTAGCGCTTGGTACTTCTCCTTCTGGCATTCGCCCACGAATATTTAACTTTCCAATTTCTTTAAGGTTTTTATCTACAACCACCGCACCAACCTCAATAATACTTCCCCAGATAGTACTATTAGTTGTTTCGGTATCGTAAATTACTATTTTATCCATATTAATATTTAAGCTAAATTTGAAAGCTCATTAAATTTTTTTAATCTTCCCAAAAATAAGTTCTGGTAAACAACTAAATCATGACTTTGAATTTTAAATTCTTGGAACAATTTATCTACTGTGCAAACTAGAATTACACAAGAAGTGATATTAGAGTTATACACAATATTATGAGCCAATGAATATGCGCTTGTTTGAAGAAGCCAAGAGTCAATATACTCTGATTTTTTTGGTTTATTGCTTTGTTTAAAATCTATTATCGTTTCCCGTCCCTCATAAACTCCAACACAATCTGCAGTACCAGCATATTTATCTGGATAGTATAGTGTGCATTCAACTCCCCAAATTTCTTCCAATCTATTATTCAATCCTTTTTCAATAATTTCTTTGGCCATTAATTTATATTGTTCGTTATCATCAAAAAAACTTAAGTTTTCTCTTCCTAAAAGGTAAGACTCTAAATAATTATGCATATGAGAGCCCCTACTACTTGCTGCTTTTGTAATTGCCTCTGCCTCTTTATAGCCTGTTCTCTCACGCCAATTAGCTAGCGCAGCTTTGTCCTCTTCAGAACGAGTTTGATCAAGAATACTAGTCACTGATGGTAATTTGGCCTCTCCCAATAAATATCTTCTTATGCCATCTACTGTAGCTCTTGAGGATTTTGGATAATCGTATTTCTTATTCCACTGCATGTGATTTCTTATATTCTTTATTGAAGAAAAATTGAAATTAATTATTTGCTTGTTTTGAACGATCGACAAATTTTTCTACATTTTCAGTTTGTACAGCTTTTTCAAGTTGTTCAGGATCTTTAATGCTTTCAAGCGTTCTTGTGATTGATCTAGCATCTGTTCCAAACTTATCTACAACAGCCATTGCTTCTTCTAATTTTTTTCTTAGTGAAATAATATTATCGAAGTGCTTACCAAATCTTGAACTGATTGTTTTTAAATGGTTATATATTTCTGTTGCACCTTTTTGAACTTTCAATGACTGAAAACCCATGTGAAGAGATTGTAAATAAGCCGAGAGAGTATTTGGTCCACAAATTACAACTTTATATTTTTTCATTAATTCTTGAGTTAACAATTCTTTAGTACTTGGATCTTGGTATTCAGTTAATTCTTTATATAAACTTTCAGTCGGTGCATAAACAATTGCAAAATCTGTAGTCTTTGGTGGAACAATATATTTTTCATTAACACTTTTAGCTTTAGCTTTGAAAGCAGTTGCTAATTTAGCTCTTGCATCTGCAATAGCTCTTTTATCGTCGGCGTCATAACCATCGGTAATTGCTTTAAATTTTTCAACAGGAAAATGACTATCAACTGGAACCAAAACATCTCCTTGAAGCTTAATTGCAAATTCAACATTTTCACTTGTATCCTCTTTCATCTTTACATTTGTCATAAATTGAGATGCAGGTAATAAATCTTTTATTAATGCATCTAAACTAAATTCCGCTAGAGTTCCATATTTTTTAACTCCAGCTAAAATTTTGGTGATCCCCTCTTGACTTTGATTTAATAACTTTACTTGTTGATTAAAGTTTCCAACTTTTTCATCAACTTTAGTCAAGGCTTCAGTCATATCTTTTGTAACCCCTGTTGATAGATTATTAAAGGAGGTGGACATTGAGCCCAGTGAGGTATTAATAGTATTATTGAGAGTATCTTTTAAATTCTGTATTTCATTCTTTAAATTAGATATCTCCTCGGCTTCCTTATCTTCATAATCATCCTTTGGCTTAGATTTTAGATTAAGATAAAGAATTGATGAAGCAATCCCTACTAATAAAACTAATAAAACAACTAAAATTATATCCATGATTCTTATAATTTATTTTATAGCAAAAATATGATTAATATATTTAATTATTAAAACTTATCTGATGGAAACATTCTTAATATTAAAAATTATATTTGTTATAGGGGTGGTTATTGCTCTTTATGCTGTAGCCAGAAACCTTGATATTATAAGGATTATTTTAATTTATTGGAAAGATCTAATTCTTAGAAAGTAAGTTAGCCAATTTTTTAACTTTTTTATTTTTAAAAGAAGATTTTGATGTCATCATACAAGCCTCGGATTTTAATATTTCTCCATCTTTTAGAATACGAAGATTGTTAGCTTTTAAAGTCTCACCTGTTGAAGTTATATCTGTGATAATCTCACTTGATCCAGTGAAAGGGTAGGCCTCCGTTGCCCCTAAACTACCTACTAATTTGAATTGTGTTACTCCTTTCGAAAATAAGAACTCTCGAGTTAAATTAGGATATTTTGTGGCAACTCTTAATCTTTTTTTCTTTTTATCTTTAAACTCAAATGCAATTTCCTCTAAATCTGCAACTGTTTGGACATCTATCCAGGGATCTGGGATTGCCACAACTAATGTTGCTTTTCCAAAATTATATTTTTTAGTAACATAAATTTTATTTTGAATATTAATTTCACTTTCTTTTAGTAAATCAAAACCTGAAAAACCTAGATCTAATGAACCATCACCAAGTCTTTCAACAATTTCTCTTGCATGGAGATACAAAACTTTAATATTTTTTAATTGTTTAATAGAGCCTAACAAGTCTCTTTCACCACGTTCAGAAATAAGATCCAACTTATTTTTTTTAAAGATTTTTAAAATATCTTTTCTTAGTCTACCTTTGCTGGGAATTCCAATGCTAATAATATCTTTTGTCATTAATTACTTAAGTTTAAAGCAGCCCCAACTGCTGGTATTTGTTTTTCAGAGCCAAGATCAGAAATTAATTTATCATATCTGCCTCCATTAATTATATTTCTATTTTTTGACTTGGATTTAATGTCAATTTTAAAAACCATACCTGTGTAGTATTCTAATTGCCTTCCAAAAGAAGCAGAGAAAACTACATTAAGTTTTGAAATTTTATTTTTCGAAGTTGGGAAATATTTTTGATCTACCACTAGATTAATCTTATTTTTTTTAAAAAATTTATTTAATTCAGCTGCTGCTTTATTAATTGGGCATTTTATTTTAAGAAAATTTTTTATGATCTGTGATACTTTTTTTCCTTTACTGGCACCTCTTGGATCCCTAATTTTATTATCAAATCTTTTTAATATTTCATTAATTGATCTTCCTGCAATAAATTTAGATAAATCTTCTTTTAACATTTTAAAATATCTTTTTTTATCAATCTCAACAATAGTTGGATCTACATCTGAGTTAGTTTCTAATCTTTTTAAAAGATCATTAAAATATTTCTCTCTCCAAAAATGCCTTATCAATCTTAACTTCCAACGTTTTGGGATATTGAGTTTTGAAATTAATAAATTAAATATTTCAACATTCCCAATAGTTAATGTTCCTTTTGTATATTTTATACTTTGTAGAGACTCTAGAGAAGTATTTATGATTTCTTTATCGTCATTCTTTTCATCTTTAGATCCAATGATCTCAAACCCAACCTGATTTCTTATTATTGAATCTTTTTTATTTTGTACCTTCCTGTAAGCCTGACCACTATAGAAAATTTTCTCTTTACCTTTTAATTCTTCCTCTAAATATCTTAAACAAGAAGCAATTGTTAAGTCGGGTCTTAAGCATAATTCCTTGCCATTTATATCTGTAAAGGAAAACATGAATTTCCTAAAGTTCTCTCCTGATCTTTGAACAATATGATTTGCCTCTATTACAGATGGTAGCTCAATATATTTAAAACCCTTAGATTTTACTGACCTAAGGATTTTTTCAGATAAGTTTTTTGACTTCATTGATTAAATCTTCTTTTGGGATTGTTTTGTTATTTTCGCCCTTGATACCTTTTAGATTTTTTATGGTGACAGTGTTTTCTTTAAATTCATTTTCACCACAAATGATTGCAACTGATAACTCTCGTTTATTTGCAAAAGTTAATTGTTTACCTAGATTTTTTTTACTATCTAAAAAAATTTCAGCATTAATACTATTATCTCTTAGTTGATCAACCATCTTATAATAATTTTTTAAATATTTTTTATCCATTACACATACTAAAACTGGTTTTTGACCCTCTACATTAATCTGATCTAATTGCGTTAAAGCAAATAACAATCTATCAACTCCAAAACTTATTCCAGTGCCTGGAATATCAACCCCTCTAAATCTAGATATGAGTTTTGCATATGCTCCACCTGAACATATGCTGCCGATATCAACTTCCTTACCTTTGTTATTTGTGACTTTGAAATTCAAGTTTGTTTCGACAATAAAGTCCGAATAGTAAGCTAATCCTCTCACAATCGTAAAGTTTGTTTTAACTTGATTTAAATTTGATCCATATCCAAGTATCTCAAATACATTTTCTAATTCACTTATTCCTTCTTGAGATAATTGATTTTTTAAGGTTTGTTTTAATTCTTTTAGATCTTTTATTTTTAAGAAATTTAATATTTGTGCTGCTTGTTGATCAGTTAAATCAGCCCCTTTAGTAATTGCTCCACTTTGATCTTTTCTCTCTTTCTTTAATAAGTCTTCAACTCCCTTTAGACCAAATCCTGGCTTATCCAATTTATCTATAGCTCTAATAACTTTGACCTGTTTTTCTTCAGATATTTTTAATTCATTAATTAAACCTTGCACAATTTTTCTATTACTTACATTGATTGTAAATTGATCTTTGTTTAAACCACAATCTGATAATGTGCTTGATATTACATTACAAAGTTCTGCATTTGCCTGTGCTGGATCAACATTACCAACAATGTCAAAGTCTGCTTGCATAAATTCTCTATACCTTCCGTTTCCAGCTTTTTCGTTACGAAAAACGTTTTGAATTTGATACCTTTTGAAAATTGATGGAAGTTCTTGATTATTTTGAGCTACAAATCTCGCTAGTGGGCTTGATAAATCATATCGAAGTGTAATACTTTTTTCACCATCTTGGAATGAGAATACATCAGACATAGGATTGGCCTCATCTTCTGCCAAAAAAGATCCAATATTTTCACTAATTTCAAACGAAGGGGTTTCAAGAGGTTCTGCTCCAAACTTAATAAAATTATTCTCTATAGCTTTTAATAGCTTCTTTTTGAGAAGAAGTTTATTTTCCCAACGATCTTCAAATCCTGAAGGCAATCCAGGTACTAATTTATTTTCTTTATCCATTTTTTGGTACCCGGGCTGAGAATCGAACTCAAACTTAAAGTTCCACAAACTTTCGTGCTAACCGTTACACCACCCAGGCATCCCTTGTTTTTATATTATTTTCTGTGGATTTAAAATTATATTATAAATAAATAGCCTAAAGGCTATGTAGGCTATTTCTATGAGTACTTCTTAAAGTCTCTCTAAATGTAAAATTTATAATCATGAACAGTCTTTTAGACAAAAACTACTATAACACAAGAGCTAATTTAGTAAGGACGTGTATCTAGTATAATTAGATAAAACGTCCTTAAAATATTAAAAAGAAATTAGTCTACTTTCTTTAAATTAACTGCAGAAGGACCTTTGGGACCGTCTTCTAATGTAAATTCAAGTTTATCACCCTCATTAAGATATCTCATTCCAGCATCTTTTACAGCAGAGGCATGAACAAAGGCATCTTTTTCTTTGTCGTCTCTTTCAATAAAGCCATATCCTTTTTTTCCATTATACCATTTAATTTTACCAGTTAGTGTACTCATCTTATTTCTTAGTCCTTTTGTTATTTATTATAGTAAATAGGTTAATTTTTTTTTTAATTATTTCAAGACGAAAAGTTGATGGTGGTGCCTCGGGAAGGATTCGCACCTCCGACACAAGCCTTTTCAGGGCTCTGCTCTACTCCTGAGCTACCGAGGCAGGATTTTAACCTCTAAAGATTATTCTGCCTTTTGTTAGGTCATAAGGTGTCATTTCTACAGTCACGTTATCACCTTGAAGAACTCTAATTCTGTTTTTTCTCAACTTACCTGCTGTATGAGCTGTAACGGTATGTCCATTTTCTAACTTAACTCTAAACATAGCATTTGGAAGTAGATCAATTACTTTGCCTTTAAATTCCAGTAAGTCTTGTTTTGACAAATTTATTTTCTCCTAATTCTTTTTATTACTGATTGAGCGTGTCCAACCAGCCCTTCGTAATTTGCAAGTGTTATAACTGATGGTCCAAGACTTTCAATACCCTTTTTTGATAGGTTTATGTAAGAAATTCTTTTATAAAATTCATTAACACTAATTCCACTCGAATATTTTGCAGATCCATTTGTTGGCAAAACATGATTGGAGCCAACATTATAATCTGTCATAGCCATCACAGCATATTTTCCTAAACATATAGATCCAGCATTTCTAATTTTAGAAACATAAGATTTATAATTTTTAATATTTAATTCTAAGTGCTCTGGTGCAATTTTATTTACAATTTCAATTATTTTTTTATCCGAATTTATATACATTAAAATTCCATTACTAATTAAACTCTTTCTAGCCACAGATGCTCTTGGAATTTTTTTTAATTGTTTAATTATTTCCACGTTTACTTTTTCTAATAATTTTTTATCTTTTGAAATCAAAATACATTGGGCAAGATTATCATGCTCTGCTTGACCAATTAGATCGCTTGCAACCCACTCAGGATTTGAAAATCTGTCGCAAACGATAGTAACCTCAGAAGGACCAGCTGTCATACCTTCTATGCCAACATCTCCAAAAACTTCTTTTTTTGCTGCAGCCACATAAGCATTTCCAGGACCAACAATTTTATTAACCTTTTTAATTTTTCTTGTTCCATAAGCAGCGGCTGCAACTGCAGAAGGACCACCTACAGAATAAATTTCTCTAATTTTACATTTTCTAGCTGCATATAAAACTGCTGGATTTTGCTTTCCTTTAAAACCTGGGTTAATCATTATTAATCTTTTAACACCAGCAACAATTGCTGGAATAGCATTCATTAAAACACTTGATGGATAAGATGCTGAAGAACCTGGAACATATATTGCAACAGAGTCTAGTGGCAAATATTTATATTCAAGTTTATTTTTGAATTTATCTATATAAGAAATATTTTTGAATTTTTGAAGTGAATGAAATTTGTAAATTCTGTTATATGCGACATCAATTGCTTTTTTTACATTTTGATTTAAGGACTTTATAGAATTATTAATTTGTTTAGAGCTTGGAACAATTATTTTGTTTTTATTAAATCTTTTCTCATATTTCAATAAAGCTTTATCACCATTTTTTTTTACATCTTTAATAATGCTAGTTACGGAAATAGAACTTGATTGAATTTTCTTTTTTCGTTGTAAAAGTAACTTATTTAATAAATTATCAAAATTATTTTTAGTGCTATTAAGTATTTTCATTAATCTGTAATTTCATTTTGATCTTCAAGTCTTACTTCAATTGTCTCCATAGTCAAAGCAATGTAAGCATTATTATTAAAAATTAAGTTTATTTCATAATCAGTATTATTTTTCAAATAATCAATTCCAATTAAATTTAAAACTAGATCCTGATTTGATTGGTCTATATTTTTAGATTTTACTTTATCAACAAAATCAAACCTACAAATACTATTAATTTTTTTATCCTCTTGGTCAGTTTCAACCTTTGTCCTCTCAATAGACAACAAAAATACTTTATTTGAAGACAGATATTTTATGTCAACGACCCTAACCTTTGCGCCAGCGCTGCATGCGGATATCATTTGGAGACCTTCTTGATCATTTGCAATAATTTTTGCTAAATATTTTCTTTCCATTAATTTACTCGGCGTATTTTTGCACCAACCCTTTTTAATTTTTTTTCTATGTTTTCATAACCTCTGTCTAAATGATAAATTCTGTTAATAACTGATTTTCCTTTAGCAGTAAGTGCAGCTAGCACTAATGAGACTGATGCTCGTAAATCTGTAGCCATCAACTCAGCTGGTGCAAAATTTATGTTTCCTTGAACGATTGCTTTATTTCCTTTGATTAATATTTGAGCTCCCATCCGGTTCAACTCAGCAACATGCATAAATCTGTTCTCAAAAATATCTTCTTTAATTACAGATTGCTTATTTGCTTTACACAATAATACCATCATTTGAGCTTGTAAATCAGTTGGAAAGCCAGGGTATGGCGCAGTTTTTATATTAATACTTTTAATTTTTTTATTGCCCACTATATGAACCTCATCTTTTTTAATACTAATTTTTGCACCTATTTTTTTTAAAATATCAATTTCTGTTTGTATAATTTTTGGAATAATATTTTTGATTTTAAGGTTTCCTTCTGTTACTGCTGCAGCAATTAAATATGTACCAGCTTCTATTCTGTCAAACATTATTGGGTAGGTAATGTCTTTTACTTTGGACACACCCTCAATTTTTACTGAACGCTTACCAGTCCATTTGATATTGCATCCCATACTTTTTAAAAAATTAATTAAATCTTTAATTTCAGACTCAATTGCTATGTTACTTAAATAAGTAAACCCTTTTGCAAAGCTTGCAGCAATTATCAAATTTTCAGTAGCACCAACAGATATCTTTGAAAATCGTATTTTATTTCCTATCAATCCTTTGGGAGCAGTTGCATGAACGTAACCTTGGATA
>CACLHJ010000001.1 GCA_902606645.1 uncultured Pelagibacteraceae bacterium | reverse complement strand
AAAGAATTTCCAATTCAAATTGCCTTAGGTTTAGATGCTAAAGATGGATACTTGTCTGTATCTGGCTGGAAAGAAAATTCCAATCAATTAACTTTGGATTTTTTAAAAGAGGTAAATGACTTTGGTGTCACTAGATTAATTTATACAGATATTAATCAGGACGGAATGAAGCAAGGACCAAATTTTGAGGAAACATCCAAAGTTGCCGAAATTTCAAATTGTCCAGTTGTAATATCTGGTGGTGTTTCTTCGATTGATGATGTTAAAAAGGCTAGAGAATTAAATAATAAGAATATCGAAGGAATTATAGTTGGTAAAGCTATATACGATGGTGATATTAATTTGGATCAACTAGCTAAAGAATTAGATGCTTAAAAAAAGAATAATACCTTGTTTGGATGTTAAAAACGGTCGTGTAGTCAAGGGTATTAATTTTGTAGACTTAAAGGATGCAGGTGACCCTGTTGAGCAAGCAAAAATTTATTCTGATGGTGGTGCAGATGAAATTTGCTTTTTAGATATTACTGCTTCAAATGAAAATAGAGATACAATTTACGCCGTAGTAGATAAAACTTCTAAGAAATGTTTTGTACCATTAACAGTTGGTGGTGGCGTTAGAAGTGTTGAGGATATAAATAAATTACTTAATTGTGGAGCAGACAAAGTATCAATTAATACTGCGGCAGTTCAAAATGCAAAAGTGGTTGAAGAAAGTTCAAGAAAGTTTGGTTCACAATGTATTGTTGTGGCAATTGATGCAAAGAGAAACGAAAGTGGATGGGAAATTTTTACTCATGGGGGAAGAAATTCAACAGGAATAAATGCCTTGGAATTTGCAACAAAAATGGAGAATTGTGGAGCTGGGGAGTTGTTAGTTACCTCTATGGATAGAGATGGAACTCAGTCAGGATATGATATTGATCTAATGCAAAAAATATCTTCAATGGTGAATATTCCAGTTATTGCATCTGGTGGAGTTGGAACTTTAGATCACTTAGTAGATGGAATAAAATCAGGTGCAAGCGCTGTTTTAGCAGCATCTATATTTCACTATGGTACTTATTCAGTTAATGAAGCCAAGCAATATTTGGCTTCAAAAGATATACCTGTTAGGATTTGATATGTTAAAAATTTTAGAAGATCTCGTAACCCTTGCAAGAGAGAGAAAAAGTAATCCTGTCGAGGGCTCATATACTAACAAGCTTTTAGAAGATAAATCTTTGGCAAAAGAAAAAGTATTAGAAGAAATCAATGAGTTAATAGAAGCTGTAGAACAAGATACAAATAAAATTCATGAAGCTGCAGATGTTATATATCACTTAATTATGTATCTTGAAAAAAGTGGAATAAAAATTGAGGAAGTGATGAATGAATTAATTAAAAGAAAAAACAAGGATTTAAAGTGAGTTATGATGAAAGCAATATCTTTGCAAAAATTTTAAGAGGAGAGATATCTTGTAATAAAATATATGAGGATGATTTTGTTTTATCCTTTCATGACATTAATCCACAAAAAAAAATTCATGCCTTAGTAATCCCAAAGGGGAAATATGTTAATTTAGATGATTTTAGTTTAAATGCTTCATCTGAAGAGATGGTAGGGTTGTTAAAAGGTATAAATATTGTTGCAAAAAAACTTGGAATTTCAACAGATGTAGGTAAAGGTTATAGAGCTTTAGCTAATATCAATGAACATGGCGGTCAAGAGGTTCCTCATTTACATTTCCATCTCTTTGGAGGTGAAATTGTCGGAAAAATGGTTGAGTGACACAAGAAGTAAAAAGAAATTACTTAGAAATCAATTCTCTTGAAGATCTAAATCAACGATCTAAGCCTTCTGATGACTATTCTTTAAATTTATTAGATCCAATTAATTTTCAGCTAAACAAATTTTTTTATAAAAACATTGGTAATAAACACAAATGGGTGGATAGATTAATTTGGACTGAAGAGCAGTGGATAAACTACGTCTCAGGTAAAAATGTTAAAACATATGTTTTAAAATACAAAGAGGATTTGGTGGGGTTTTTTGAATTAATTCATCATCAAGAGAAAAAAGAAGTTGAAATAGCTTATTTAGGTATTTTAGAGGAGTACCATAACAAAAAACTTGGATCATATTTATTGTCAGAAGCTATTAAGGTATCTTTTAAAAATAAAATTAATAGAGTTTGGGTTCATACTTGTACTTTAGATCATAAAAATGCTTTGAATAATTATATAACAAGAGGCATGAAAGTATTTAAAACTGAAATCATAAATATTTAATTTTGAGTTGGAAGTTTAAAAATATTTTTTGAAAGTATTCTATTTTTTCGAATTGAAGATATAAAAGTTATATTAAAATTTTGATATACATCTATATTTTGCCATCCAATTAAATCATAAGTTTCTTTGTTAAAAAAAACATTAATTTCAATATCATTTTCTTTAATTTTATAATTGATTAAAGTTCCATCAACAATTCTTTCCTTTGAAACGTTAATTTTATTTATTAAGAATTCTTTATCTAGAATAAAGTTTAAAGGAGTTTTAACGAGTGGATATCGATAATAACTTGTTATAGTTTTAATAACTAAAGATTTACCATTTGACACTAAAATTTTATTATTACTTTTAGCATATTCACAAAAAATTTTTTTTGGATATTTAATTGTACAATTTCCATTCTCAATTTTTCCATTAATGTTTTGTTCAAAATTAAAATCAAAATTTTTTGTATTATTTAAATTTTGAATAATTTTTTCTTTATTACTTGCACTGCTGTTTGTTATTAAAATTAGAAATATAAAGATAACAAGGTATTTTAACATTAAAGAACATCTCTTTTACCAACATGATTAGCTTTACTAACTATGCCATCAGCTTCCATCATATCAATAATTCTTGCAGCTCTATTGTAGCCTATTTGTAGCTTTCTTTGTAAAAAAGAAGTTGAGGCTTTACCTTCTGACCTTATTATTTCTAAAGCTTGTTGATAAAGTTCATCTTTATCACCCTGATTAGTACTATCTCCAATTTCTTTCTCATCAGCAAAGTTTAATATTTCATCTACATAGTCTGGTTCTGCTTGTGATCTTAAAAAATTATTTATTTTTTCGATTTCATTATCTGAAACAAAAGGAGCATGAATTCTAACTATCCTGTTAGCGGAAGACATATAAAGCATATCCCCCTTTCCTAGTAATTGTTCAGCTCCTTGTTCCCCAAGTATTGTTCGACTATCTATTTTTGATGTGACTTGAAAAGATATTCTTGTAGGAAAATTTGCTTTGATAGTTCCTGTAATTACATCAACACTTGGTCTTTGTGTTGCCATAATGATATGAATACCAGCCGCTCTTGCCATTTGAGAGAGTTTTTGAATATAATTTTCAATTTCTTTACCAGCTACTAACATTAAGTCTGACATTTCATCAACAACCACAACTATATAAGGCATCGGCAGTTTATGTTTTGCGTTGTATCCATCAATATTTCTAACACCTTCTTTTGTCATCAGCCTATATCTGTTCTCCATCTCTTTAACTACCCAACCAAGCACAGAGGCAGCTTTTTTTGCTTCAGTTATTACAGGACACAATAAATGTGGTATTCCTTCATAAGTTGAAAGCTCAAGCATTTTTGGGTCAATTAAAATAAATTTACATTTATCAGGTGTGTGTCGATAAAGCAGTGACAAGATGATTGTGTTAATACAAACTGACTTTCCAGATCCAGTAGTTCCGGCAATCAGCAAGTGAGGCATAGAAAATAAATCACCAACTATTGGCTTACCTGATATATTTTTCCCTAATGCAATTGGTAATTTTATATCTTTTTTTTTAAAATCAGCATTATTTAAAATTTCACTTAAATAAACATTCTCTCTTGAATTGTTTGGTAGCTCTATTCCCACCGTATTACTTCCAGGTATGGTTGCAATTCTAGCGGACTCTGAACTGGTATT
Organism: uncultured Pelagibacteraceae bacterium; assembly: GCA_902606645.1. Lineage (GTDB taxonomy): Bacteria > Pseudomonadota > Alphaproteobacteria > Pelagibacterales > Pelagibacteraceae > Pelagibacter. The sequence goes on along the minus strand of CACLHJ010000001.1, from coordinate 93,064 downwards.
TCTCGCTATATCATCTGATAAATTTATTATTTTAGAGACTTTAACACCTGCGGCTGGTTCAAACTCATTTAAAGTTACTACTGGACCGTGACTGACTTTTTTTATACTACCATTTACACCAAAATCTAAAAGAATCTTTTCTAAAAACCCAGAATTATTTGTTTCATTTTGATCAGAATTTTCTCTTTCTTTTTTAGATGGAACTCTCAATAAATCAATATTTGGAAGTTTAAATTTTATTTTTTCACTAATTTTGTTTTCAGCTTTTATAAATGGTAGGTCTTCTTGTATAAGATTTTTTATTTCATCTTGAGGAATATATTCATTTATAATCTCACTTTTATTAGTGTAATTTTTTTCTTCTCTTTTTAAGAAATATTTAAAAATTTTCATAAATAAATTGTAAAATTTAATAGGATTAAAATTTATACTAATCAAGAACAGGCAAGATATTAAAAAAATTAAAATATAAAAAGAAGTTGTTTCATGAATTTGAACTAACGAATTTAAAAAGGTTTGATTAAAATAATTTCCAACAAAACCACCATTCCCATTTATATAAAGTGTAAAAGCATCAGAATAAAAATGGCTTAAAAAGAGTGTTCCAAATATACAATAAACTATAATAAAAAAAACATTCTCTACTAGCAGAAAAAATTCTTTAAATCTAAATATGTTAACACCAGTTAAAATAAAAGTTAGGGATATTAAATAAGAGACTAGTCCCACTGATTGAAAGAACAAATCTGATATAAAACTACCCTGGAAACCTAATAAGTTTTCAATTTCTCTATTATTAGGAAATACAAAGTTAGGATCTTCAGGAGAGTATGTGATTAAAGCAAGAAGCAGTAAGCTTCCAATTATAAAAATAAATATGCCAAAAATTTCTGCGAGACGCTTTATGGCAAAATTAACTAATAAATTGGCTGTTTTTTTTATATCCATATATGAATCAATTTAATCACTTTGTATCATCTAATTTTTGTTGTTAAAATTAAAAATAATATGAAAGTTTCTATAATAGGTAATGGGCTATCAAGCCTCACTTTAGCGAAAGCTTTAGTCAATCAGAATATACAGGTTGATTTAATAACTAAAAAAAAAATTAAAAGACTTAATCAATCAAGAACAATTGGAGTTTCAAAAGCTAATGTTGAATTCTTTAATAATAATATCATTGATATTAGTAAAATTATTTGGAAATTAAGAAAAATAGAAATTTTTACAGATAATTTAAAAAAAGAAAAATTAATAAATTTTGAAAATCAAAATCAAGAGCTATTTTCAATTTTAAAAAATGACAATTTATTTCAATTACTAAAAAAAAGTTTATCCAAGAATAAATACTTTAATAAAATTCCTTTTAATAAAAATTTAAGTTTTCTAAAAAATTATGATCTTATAATTAATACCGATTATTCTAACATTATCACTAAAAAATATTTTAGTAAAAGAATTGTTAAAAAATATGAATGTTTCGCCTATACAGCAATAATTAAACATCATGCTATCGTAAATGATATAGCTACACAAATTTTCACCAAGAGAGGTCCAATGGCATTCCTTCCAATATCAAATAATGAAACTTCTGTCGTTTATTCGATACATGAAGCTAAAAATAAAAAAAAAGACAAAATTGAAGACATTATCAGATACTATAATTTTAAATATAAAATAAAAAATATTCAAAAAATAGATTCTTTTGAATTAAAATCATTCAATTTACGGTCATACTATTACAAAAATATTTTAGCATTTGGTGATCTTCTTCATAGAATCCATCCATTAGCTGGCCAAGGATTTAATATGACCCTTAGAGATATAAGAATTCTATTAGATATAATAAAAAATAAGCAAGCTTTGGGGCTACCTATAGATAGTTTAGTCAATAAAGAATTTGAAGATACTATAAAACATAAGAACTATATTTTTTCAAACGGTGTAGATATGGTTTATGAATTTTTTAATTTTGAGAGAAAAATAAACAATAATGCTTTAAGTAAGTCTGTAAAAATTATTGCCAAAAATCCTTATATAAATAGATTGTTAATTAATTTTGCTGACAAAGGAATTACTATTTAGTTACTGAAGTGTTGTGTTTTCAAAAACATCATGAGAATATGTACTTAATATCTCAGCTATTTTATTTTTTCTTGTACTAAGGTTTTCAGCTTCAAGTAAAACTTGTTTTTCCTCCAATGAGAATGGTGAGGCCATCGCAAGGGCGTTAATTGTTTCATCTAGTTTTTGCTTTTCTAGAGCCTTCCAATTTATTACATAACCTCTTTTTTCAAACAAAGATTTTAGATCTTTAAAAATTAGCTCCAAGTCTGTAAATTTGAGATCTTCATTGTTAATTTCTAGATCACTCAAATAAGGAGAGTAATCAACTTCACACGAACGATATTTTTTTTTTGTATCTCTCTCTCCTTTAGTCTCAAATCTTATTACCCCTTTAAGTTCAATTAAAAAGTTTCCACTTTCTGTATCTTTAAAACTTGTTATTTTTCCCAAACATCCAACTTTATGTAAATTAGGAATGTTTTTAGAAGAGTCATTTATTTTTTTTGGCTGTATCATACCAATAAATTTATCTGATTTCATACTGTCGTTGATCATATCAATGTATCTTGGTTCGAAAATATTTAATGGTACAGATGTACCAGGAAACATAATGAAATTACTTAAAGGAAAAACAGGAACTATTTTTGGTAAATTTTTCATTAAATAACTGTAACAAAAAAAATAATATTAAACTATATTATTTAGTAAAATGATATTTTGGATTGCCTCATACCCCAAAAGTGGAAATACTTGGCTTAGGACTCTAATTAGTTCATACTATTATTCAAAAGATGGTATTTTTCATAATGATTTAATTAAAAATATAGGTCAATTCCCCGAAAAAGATTATTTTAAAGATTTCCCACTCGATACTAAAAATGTAGTCGGTACGACCAAATATTGGATAAAGGCACAGGAAAAAATTAATTATGATAAAAAAATTAGATTTTTTAAAACTCATAATGTTTATGGAAAAATTAATAATAGACCTTTTACTAATAAAGAGAATTCTTTGGGTTGTATCTATATAATTAGGGATCCTAGAAATGTAATCACTTCTTTATCCAATCATTATGAGTTAAATTATGAAGATTCATTAGCATGGATGACTAATCATAAAAAATATATTTATGACAACAGAGGTGACAATAATTATGGTAATTTTCAATTTATTAGCTCATGGTCAAACCATTATAAATCCTGGAAAATCCAAAAGGATATACCAATTAAAATTGTAAGATATGAGGACTTATTATTAAAAACATATGAAGTTACAAAAGAAGTTATTCAATTTATAAATTTAACTAGCAACCAAAAAAATGAATTAAATATCAAAAAATTAAAAAATTCAGTCAATTCAACTTCATTTAGTAAGTTAAAAAAAAATGAAAAAGAAAAAGGATTTGCAGAGGCAATCTTTTCTAAAAAAAAAAAGAAGATGTTAACTTTTTTTAACTTAGGACCAGAGAATGATTGGAAAACAATCTTAGATAAAGATTTTGCTAAAAAACTAAGTGAAACATTTAAAGATGATCTTAAAGAATTTGGTTACTAAAAAATGAATATAATATTTTGTCTCTTACTAAATTTGATAAAAGCTAATACTTCAATGCTTATTGAACGTTTGGGTATAGTTCAGTGGTAGAGTAGTTCGTTGCTAACAAGGTAGTCCACGTTCCTTTTACAAGACTAATCAATCCTTATTCGACATATGCATGTTTTTGGCCACACTGATGATCACATTTTGTCCCAAGTTATTTGAAATTAGTATTTTTTTTCTATTTTAGTTTTTGAAAGAATATTTCTGAATTTATTAATATTTTTATTATTAGTTTTTTTGTCTAATAATCTTACCAAATAATCAACTAAATCATAAGATTTAAAAGAATGAAATAATATTAGAATAAGTTTTTTTAGATCATCAACGTTATAGGACTCAATAATTTTAAAATTTTTAATTAGAACGCAGTCTAATTGAAAAAGATGATGCAAACCGGTGTATGGATTTTTAGATATAATGGTAGGCTTGAAGCTTCTAGTGTTTATATTATTAAACATATGAAGAGAAAAACCTAATTTTTCAAGTTGAACAATTGTAGATGCAAATGTTGCCTCGTCTTTGTATAATGGAGTAGGTGATGTTTCAAGCTGAACTACTAAACACTCTTTAATTTTATCCTTACCATACTTTATAATTTCACTCTCATATCCTTGAACATCAATTTTTAAAAAATCAATTTCATCTTTAATATCTGTCAATTTTTTTGTTTTAACTTTAATTTTATTAATAATTTTAGACCACTCTTCAAATCCATAAAAATTTTTTAAATAATTTAAATCCGGCTTTAGAAAAGAAGACATCCCAACAGCTTTACAAATATTTAATATTTTTTCAGTTCCATCTCCAATAGCAAAATCATAATATTTTTTTTTTAGACTGTTTTTATCTAGTTTTTGAAATTCATTATTATTAGGTTCGAACCCAATTAAATTGCTCTTCGTATTTATTAACAATTCTTCTATAAAATCTGTTTTATCTATAGGGCTAGCTCCAATGTCACAAATTTGAATTGGCGTTTCTGGTTCAATAAAATTAATCATTATCCATTATAGCATTGAAAAAACTATGTACACAAATTTAGCTACAGATCAGTTTCATTTTAACGATTTTAACTATTGCTTGCATTTCAAAAACCCTCTATTTATAATCTCTTTTTAACAAGCGGGCATAGCTCAGTGGTAGAGCGTCTCGTTGCCAACGAGAAGGTCGAGGGTTCGACCCCCTTTGCCCGCTCCATTTAACTAGACTTAGATAGCTTTTTTATGCTTAGTTTTTAATGGTTAAATTAAAATGAATGAAAATAATCAATTAGATGTTAAAGAGTTATTTAATCTAGCTTTTCAAAATCAAAAAAAAAAAAATTTTAAAGTTGCAATTAGCCAATATAAAAAGCTTATCGATATAAATCCCAATTTAGCAATTGTATATTATAATCTTGGTTTGATATATGAACAGCTTGAAGAAACTGAAGTAGCCAAAAAAAATTACAAAAAGTCTGTCAAAGCAGACCCAGTATTTTTTCATTCATACAATAATCTTGGAATTTTACTTCAAAAGCAAGGTGAAAAAGAAAAAGCAATCGAAAATTTTAAAAAAGTAATTGAGATTAACTCCCAATACATAAATGCCTATAATAATTTAGGTTTAGTTTATTCTAGCCTGGGTCACTACAAAGATGCAGTAAATAGTTTTATTAAAACGCTTGAATTAGAAAAAGATAACCCTGTTGCAAAAAAAAGCTTAATATATTTACTTACTTATTATTCTACAAACAATAATCATCCTCTAATTATTGCAAATAATAATTTAAAACAAATTCAAAAAAAATTTACATTTAAAGACTTACTTAAGATAAATAATTTAAGCTATATATTAAAAGAATCTTACAAAATTATGAACAATTACGATCATAATTTCAAAAATTTAGAATTTATAGAAACGCAGTCTTATAGGAGAAATACTTTAGATCTAAATTGTGTAAGACACCATGAAGTTTTTAATAATTCGAATATAATTCCAAAATTTTGTTTTAATTGTTTTAAAATACAGATTGAACCCGAAAATGTAATAGATCTTATAAAGTTATTTTTTGTTTTTGATCGGCTAGAATTATCTAAAAATAATCAGAGAAAATGTATGGTTGAATTGCGGGACGAAGTATCTGGTTTGTATAAAGGGATTATATATTGTTCAAATGTTGAAGAGGCTAAAAATATTTTAGAAGATATAACGCCAATATTAAATTTGAATTTAAAATACAAGGTTTCTATTAAAAGAGGATGTTCTGAGTTTTATAAATCATTCTCTAACTTTAATATTGTTGATAAAAAAGACATTAATTTTATGGATTACCCAAAAAAATGGGAAAAAATTGAGCAAAAAGTAAAAATAAAAAAAAATTTCAATACTGTAAAAATCAACAATACAGTTTCTGGTATGTCAATTTCAGACTTTTTAGTAATAAATCAATGGTTAAACTATGCAAAAGAAATAGGTGATCAATCATATAAACAGATTGGTCTTGAGACATTTAATTCCCAATATATTAGTGAAAAGATGTTAAATCAGGTTGAATTTCGAAAAAAAGAATTTATGTATTGATTGATTTATGAGTGATCTTTTAGATAAAAAATGTGTTCCTTGTGAGGGAGGTGTAATGCCTTTCGATATATCTGAAATTCATAAATATCAAAAAAAAGTTGATGGTTGGGAAATCACAAAAAATAAAGAAGAAATATTTTTCCTATCTAAAAAATTTGAATTTGAAAATTTCTTAAAAAGTCAAGATTTTGTAAATGAGGTTGGTAAGGTTTCAGAGAAAGAGGGACATCACCCCGATATTTCTTTTGGGTGGGGATACGCTGAAATAAAAGTAACTACTCATGCTATAAAAGGACTTTCTGAAAATGATTTTATTCTGGCTGCAAAAATAGATAAAATTATTAGTGTCTAAAATGTCTTGTATTAGAAAATACTAAGACTGTATCTGTATCATTTGCAAACTTAATTATTTCCTTATCTCTTATTGATCCTGATGGTTGGATCACTGCTTGCACTCCTGATTGTACTAATTTTTCTATACCATCAACAAATGGAAAAAAAGCATCTGAAGCTGCAACCAAATTTTCATTTTTTTTTGAAAATTTTTTCATTTTATCGATAGCTATTTTACAACTATCTAATCGACTGGGTTGTCCTGAGCCAATACCAGCAGTTGTCTCATTTGTAGCAAGAACAATCCCATTTGATTTTACATGTCTACAAACATTGAATGCAAAAATTAAATTTTTCATTTCTTTGGTAGTTGGTTTTTGTTTTGAGACAATTTTGAAATTTTTAGTTGTGAATTTTTTAAGGTCCTCAGATTGGATTAAAATTTCATTATTTGCTGATACATATTTTAAACTATTATTAATTGAATAAGCGGAAGCATCTATTAATCTTAAATTTTTCTTTTTTTTTAATACTTTTAAAGCACTAGAGTCAAAGTTATTAGCGATAATTACCTCAAGAAATTGCTTGCTCAATTCAAGAGCTAAAATTTTAGTTATTTTAAAGTTACAGGAAACTATACCTCCAAAAGCACTAACAGGGTCACAAGCTAGAGCAGATTTGTAGCTTTCAAGGCAGTTCTTCTTGATCGAAACACCACAAGGATTTGCATGTTTAACAATTACTGTTCCAATATTTTTTGGAAGTGATTTTGAAATTGCTAATGCTGCAAAAATATCATTATAATTATTATAACTAAGCTGCTTTCCATGGATTTGTTTAATATCCATTTCTGATTTTTTTGAATAAATTCCACTTTCTTGATGAGGATTTTCACCATACCTGAGTGTTTCAATTAAGTTTCCATGCAACACTTTTTTTTTTGGAAAGTTTGTATGAGTTATTTTATTAAAATAATCTGAAATTACAGAGTCGTAATAAGCAGTTTCAGTAAAAGCAATTCTTGATAGTTTTTCCCTAAAGTGCACGGATGTAGATCCTTTATACTTATTAAGTTCATCTATTAATTCAGCATACTGTTCAGAGGAAGTAATCACTGTTACGTCCTTATAATTTTTTGCAGCAGATCTAACCATGGTAGGGCCTCCAACATCAATGTTTTCGATTATTTTGCTATGATTGTTGGTATTGTTTAGTGTTTTTTCGAATGGATAAAAATTAACGATAACTAAATCTATATTCTCAAAATTATTAACCATTAAATCTTTCAAATGTAATTTATTATTTCTTTTGTTTAAAATTCCAGCATGTATTTTAGGGTGAAGAGTTTTTACTCTTCCTTCTAAAATTTCTGATGAATTTGTAAATTCTGACACTTCAATACATTTAAACTTTAATTTTTTAATTTCTCTAAAGGTACCACCAGAACTTATAATTTTTACTTTATATTTTTTTAACGCATTTAAAATAGGTTTTAGGTTTTTTTTATCTGATACAGAAATGAGAGCTGTTTTTATTTTCATTATAATTTAATTATTTCCCATTTTATAATTTGCTCATTTTCTTTGTTCATTCCAGAAATAAAAATATTTTGATTATCTTTGTATGAATTTTTATTACCGAAATATAGGCTATTATCAATATTTATATCTAATTTATCACAACTGAATCTCCAACCTTCATCTTCTAATTCAATAAGTATAGATTTATTATCTTGGGTTTTCATCACTTTGGATTTTGGATCAAGATGAAATCTAATATCAAATTTAATCTCTTTATTGGGGTTTTTTCTTAATATTTTATCGTATCCAATAAACTTGTTTTGTTCTGGATAAAATTCCATTTCCCTTTCATGAATTGTACCAAATTTTTGCAAATATCCATCGTGTGAACCTGAAACTTTCCAATAATTATTTTCATATACAATATTCTTTTTTGAAACTTTAATTCCTTTTTCAACTAAAATATTATTATTAATTTTTTTAGACAAGCATGAAGAAAAATCTTCGACAATCAACGTACTATGAAGAGCTGTGCTCTTAGAAAGTTTATTTAATTTATTACCTTTGCTTGAGAAATAGCCTGCATTAGTTATTAGTCTTTTTTGATTTGAAAAAATCTCAAAAGATAAGGCGCCGTACTGATAATCTATAGAAAAGTTTTTGCTTGGGCTTGATCCTACATCCATAGCTAAAATAATTTTTTTATTTTTCAGAATTGCGTATCCACCAAGTTCGTTCACTTCATTTTTAAAAGTATAACCAAATCTTTTTAGGTATTGATCAAATTCCTTATTTTCTGAATGGTAATTACCATTAAAGAAAACATCAGAACCAATATTTTTCCAGATAAAAGCATAACTTGATCCTAAATAATGTATTGTTTCATCTATATATTCAGGAATAACATTTTGAGATTCTTTGAACCACTCTCTTATTAAGATAAAATATTTTAGATAAAAGACTAACTGTTTTATGTTTCTTGATTTTGTAAAGCCCTGGTTGTCAATTGAGGATTTAATTAAATTTTTTAAAACACTCAATCCATTTTCAACATAGTTTTTTTGGTTTTTATAAGCTAATCCAGTTAAAATTATTGCAGAACAACCAATTAATTTATTTTCAAATACATTTGAGGATTTAATTTCATTTAATAAATGATTAGTTTGCTTTTGAATCATGTGATCAAACATTAAACGATATTCTTTATCACTATCTTGATACGTAAGTTGATGATTAGACAACCATGCAATTATTCTTTTAGAAGTTAAATCAAATTCCCAACTATTTTTGTTATATTTACCATTCTCATTTATCCATTTTTTAATGACTGACTGTGTAGTTTCTTTTGAGGATTTTAAATCAAGACTGAAAAACCAAAAAAAACTATTTAATTTTTCATAGTCTTTTGTGCTCATTTTATTTTGCCAAATAGACTCAATCGCAAAATCTTCAATTCGGTATTTTTTATTTTGATATTTTATAATTGAAGATAGTAGGTGAGGGCTTGGCTTATACTGAAAATTATTATCAAAAGTTTTTGAAATCTTTTTTTCGTAAAAATTGGAATTTTGATAAATTTTTTTAAAATTATTCTTCAAACCAAAATAGAATTGGCTCAAAAAACCTAACAAATTTGCATTAATCATTAACTTATTTTAGTTTTAATAAATTAATATTCTTTTTTATATCTCCATCATTACTTTTGAATACAGTTGTGCCTGAAACAAGAATATTTGCCCCAGCCTCAATAGCAATTTTGCAATTTTTAAAATTTATTCCACCATCTATTTCAATATCAAAGGCCAAATTTTTTTCTTGTTGAATTTTTTTAAGTTGTTTAACTTTATCGAGTACTTCTGGCATAAATTTTTGACCACCAAATCCTGGATTTACACTCATGATTAAAACTAAATCTATTTGATCTAAAAATTCAGTAATTAATTCAATTTTTGACTCTGGATTAAGAGAAACTCCGACCTTTTTTTTTAAATCCTTAATCATTTTAATTGACTCCCCCAAGTTTTGAGTGGCTTCTGGGTGAATTGTAATTATATCTGCTCCAGCGTTCGCATATGCTTCTATGTATTTATGCACTGGTGAAATCATTAAGTGTACATCAAACTTTAAAGAGCAGTGCTTTCGAAGTGCTTTAATAACTGGGGGACCGATAGTTAAATTTGGAACAAAATGACCATCCATGACATCTACATGGATCATATCTGCACCACCTTCCTCTAATCTTTTAATTTCATCACCTAATTGACTAAAATCAGCAGATAAAATTGAGGGTGAAATTTGTATATTTTTCATTGATAACTAGATTTACTAGTATCAATTTTTAAAATTTAATTGAATCAAAAAATTGATAAATTTGTCTCGATATTTCACTTTCAAGAGGAAATGATAGCATACCCATAACAGAATAGCCCAAGATCCAAGGCATTAAATAAAATCTAATCATGTAAAAGAACCAAGCCACATATAAGGGTACTAGAGGACCTATAATAAATGATGGAGTAATCGGTTTAAATAGTCTGATTAAAGGATTCGTATATTTAACAAATACTCTCATAAAAAAGAATTGAGAGTCTTCTCTTTGAAAAATGTTCATTGCAACTCTACCAATTAATGTCCACATGATTATGCCAAAAAAATAATCAATAAAATATATAAACGGATGAAAGTTTGCTGACATTTAAGATTTATATTTGAAAAAGAAAGGAAAGAAAAGGGGCGAAATTAATCGCCCCCTTATAAAGTTTATTTACTGTTTTCCAAGAATTGTTTTACCACTTGGTACACGTACTTCATCAACCATTTTTTGAGTTGCTTTGTCGGGCTCTTGAGTCATTAAACTCACAACCACCATTGCAACCAAACTAACAGCTGATCCGAAGATACCAAATGTTAATTGAGTAATTCCTAGGAATCCACTTCCACCAGTTCGTACCCAAACTAAGTACCAAGTACCAGCAGCTAGACCTCCTAACATACCAGCAATAGCACCTTGTCTGTTAGCTCTTTTCCACCATACACCAAGTACAAGTGGGAAGAACAATCCTGACATCGCAAAGTCAAATGCCCAGATAACCGAACCTAAGATACCTTGGATCTCCATTGCCGCAATCGTTGCTCCAGCAAAACCAATTACTACAAGTAATACCCTTGCAACAACTAGTCGTTTTGCAGTTTCCGCTTTTGGATCAATGATCTTATAATAAACATCATGTGATATAGCGTTTGCAATTGCTAGAATCAAACCATCGGCTGTTGACATGGCAGCTGCCATACCTCCAGCGGCAACCAGACCTGAGATTACGTAAGGTAATCCAGCTATCTCTGGTGTTGCTAACACAACGGCCTTACCACCCATGAAGAACTCGTTTAATTCAACAGTTCCATTTCCGTTAAAGTCGCTGACAAACATTAGGTTTGCTGCATTCCAGTTTTGATACCAATCTATCGCTTGAACATCTGTTATTGATTTACCAATAATACCCGTAGATAAATTTGGATCCAATAAAGATAACTTAGATAGTGTAGCTAACATTGGAGCAGAAGAATAAAGTAAGAAGATAAAGAATAGTGACCAACCTACTGATTTTCTAGCTGCTTTTACACTTGGAGTAGTAAAATATCTCATCATCACGTGAGGTAACGATGCTGTTCCCATCATCATCGCCAATGCTAATGAAATAAATGCCCATGGTGTAGCGTTAACTGCAGAGTGAGCTTTAGTTATTCCTGCTAACCCTTTAGGTACCGTTGCTAGATCAGCAGCTGAGTTTTTAACAAAACCAAACTGTGCTTCTAACTCACCAATTCTAGCTACTTCATCAGCTAACATGAAGTGAGGGAAGAAACCCGCACCTATTTTGTTACTGATCCAGAATACTGGAAGTAAGTAAGCTATAATTAGAACGATATATTGCGCAACCTGTGTCCAAGTTACCCCTCTCATACCACCTAACATTGAACATAATAAGATACTTATTAGTCCAATATAAACTGCGTATTGGAATGGGATATCAAGTGCAACAGATGCAATAGTACCTGTAGCGTTAATTTGTGCTGTTACATAAGTAAATGAAGCAACGGTTAAAACAACTACCGCACTAAACCTAGCTAAATTACCACCGTATCTTGTACCTATAAAATCTGGAACTGTGTAACAGCCAAATTTTCTTAAGTATGGTGCTAATAAAGATGCAACTAACACGTAACCACCAGTCCAACCTACAAGTAGAGCCATATAACCGTAACCTTTAAAGTAAATACCTCCAGCCATTGCAACGAATGAAGCACCAGACATCCAGTCTGCTGCCGTGGCCATTCCGTTGAATACTGTTGGTACTTGTCTTCCAGCTACGTAATATGCATCTGCTTGAGCTGTTCGTGATAGCCAACCGATTAATGCATAGATGAATACAGTAAATGCCACAAAAGCGATACCAATCGCCTTAGCAGTCATACCCATCTGTTCTGCAATTGCCATTAAAATTATAAAACCTATAAACCCTCCGGTATAGATTCCATAAACTTTAGGCAAGTTATCAATGAAATTAGTACTTTTCATTATTCATCCTCTCTTTCGCTAAAGCCGAACTCTTCGTCGATTTTTTCTTGTCTATTCGCAAACCAGAAAATTAGGATTACGAAAGCTCCAAGAGATCCCTGACATGTAAACCAATATGTCCACGGATAACCGAAAGGTCCTGTGACCTCGTTCATTTCAGCTCCAAAAAGGAAGATGCCAATTGAGAATACAAACCAGATTGCTAACGTAATCATCAGCAAACCTCTGGATTTCTCCCAATGTTTTTCTTGATTTGACATATTTACCTCTCTATTTAGTTATAACTGGCAAAACCATAACCATTATGAGGCTTTTGAAAAGACCTAAATTTAACCATAATAGGTACTTATTTACTGACTTTTTTAAGGTATAAATGCCACATACGGGGCAAATTATGTCAAAATACAAGTTAACTTGGAAAGATCTAACAACAACGGATTTTAAGACATATTTGTTTGCAATGTTTAAAGCATTCATTCCTAAAAAAAAAATTAAGAATTTAGATGAACTTGAAACCTTTATCCAAACTAAATCTGCATGGGTTACGCAAGTAACTTTGTACAATTATTTAAAAACTCGAATGGGAACACGATATGTTCTTCATTTTGAAAATGATAAATTCATGGGTTCAGTTAATCTTGCTAAATGGAATATTTATTCCGTTGCACTTCAAGATTTATCACTTTTTACTTTTTCTTATTTGAGAGTTAATTTCAATTTTCAAGACACCGATAAGGCAAAAGAGATTTTTAATAAAATTTTAGATGATGAAATTTCTAATAAAATGCCATTAGATATTGTTGATCAAGCTAGAATAGATTTTGATAACAGATTTCAAAATATTAACTGGGATATTTATTATACAGATTTACCATTTAATCCAAGTGCGCTCTCATTATATAAATGGGCACCAATTGCTGAAGAATTAAAAACTTTAGATCGTAAAATTGTCTTAAATTCTATGATATTAAAGTGGGATGTGATTAAACAAGAATTTCAGAACTTAGTTCAGTTTTAAATATTTTTCCTATTATCAACTAAGCTATCCACAACGCTTGGATCGGCCAAAGTAGTGGTATCACCTAACTGTCCATGTTCGTTTGCAGCGATCTTTCTTAAAATTCTTCTCATTATTTTACCTGATCTAGTTTTTGGAAGACCTGGGGTAAAATGTATAAAGTCAGGAGTTGCAAGTGGTCCAATTTGTTTTCTGACCCAAAGTTTTAAATCTCTTTCAAGATCTCCAGTTTCAGTTTCTCCTGCATTTAAAGTAACATAACAATACAAACCATTTCCTTTAATATCGTGTGGATAACCAACTACTGCTGCTTCAGCAACTTTTGGATGAGCAACAAATGCACTTTCAATTTCAGCTGTACCCAAATTATGTCCTGATACAATTATTACATCATCAACTCTCCCTGTGATCCAGTAATATCCATCTTTATCTCTTCTACATCCATCACCGGTAAAATATTTTCCGTTAAACTGAGAAAAATATGTATCGATAAATCTTTGATGGTCTCCGTAAACAGTTCTCATTTGACCTGGCCATGATTGAGCAATACAAAGTCTTCCTTCACCTGCACCTTTTATCTCTTTACCATTTTTATCAACAATGACAGGCTTAATTCCATAAAAAGGTTTGGTTGCTGAACCAGGTTTTAATGGAATAGCTCCAGTTTGTGGAGCAATCAGTATTCCTCCTGTCTCAGTTTGCCACCAAGTATCTACAATCGGGCTCTTAGAGTTTCCAACTGTTTTGTAATACCACATCCAAGCTTCAGGATTGATTGGTTCGCCAACAGTGCCAAGTAATTTTAAAGATTTTCTAGAAGTTTTTTTGACTGGTTTATCACCTTCACGCATTAAAGCTCTAATTGCTGTGGGAGCAGTGTAGAAAATATTAACTTTATACTTATCAACGATCTGCCACCATCTTGAAGTGTCAGGGTAATTTGGAATTCCTTCAAACATTATTGTAGTTGCACCATTAGCAAGAGGTCCATAAATAATATAACTATGTCCAGTTACCCATCCAATATCAGCAGTGCACCAATAGATATCTTTTGGTTTATAATTAAAAATATATTGATGAGTCATTGATGCGTAAACCATATACCCACCAGTTGTATGAAGAACTCCTTTTGGTTTTCCAGTAGAGCCCGACGTATATAAAATAAATAATGGGTCCTCAGCATTCATTTCTTCTGGCTCACAATGACTTGGAACATCTTTAATTAGATCATGATACCAAACATCTCTTTCTTCATTCCAATTGATGTAATTTCCAGTTCGCTTAACAACAATACATTTTTTTACATTTGGACAACTTGTTAGAGCCTCATCAGTTGTATATTTTAATGGAATAGTTTTTCCACCTCTAACACCTTCGTCAGCTGTTATTATGTACTCTGATTCACAATCATTCACTCTACCCGAAATTGATTCTGCAGAAAAACCACCAAATATTATTGAATGAACTGCTCCAATTCTAACACATGCTAACATTAAAATTGCAAGCTCTGGGATCATGGTTAAATAAATTGTAACTCGATCACCTTTTTTAATTCCAAGTTTTTTTAAACCATTTGCTGCTTTGGAAACTTTTTGGTGTAACTGTTTATAAGTTATTTTTTGACTATCTTTTGGATCATCGCCAACCCAAATAATCGCGGTTTTATCTTTTTTGTCTTTTAAATGTCTATCTATACAGTTTGCAGAAGCATTTAAAGTTCCATCCTGATACCATTTAATTTTTACTTCTTTAGTACTGTACTTAACGTCTTTAATTTTTTTATAAGGTTTTATCCAAGTAATTCTTTTTCCCTCTTTCCTCCAAAAATCATCATTACTTTTGATAGATTGAGAATATTTTTGTTGGTACTTGCTTTTATTTGCCAAACTTGCTTTTACCCACTCTGGTTTAGTTTTTATGATTATTTCAGGGGGAGAGGAATCATTATCTTTTTTGCTTTTCTTCTTTCTTTTTATTTTTTTAGAAACCTTTCTTACTTTAGTTTTTTTTCTAACTTTTTTAGAAGATTTTTTTTTTACTTTAGATTTTTTTTTCTTTTTTTTGGGCATGTGAAAACTTTTTTTTTAAATTCTACTCATGTTATTTATGATTTTCCAGCTTTTATAATCGATTGGCATCACAGATAATCTACTCTGTTTAATCAACGCTAAATCGCCCAATTCCTTACGTTTTTTTATATCTTCTAAAGTAACTGCTTTATTTAATTTCTTTTTAAACTTAACAGTAACGGCCACAAAGCGACCACTTTTATCAGTTTTGTCTATGTAGTGCTCTTTAATGACCTCAACAATACCCACAATCTCTTTACCGATATTTGAGTGATAAAAAAAACAAAGATCACCTTTTTTCATAGTTTTTAAATTTTTTGCAGCCTGATAATTCCTTACACCATCCCAAGGAGCACCTTTAGCACCTGACTTTATTTGTTGATCAATAGACCATACATCAGGTTCAGATTTCATTAACCAATATGATTTTGACATAATTTATAAGATCTCTTTTAAATTATATAGCGATATAGGTAAATGGTAAAAAAATTTGAAAAAAAACAAAGATGGAAAAAAGTATTATGAAAATGATAAAAATTAAAAAAAATAAAGTTTTAATTAATCCATATTTTTTTTTAAAATCATTAATTAAAAAAAAGTAATTAATTAATTTTTTCATAAGTTTTTAGTTTGATACAAACCATCATCCATTAAAATAAATTCAATTTTCATTCTTTTCATGTTTACATAAACATCAAATAAATCGAACACAACTGGATCTTTTGAAATATTAAAAGAAGTGTTAACTAATATATCAGAGCCATAATTTTTCATATTTTTCAAAATTTTATAAGTGATGGAATTTTTATCTTTAATGATTTGCGTTCTACAAGTTCCATCGACGTGTATTATAGAGTTATACTTGTTATAAAGCGTTTGTTTAGCATCACATAAGGTTCCCATCCACTCTAAATTTTTTATAATACTTTTATTTATTGAAAAATATTTTTCAAAATCTTCTTCAAGTAAAATGGGCGCTAAAGGTTGAAAATGTTGTCTTTTTTTTAAATTTAGATTTAAATTAATTACGCTTTCATGGTTTGCAGCATTACATAAAATAGAAGTATTTCCAAGAGATCTTGGCCCAACCTCATTTGATCCATAGTAAGTTGCAATTACTTCACCATTTATCAACTTATTCGTTGCTTCAATTATATAATCATTGGTTAAATTAACTTTTAAAAAAAAATTATCTTTATTTTCTTTTTTATTGATAAGTTTTTTTTCGGGACCAAGATAAATATTATTAAAATTAAGCGTTTTATTTTTTGATTTTTCTAAAAAAGCAAAATTTGCAGCACCTACAGCAGATCCAGAGTCTCCTGGCGAAGGTGGAACAATTAATTCCTCAAAAATACTTTGTTTAGATAAATTGTGAATCATTTTACAATTTAAGGCGACACCACCTGTTAATACAATCTTCCTTTTACCTGATAAATCATAAGCTTTTTTGATCAAGTTTTTCATCGTATGTTCTAAAATTAACTGAGCTGAACTTGCGATATCTGCATATTTGTTAAAATTTTTTTCCTCTCTTATATCTAGGTATGGCTCTCCAAATAAATCATATAATTTTTTTGAGAATGATTTGCTCGGGTTTTTGTGAAATTCAAAATAATCCATGTTGATTTTAAAATTATTAATATCAAAAATTTCCTTAAGTTCTTTTTCATATATTGGTTTTCCAAACGAGCTTAAAGACATGACTTTAAACTCACCCTCGTTTATTTCAAAACCAAGATATTCTGTAATTGTAGAATAGAATAAGCCAATGGAGTCAGGGTAAAAATTAGTCCAAAGCTTTTTAATTTTAAAATTATTATCTATTGTGTAAACAGACATTGTTTCTCCTTCACCAACACCATCACAGGTAATATAAACATAATCAGAAACATCTTTAATTACTGATAAACCATAAAGGCAATGACTAAGATGGTGTGAAGAATAAACAATCTTGTTTCTTGAAATATTTATTAGTTTATTTATGTCTGTGTAAAAAAAAATTGATCCCTCATTAAAATTTTTTAGATGATGAATTAAAAAATCTCTATTTTCAAAAGGATTTTTGATTGAATATTTAAATATTTCCCACCATGATTTAAATGGTTTCTCATAAAAACAAATAGATTTAATATTATCATTTTTTAAATCAAATTTTTTAATTAAGAACTTTAAACATCTTTGAGGGAAATTTTTATCACCTTTTATTCTACTAAAAGATTCTTCTTTAATAAAACAATCGGTACCATTGTTATCTGTTAGAAAAACTGATGACTCATGATAATAAGCAGATATTCCAATATAATACATATTAAGTTATGGAATTGGGGTCAATATTTTTCATTACATTGTCATCAGTAATATTTTTTTTTAAATTTAAAAAATACACTACAAAACTTATTAGTATGATGATTGATATTAAGATGGGTTTAAATATAAAAGAGAATTTATTTAAGCTGTTTGCATAAATATGTCTAAAAAAACTTAGTATCTTTTCTTTAGCTAGCTTTATTTTATATGAGAATAAACCGTGATTTTTTTTTGCAAATCTAAGTGAATACTCCGCATGTTTTTCTTCATCTTTTAAAATATCTTGAATTTGCTTATGTACCAAAGGTTTGTGTGCTTTAAGATGATCTGTGAAAGCTATTAATTTTTTTTCTGCAATTTCTTCATTTGCTCCAATAAATATAGCAAAATCGTTTAATTTTTTTTTTTCAAAAATAAAGTGATCTTTATAAATATATCCTTTATTGTAAATGTGATTGGGTATGAAACTTAATTCTTTCTTGTTAATTTTATATTCTAAAATCATTTGATTTTTGATTTTTGTGAAAATAGAACAATGTTTATATTCATCTAGAGCATGTCTTATGAAACCAATAGAAAGTTTTTTATCATCAACAACTTTTGCTGCAAATAGCATTTCAATTGCAGATGAAAATTCTGCTGAAGCAAACTCATTTAAAACAAAACAACTTCTTTCAGGATCAAATTTTTTAAAACTACTTTTTGGTATTAAAAACATTTTATTAATTGTATTAATTTATTTTATTTTATTTACCAATTCTTCAAATGCAAAGATTTGTTTATCATTTCTACCCTATGGTTTTAATGAATCATACGTACATTTACCTCAAAGCGCATCTTTTTGCGTAAAACAGGGAAAAACTAAATATGAATATAAAACAGATAATTATGGTGGAAGGTTACTTTATGACGATAACACAAATAATAAAATCCAGGTCTTTGGTGATAGCCAAGTATTGGGTTTAGATGTAGATAAGATTGAAGAACACTATTTAAACACTTTATATAAAAAAATTAATTTTATTATTTATGCAGCACCAAATAATGGTCCTTATGAAGTTATAAATTTTCTCAACCAGAACAAAAAAATTTTACATAAAAAAATAATTGTTACATTTAATTTTTCTACTGACATTTATAGAATTTTGAATTACTGGAACCCAGAGAACTTTGTAGCTCTAAAAGATTATGAGCTTGATGAAATTTTGGAAAACTCTTTTAAATATAGGTTGATAGTTTTTAAGAATTTTTTGTTAAACAAAAATTTTACTTTAAGCAGGTATGACAATAAAAAAAAGCAAGACTTATTCTTAAATACAGACCAAGATAAATTTTATAATAATTTAACTAAATATTTTAACGAATTAAATGAGACAGCAACTAACGTTGGTATAGAAATTGAATTTATAGTTACGCATCCTTATTGGGTATATTCCATAGATAAAAAAAATAATAAGCTTTTATTGGATAAAGTATTGAATGATAAAGTAGAAAAATTGATTTGTAGCTCTTTTCAGACGACAAACAAAATAAGTAAAATTCTAATATCTCAAGTACCAGAAACTCTAGAATTAAATGACCTTACTTTTGACAAGAGACACTTAAAATCTTCAAAAATTTACCTTAAAGATATTAAAGAAATATGCAAAATTTAAATGCAAAATTTAAATGCAAAATTGAAATTTTTTTCAAAAAAATATAAATTATTCATTTACTTGTTTTAAAAATTAGTGATAATAAATTTATAATTAATTAAAACACGAAATTTACAACTATTTTTTTTATGGGTAATAAATTGATGAAACGCTTATTTTTGTTTTTATCTTCTATATTAATTCTTACCACAATAGTTCGAGCAGATATTGAAACTGCCAAAGTTCAATGTGCAGATATTGGTTTTAAACCTGGAACCGAAAAGTATGCTGATTGTGTGATGAAATTAATGTCAAAAGAAGATGATAATAATGAAATATCCAATAATACAGACAAGACAACTCAGAAAAAAGATAAAAAAGTTGAAGGAGTTGCTAATAAGCTAGTATTTGAAAAGGCGACATACGTAGGTGAAATTAAAAAAGGTAAAGCCGATGGTGTTGGTGTTTTCACTTTTTCAGATGGATCCACATATGAAGGTAAAGTTAAAAGAAATAAAATTAAAGGCAATGGAAAATATATAGACCTTCAAGGCAAAGTTTATCAAGGTAAATGGAGACGCGGAATCTTAAAAATAAAAATAGATAAAGATACAAGAAAAATAATTAAATTAAGAGCTAAAACAGGCGTTCATATTTATCTTGAAATGAAAGGTGAAGGTGTTGTTAATGACCAGTGGTTTGAATGTGAATGTGAAAGAGATTTTTCACTCTGCGAACTTACACCTAAAGGTAAAAAAGATGAGGAAAGGGCTAAAAAGCAAAAAGAACAAGAAGGTGGTGATGATTCAGGTGGCGGCGAGTGTAGCTAATTATTTAATCTAAATTTACTCCAGCACCTTTCAAAAAAGCAGCATCCTCATCCAAAGGCCATCTAGGTTTAGCAGGATGATCTAATTGACTAAATTCTTTTAATTTAAATTTCTCCAAACCAACTATAGCTATCATTGCAGCATTATCTCCACAAAGTTCTATTGGTGGAAAAACACTTTGATAATTTTCTTCCACACATAAACTGATTAGCATATTTCTAATATTTTTATTAGCCGCCACTCCTCCAGCAACTACAAAATTTTTTTCAGTTAAATCATTTTGTTTTTCGAATTCTTTAAAAGCAACTTTGGTTTTTTTATACAAAATTTCCTCTATGGTTTTTTGAAAAGAAGCAGCTAGATTAAATTTTTCCTGATCTGTTTTAATATTTTTTGTTATTCTTAACACTGCTGTTTTAAGACCCGCAAAAGATAAATTACAACCACCTTTATTAAAAATAGGTTTTGGTAAATTATATTTATTAGGATCACCTTTTTTTGCTAAAATTTCAATTTGTGGACCACCTGGAAAATCTATTCCTAAAAGTTTTGCAGTCTTATCAAATGCTTCTCCTAAAGCGTCATCAATAGTTGTTCCTAATCTTTTATATTTTCCTAATCCTTGAACATTTAAAAATTGTGAATGCCCACCTGATATCAATAAAAGTAGGTACGGATAATTTAAATTTGAATTTAATTTAGGACTTAATGCGTGACCCTCTAAATGGTTAACCGCTATAAAGGGTTTATCAATTGAAGCTGCAAAAGCTTTTCCAAAACTTAAACCAACTGATAGACAAACAATTAACCCAGGTCCTGCAGTGGATGCTACAGCATCAATTTCATTAATCTTTTTTCCACTCTCATCGATAGCTTTTTGAACAATCCAATCAATTTTCTCAATATGGGATCGTGCTGCTAATTCTGGAACCACTCCTCCAAATTCTTTATGAACTTCAACTTGGCTTGAAACAATATTTGATAAAACTATAGGGTTTCCCAGCTCATTTTCAGTTATTATTGATGCAGCTGTCTCATCACAGCTCGTTTCTATTCCGAGAATTAAGGGTTTTTTGCTCATTCAAATAGTTTTTAATAATTGTACAATCTCAATACAAGTAAGAAATAAATTTATTTATGAATAGAAAAATTATCATTGGATCTAGGGGAAGCAAGTTGGCGATGCTTTATGCTGAAAAAGCTAAAGATAAAATAGTCAAAACCACTGATTTTAGTAACGAGGATGTAGTTATAAAAAAAATTACTACAAAAGGGGATGAGTTTCAGGATGTAAGATTGTCGGAAGTTGGAGGCAAGGGATTATTTTCAAGTAATATTGAAAAAGAGCTTCAAGATAAAAATATTGATGTTGCAGTTCACGCACTCAAAGACATGCCAGCCCTTGAAACAAAAGGTCTTAAAACAGACTCATTTTTAGAAAGAAATGATCCAAGAGAAATTCTCATCACAATTAATAAAAAAAAATTAAGCGAATTAAAAAAAAATTCTATAATTGGAACTTCATCTTTTAGAAGAGAATATCAAATTAAAAAAATCAGATCAGATCTTGAATGTAAACTTATTAGGGGAAATGTTGATACACGAATTAAAAAATTAAAAGATGGAATATATGATGCAATAATTTTGTCTTATGCAGGAATTAAATTTTTAAATTTTGATGATGAAATTTCAGAAATTTTTTCTGCAGAACAAGTGATCCCAAGTGCTGGACAAGGTATAATTGCCCTTCAATGCAGAGAGGGAGATGAGGAAATAATCTCAGTTTTAAAAAAAATAAATCACAATGAAACATTTATGAGAGCACATGTTGAGAGAAATATTTTAAAAGTTTTGGAGGGAGATTGCGAAACTGCAGTCGGAGCTCACTCCATAATAAAAGGTGACAAAATTATTGTTGAAGCAGAACTATTTTCTTTAGACGGCACTAAAAGATTTTATGAAAAAAAAACTGGCAAAACAAAAGATTTCAGTCAAATTGGTAGAGAACTAGGTCAAATTTTAAAAACAAAATCTAACAATTCCTATAAAAGATAGTATGCATATTTTATTAACAAGACCATTAGAAGATTGTTCTGAATTGATTGTTAAATTTAAATCTTTAGGTCATCAAGTTTCTCATCTTCCTTTAATAAGTGTTGAGGAGATAATTCATGATAAAATTAATTTTCAAGATTTTAACGGAATTATTTTCACTAGTGCTAATGCTGTAAAATTTCTAAACCATGATGAAATTAATAAGACAGTCAAATGTTTTTGTGTTGGAGAGACAACTGAAAAAAAAGCAAGAAGTTTTGGTTTCCAAAATACAATTGCAGCAGAAGGAAATGTTTCAAACTTAAAAGAATTAATCTTGCAAAATTATGATGCGTCGAGTGGTAAGTTACTTTATGTAAGTGGAGAAACTATATCGGTAGATCTTGACCAACAGTTAATTAATGAAGGTTATAGTATTAAGAGGATTGTGAATTATAGAGTAAATCACAATATGAATTTCAATGAAGACTTTGTTAAAGAATTAAAACAAAATATGCCTGACATGGTCTATGTTTACTCTCAAAATAGTGGATCAAGCTTTTTAAACTTTATCAAAATTTATCAATTAGAAAGCTTATGGATGGATACGAATTTAATGTGTATAGGTGAAAAAACCTCATCAATACTGAACGAAATTAAATGGAAAAAGATATTTCTTTTTAATCCTGGAGAAGAGGAGTTTTTGTTATATAAAATTTAGCCATGGATATAATAAACAATTTTTCTGAAATATTTTTATCAGTCTGGAATAAGGGAATTCTTGGAGTTGATATTTTTCAAATTTTAATTGGTATTGGTATATTTTTAATTTTTCTAATTTTTAGAGGCCTGATCAGTAAATTAGTTATAAAAAAATTAGAAATTATATCAAAGAGAACTACAAATAAGCTAGACGATACTTTCGTTCGTTCTTTAGAAGGACCCGCAAGATTTTTACCAATTGTTTTAGGTTTTTTTATTGCAAGTTATTACATGACTTTTTCTGCTGAAGGTAGAGATGTGGTAGATACTATTAACAGAACTTTAATAACAATTTTAATATTTTGGGTTATCCATCAAATAATTGAACCAGTATCTTATATATTAAGTGGACTAGATAAACTTCTAACAAGAGAACTCATTGGATGGATAATTAAATCATTAAAAGTATTAATTTTTATACTTGGATTGGCTGCTGTTCTTGAGTTATGGGGAATTAAAATTGGTCCAATTATTGCAGGACTTGGTTTGTTTGGAGTTGCAGTAGCTCTAGGTGCACAAGACTTATTTAAAAATTTAATTTCAGGAATTTTAGTATTAGTTGAAAAAAGATTTAAAATTGGAGACTGGATAGCAGTTGAAGGAATTATAGAAGGGATAGTTGAAAAAATTGGCTTCAGGTCAACAACGATTAGAAAGTTTGATAAGTCTTTAGCAATTATTCCTAACTTTCAATTTGCAGAAAATGCAGTAATAAATGTTAGTGAAACTTCAAATTGGAGAGTAAGGTGGATTATAACTCTTCAATATGACTCTACCATTGAACAATTGAAAAAAGTGAGAGACGAAATAGAGGAGTATATTAATAAAAGTGAAGACTTTAACCAAGCAACAGGAGTTGCTGTAAGAATAGAAAAATTTTCAGACAGCTCTATTGATTTATTAGTGAGATGTTTCACAAACTCTAATAGTTGGAGCAATTCTCTAGAAGTGAAAGAGAGATTAGCAATTGAAATTAAACAGATTGTTGAAAAAAATGGTGCTTCTTTTGCTTTCCCAAGTCAATCGATTTATGTTGAAAAAAAATGATAGCAATTTTTTATTTAGTTTTACAAATTTTAAAACTTTATTCGTATGTTGTAATTGCCAATGTAATTGTTAGTTGGTTAATTGCCTTTAACGTTTTAAATACCCAAAACAGATTTGTTTATTCTCTATTAGAATTAACCTATAGACTTACAGATCCAATTTTAAATAAAATCAGACGTTTTATACCTAATTTAGGTTCTTTAGACATATCCCCTATAATTCTTCTTCTATTGATTTGGTTTATTGAAATGTGTATGAAGCTCTACATTGCGCCAATGATTTTTTAGAAAGATAAAATGATTTTAATAGATGGAAAGAAAGCTGCTGCGGAGTTAAGAGAAGAGCTAAAGCACGAAGTTACAGGCTTAAAAGCAAAATATAATAAAGTACCTGGTTTAACAGTTATCCTTATTGGAGATTTAACTCCAAGCCAAATTTATGTGCGTAATAAAGAAAAATCAGCTAATGAGGTTGGTTTAAAATCTGAAGTTATAAAGTATCCAGACTCAGTTGAAGAAAAAACAGTATTAGAAAAAATTGAAGAATTAAATAAAGACGAAACAGTTTCAGGAATTCTAGTTCAATTACCACTCCCAAAACATATTGATAAACAAAAAGTTATTGAAACTATTTTACCCTCAAAAGATGTTGATGGTTTTCATCCAATGAATGTTGGAAATCTTTCTTCTGGATATGAAAGTTCAGTACCATGCACTCCTTTAGGTTGCTATTTATTAATCAAAAAAGTTGAGCCTAACTTAAATGGAAAAAAAGCAGTAATAGTTGGAAGATCAAATTTAAATGGAAAGCCAATGACGCAACTTCTTTTAAAAGAAAATTGCACAGTGACAATAACTCATTCGAAAACTAAAGACCTGAAAGCAGAATGTTTAGAGGCAGATATAATAGTAGCTGCAGTTGGAATCCCAGAACTTGTCAAAGGTGACTGGGTTAAAAAAGATACGATCGTTATCGATGTTGGTATTAATAAAACTGATAAGGGCATTGTAGGGGATGTGGATTTTGATGAAGTTTCTAAAAATGCAAAAGCATTAACACCGGTTCCTGGTGGTGTAGGCCCAATGACAATCGCTTGTTTATTGAAAAATACAATAGAGTGTTTCAAAAGATCGCAAATTTAGCAATTAAATCTCACAATTTATTCTGTTACTCTAAGATATGAAAAAACCAAAGTATCCCTATAGGATTGCCATAATTTTTCTTTTACTAACTTTTCCGACAATTGGAGCCACTCAACTTGGTTGGTACATTCATGATCAACAAACAGGGTTTGACTATGGAATGATAGTAGGTACTGTTTCAGTAATCTATGCAGCTTACTTATTATATGAAAAAAAATGGAGAGAGGAAGATGAAGACTAGTTTATGGAAAAAATAATTTTTTTTGGATTAGTAATCCCCATCATGGGCTATGTTCTGTATTTAGGCGGCATGGCAATTATGAATGGATTTAATGCTAAAGAAGCCAATAGAGCAGAAAAAGAGGAAGTCGAAGAAGAAACTAAATCAACCATATCAACCGACAATGGTTCGCTAAGTGATGAATTAGCAAAATTAAACAGTTTGCGAGAAAGTGGAGTGCTTACCCAAGAGGAGTTTGAGAAAGCAAAAAACAAATTATTAAATACCTAACATGTTAAGAATTATTCCCAATAAAAATAATATTGGGGCTGAGATTGATACTAACCTTCAAAAACTTTCAAAAGAAAATTTAAAAATCATTATCAATGCATTAAATAAATATGGGATGGTTTTTTTTAGAAGACAAAATCTTTCCTTTAAACATTATGTTGAATTCGCAAAAAATTTTGGAACACTCGCAGACTATCCAAGATTAAAAGGATTAAACAAAAAATATCCTCAGATAACTGTTGTTCAAAGAAAAGTAACTGATAAAGGGCCGAGTTTTGGGGAGCAGTTTCACACAGACTCTATTTACACAAAAAAACCACCAAGATTTACCATGTTGTTATCAAAATTAGTTCCCAAAAAAGGAAAAGCAAATACCGAGTTTAGCTCACAATATTATGCTTTTAAGGATTTAACTGGATCTATGAAACGAAAGTTATCAAGTTTAAAAGGTGTCTATTCCTCAGAAGGACCTATTTCAATTACGACAAAAGAGAGAGTAAAAGAGAAAGGGAAGAAAATAAAAGAATTAAAATCCACTCATAAAATTATAAGAAAAATTAGTACTAACTATGCAATTTATTCTAGTCCAGGTCATCTAGTTGGATTTCAGCCAAAAATAAAAAATGCAATTGACTTAAAAAAAAAATTATTCAAACACCAAATTAAAAAAAAATTTCAACACTCATTGGAATGGGAAAAAAATCAATTAGCGATTTGGGATAACAGATCCATGTTGCATCAAGCAACACCTTTTAAAGGCAATAGAATTATGCACAGAATAACAATTCTTTAATTTTTCTCCATTAACCATAAGTTATCACCTGCTAAAAAATAAATTTTACCATTTTTAGGATGTACTTGAATGTCTCTTAGTCTTCCAATCTTGTCTTTAAAAACTACATTCTCTTTAACATTAGAGAGATCAGAAAAATCAATTGCTCTTAATGATTTATCTTTTAAAGAAGTTACTAAAGCGAGACCATTCCATTCTTCAAATTCTGAACCTTTGTAAATTGTGATGGCGCTGGTTGCAATTGAAGGAACCCAATATTTAATAGCTTTTGTGAAGCCAGGCTTCCATTTTGGTCCAATTTTGCTTCCAGAATAATTTGTTCCACCCCAGCCTAAAATTTTCCATCCATAGTTTTCACCTTTTTTTGCTTCACCAAACCAGTCGCCTCCTTTAGCGCCGTGATTACTCATATAAATTTTTCCATCATATGGAGATAAAGTTAAACCTTGAGGATTTCTAATGCCTATCTGATATATTTCTGGCAGCCAATCTGATTTTCCATAAAACTTAGGATTGTCTTTTGGTATGCTTCCATCTAAGTGTATTCTTATAATACTACCTGGATGTTGAGTTGGATCTTGAGCAATCATACCTTGTCCTCTTTCACCAGCAGATGCAAATAAATAATTATCTTTAATAGCAAGTCTTGATCCAAAATGATAACCCGAGTCTATTGGTGGATTTGCTTGAAAGATATTTTCAAAATTTAATTCTTGTTTATCTAATTTTGCTTTTGCAATTGAGGTGCTGGTTTTCCAATTAACTCTATTCTCAGTATAAGAAATCCAAACAGTATTGTTTTGATAAATAATATCAAGTAATCCCCCCTGACCATACTCTAAAAAATTTAAATTATGTTGAACTTCTAATAGTTCTTTAGTTTCAACATTTATAATTTTTATTTTCCCACTTTTTTCGGTAACTATAATTTCATCTTCACTAATAAAAGATGAGCCCCATGGGTCTTTAAGATTAGCAATTTTTTCAAAGTTAAAATTTGCTGAAAAACTATTTGAACATAAAAAAGTAAAAAAAAATATAGATAATAAAAATCTAATCACTTTATGAAAGTTTAGATCTACCGCCATCAACAGCAATTATCTGACCTGTAACCCAAGAACTATCTTCAGTTATTAAAAATTTAGCTAATGAAGCTGAGTCTTTACCTTCACCCAACCTTTTTAAAGGATGAGCCTTTGCGATACCTTCTGCTATTGCAGTATTTTTTAACATTGGTTCTGCAATTTTGGATTTTGTTAGACTTGGAGCAACACAATTTACTCTAATGTGTGGAGCAAATTCTGCAGCAAGAGAAACTGTTAAACCTTCAACAGCTGCTTTTGTAGATGCAATGATAGCATGGTTAGTAAAACCTCTTTGTGCAGCAACAGTTGAAAATAAAACAATTGAACCTTTGTTTTTTTTTAGGCTTTCTTGATATCCTTTGATCGCTTCAACTGCTGAATATAAATTTAATTTCATACATTTAGTGAAATCTTCTTCCTTTACCATTCGTAAAGGTTTTAAATCAATTGAACCAACGCAGTAAGCAATCCCTTTTATTTCTGGTACGTCAGCTTTGACTTTTTCTATAAAGCCTTCTTCTAAAACATCAGCAACAGTAAATGAGCATCCCAACTTACCTGCAATAGCGCTTACTTCACTTTCGTTCCTTGCGACTAAATGAATATCATTACCTGAATTTTTTAATTGTTCTGACAGGTTAGAACCAATAGATCCTGTCGCACCGAAAATGAGATATTTTTCTGACATAAAAATTTTTATTAGTTATATTTAACCATGAAGTTATTTTTTATACTTGGTAATCAGTTATTTCCAACAAAATACATCGACCGCTTCAAAAAAGACCATACCTTCTTTATGGCAGAAGACAAAGGTTTATGCACTTATGAAAAACATCATAAACAAAAAATTCTATTGTTCCTTTCCTCTATGCGCTCCTACGCAGATAATCTTAAGAAAAATAAATTTAAATTAGAATATTCAAAAATTGAAGATAAAGAATTTAGTGAAGATTATTTAAAAAAATTAAAAAAAATTATTACCCAAAAAAAAATCAAAGAAGTTTCTAGCTTTGAGATAGAAGATAAACCCTTTGAACAAAAGATTTCCATGTTTTTTAAAAAGGAAAAGATTGAATGGAATATCATACAAACACCAATGTTTTTAAATTCTCGTGAAGAATTTAAAAAATATCTAGGAAACTCAAAAAAACCATTTATGGCAACCTTCTACAAAGAAGTAAGAAAAAAATCTGGAATATTAATGGGTTCTGATGGCAACCCTGTAGGTGGTAAGTGGAGTTTTGATGAAGACAATAGAAATAAATTACCCAAAGATATTTCAATACCTAAATTCCCTAAAATTAAAGAGACAAATCATACAAAAAAATTAAAACCTATTATTGAAAAGTTATTCAAAGACCATCCAGGTAATACAGATCATTTTTGGTTTGCAACAGAATACGATGATGTTGTCAAACTTTTGAATTTTTTTATAAAAGAGAAATCAAATTTATTTGGTGACTATGAAGATGCTGTAGATCAAAAAGATAATATTCTTTTTCATAGTGCTCTAAGTCCCTATATTAATCTAGGATTGATAACGCCTGAATTTATAATTCAAAAAGTTTTGGAGTTTCATAAAAAAAATAAAATCAGAATGAATTCTCTTGAGGGTTATATACGTCAGGTAATTGGTTGGAGAGAATTCATGCGAGGAATTTACCAAGGTTATTCAAAAGAAATGGAAACTGGAAATTTCTTTAAACAAAATAGAAAAATGAAAAATTCATGGTACGAGGGAAATACAGGTCTTCCTCCATTAGATTATGCGATTAAAAATGCTGTTAATCATGGTTGGTCACATCATATAGAAAGATTAATGATCTTATCCAATATTATGAACCTGTGTGAGATCAAACCTACAATTGTTTACAAATGGTTTATGGAAATGTTTGTAGACTCATCTGATTGGGTAATGGTTCCAAACGTTTATGGGATGGGATTGTTTAGTGATGGGGGAATTTTCGCAACCAAACCTTATATCTGTGGATCTGCTTATTTTATGAAAATGATGGATTTTAAAAAAGGAGAGTGGTGCAATACAATGGACGGACTTTATTGGAGATTTATAGATAGAAATAGAAAATTTTTTTTAACAAATCCTCGTTTATCAATGATGGTAAGAATATTTGATAAAATGAAAACAGATAGAAAAAAATTAATTCTTTCTGAGGCTGATAAATTTATTAAGCAAAATACAATTTAATGAGAAAAGAAAATTTGCCATCTAAAACTTGCCCAGTTTGTAAAAGACCTTTTACTTGGCGAAAAAAATGGAAGTTAAATTGGGATAGAGTAAAATATTGTTCAAAGAAGTGTTCTAAGTTAAGCTGAATTTAGTGAACATTATCGTATTACAACACATTAAGATAGAAGACCCCGGATATATCAAAGATTTAATGCTAGCTGATGGATTTAATTTAACTACTATCGAGTTAGATGAAGGTGAAAAAATACCTGATGATTTAAATAAATTTGATGGAATGTTTTGTATGGGAGGTCCAATGGATACCTTTATGGAAAAGCAGTATCCATGGTTAGTAGAGGAAAAGAAAAAAATTAAACAGTTTGTTGTAGATTTAAAAAAACCTTATTTAGGATTTTGTTTAGGCTGTCAGTTGTTAGGAGAAGTAATAGGGGGGCAAGTAGTTAAATCAAATCCTGCTGAGATTGGCATGATGGATATCAACTTTACAAAAGAAAAGGAACTTGACAATTTATTTTCAAAATTTCCAAACCAGATCAAAAGTCTTCAGTGGCATTCTTATGAGGTGCAGGGCATTCAAAATCATAAGGATGTGACTTTATTAGCCTCGTCACCAGTTACAAAATTTCAAATTTTTAAATACCAAAACCACGCCTATGGAATTCAATTTCATATAGAAATAAAAAATACCACAGTTAATGAATGGGGATGTGTCCCAGAATATAAAAAAGCTTTGGAGGATCAGCTTGGAAATGGTGCTTTAGAAAAATTTGATCAATCTGCAAAGGATAACATGAAAGATATGAATAACTATTCTACAATCCTTTATAATAATTTTAAAAAACTTTTATGAATAATAAAATATTTGAATGGGCCGGAGTTATAACCGCAATATTATATTCTTTGTTTGTTGCTTTAAATATAGGAATTGAATTTTTTGGTTTTTGTTTATTACTTTTTTCTGCAATTTTAATCGGAATATGGGCCTATAGGGGTGGTCATAAAGGAATTTTATTTCTACAATTTTTTTATGCAACAGCTGGTATTATTGGGATGGTGCGTTGGTTTTAATTAAAGCTTGATATTATTTTTGGAATATAATTTTTAAAATTAAAAAAACCTTTGTTGCAATATTGCCAAGAAAATTGATCAAGATTTCTGTATAAAAAATTTAACTTAATATTATTTGAATTTAAATAATCTAAATTTTCACCAACAGTTGGATATAATCCACAGCAGTTTTCAACATTTTTAATTTCACTAATATCAATAACCTCAGATTCGATAGAATTATCTTTTAATCTTTGT
Source organism: uncultured Pelagibacteraceae bacterium (assembly GCA_902606645.1). Lineage (GTDB taxonomy): Bacteria > Pseudomonadota > Alphaproteobacteria > Pelagibacterales > Pelagibacteraceae > Pelagibacter. The sequence continues at coordinate 61,657 of CACLHJ010000001.1, read as the reverse complement.
TGTTGGTCATTAATTAAAAGAGACTTAAATTTCACTGACTTTTCACTGAGCTTGATAGATCTATTTTCATTTTTAACAGAAATTATATAAATTTTTTTAAAGTTATTTTCTTTGAAGTCAGTGATTTCAAATGAGAGATTGTTCTCAAAAATTACAAGATTTTTTTCCTCAATATTCTGCAGGTTACTGAAATCTTGTTTAATTATTGAGTAAGATTTTTCAGAAACTTTTGGAGGAGCGTTTTCATTTAATTTGATGTTTTGAAATCTGTTATTGGTAAATTTTTTTATATTCCATTCACTTGCCAGGTAATGCTTACCCTGTGTTTGAATTCCGGCTACCCACTTCCAACCAAGGGTGTTTGATGCAGCATCTCCATCATAAAGATGTTTCATAAAAAATTCAGCACCAAGTTGCCAAGGTAATTCTAGAGTGAAAATCCAAATACTCGCAAACCACATTCTTGTATGGTTGTGAAGATAGTTGTTTTCTTTAAGTTCATTTACCCAGTAATTAAAGCATTCAATATTTGTTTTCCCTTCAATTGCATTTAAATATTCTTTGTTATCTTTGAAATCTTCTCTTATTTTTTTTAGCTCTATTAAATAATCATCCCATACATTTGGTCTTAGTTCTAGCCAGCCTTTCCAATAAGTACGCCAAAGAACTTCTTGGATAAACTTTTCATTTTTATTGAAAGAAAATTTATCAAGAGATTTTTTGATTATTTCTTTTTCGCTTACTATCCCGTGTGTAATGTAAGGTGATAAGCATGATACATTAGATCTACCCTCTGGACCAAGATCAAAATTTCTTAGTTTAGAGTAATCTGTTAAATTATTTTCAATAAAATGATTTAGTTTTTCAATGGCTTTCGCCCTCGAAGCCTCAAATAACATATTTAAATTACCTAGATTTTTTTTTCTTTAGACCTAGTTTGTCACTATGTCTTAATCTTAAAACAACAATTGCTCCAGCGATTAACAGAATAGCAACTGCCTCATAAACAAGAGCTGTAGGATCCATTTCTTTTCCCTGAAGAATAATAAATCGAGCAAGAGCTGTTATTGCAATAAGAAGTGGTAAGGTAATGCTTATAGATTGCTGATTCCAAAAAACTCTTACCATTGCGAGCACTTCTAGATATAGAAACATTAAAAGCAAATCAGCTAAAGTAACTGACTGGTTTAAAAACATATTTGAAATTTCAATACCAACAGCAATAATTGTGCTGATCAGAATAATACACATCAACCCTAGTTGTAAATTTTTTGCTATCTTATCCATTACTTATCTTTACTAAACGGTAGCCATTTTTCAAATACTGATTTTGAAGAACCATCATATGGAATTGAGTAAGAATATGGGTTTGGACTAGTTAAAACTTCAATTCCTTTTGAAAAGACAAATATAAAAACAATAACAAAAACAATTACCATTATCTTAAAGGGATCAAAATTTTTTGTTTTAAAAACGCTAGTAGAACTTTCTTCAGCTCTGTGAAAATGTTTAAATGTCATATAAACTGCAAAAATCAAACCAATATGAGCTATAAACAGACCTGCCCAACCAAATGCAAAAGTTGTATATGAAAAAACATATAAACTAAAAACTGTAGTCCAAATAAAACTTAACACTAAAAGAATTTGTAACCTTACTGTTTTAGGAAGGGCCCTCAAATCATTTTTACTATCATCAAATAAAATATTTGCTGCTTCTATCATCCAATTTTTTAATGATTCCATAAATCTAAGATATAGTTTTAAACAAATTTGACAAACGATAAATTGACCTAAGATTTATTAAGAACGTAGTTTTTTCTTATGAAAATTAATAAATCTTTCAACATTTGTTTTATTAAAGGTTTTATTTTCTTCAAAAGAAACTTTTTTCATAGAGTAGGCTACACTCTTAGTTTGTCTAGAAATTATTGTAACATTCCCTTTGTAAAGTTTGAGTTTGACTGAACCATTAACTTTACTTTTACTTAGATCCACAATTTTTTGGAGCTTAAGTCTTTCTTTTGAATACCAATAGCCATTGTAAATAAGTTCTGCATATCTTGGCATAATTTGATCTTTTTTATGCATTGTATCTTTATCAAGAGTTACAGACTCCATTGCACGATGGGCATGCATTAACAAAGTACCACCAGGTGTTTCGTATACACCTCTAGATTTTATTCCAATAAATCTATTTTCAACTAAATCAACTCTTCCAATTCCATTTTTCCCCGCAAGTTGATTTAATTTTTCTAATAATTTTGCTGGAGAAAGTTTTTTCCCATTTATACCAAATGGATCTCCGTTTTTAAAATTGATATTAACAAAACATGCTTTATTTGGTGCCTTTTCTGGCGAAACCGATCTTTGAAAAATAAATTCTGGCGCAAAATTTTTGGGATTTTCTAAAAGCTTACCTTCAGTAGAAGTGTGAAATAAATTATCGTCCACTGAAAAAGGAGATGCACCTTTTTTATCCTTTGGAATAGCTATGCTGTGTTTTTTTGCATAATTAATTAGATCAGTTCTTGATTTTAATTTCCAAATTCGCCAAGGGGCAATGATTTTTATTTTGGGGCCAAAGTAATGATAGCCTAGTTCAAATCTTACTTGATCATTTCCCTTACCTGTTGCGCCGTGGGATACTGCAAATGCCTTAAATTTTTTAGCAACTCTAATCTGATCTTTAGCTATTAGTGGTCTTGCTATGGATGTACCCAACAAGTAGACACCCTCATAAATAGCATGACCTCTAATCATTGGATAAACATAATCTTTTACAAAGATATCTTTTAAATCTTTAATAATTATTTTAGTAACACCAAATTTTTTCGCATTAGAGATAATTTTTTTTCTATTAATTTCTTGTCCTACATCTGCAGTATAACAAATTACTTCTGCATCATAATTTTCTTGAAGCCACTTTAAAATTATAGAGGTATCAAGCCCTCCAGAGTATGCTAGAACAATTTTTTTTTTTGATTTCATTAAACTAACTGCAAGCTTTTCGAGATGCGTTATAAGCTTTAGTAAATCCTAGTAATGAATAGTGATCAATTGTTTGAGAACCCTTTTGATTGTATCCCGTAATCATTATTCGAGATCCTTTTCTCATTTGCTTAATCATTTTTAGTTCAATCTTATTGTCAGCAATCCAAGCAAAACCTTGTTCTTTAATGTCAAATTTAAACTTATTTTTTCCTGAGGCAGCAGTAACAGAGTTGTTTTTGTTAAATTCATAGCCTGGAGTGACACTCACTTCATTGTTAATGCTTTCGTTTGGTCTAAAGGCTACAAATAATTTTGCATCTCTCTTGTTTGTTTTTGGAGCTTGCAAGATAGGTGAGGATTGTGCGAAACAAACTTTTCCACTTGCTTCAGAAACTACCATTGCCTCCCAGTCTTTATATTTGCCAATTTTTTTTACTTCTTGAGCTTGAAGCTGGTTAAAGCTAGTTAAAAATAAAATAATAAAAAACGCTGTAATTTTTTTAGTTATGGACATGGATTTGGGTAAATTTTTTGAACATGGTTAATTTCTTTAATGACATCATCTGATAGGTTAACATTTACACTTTCTATATTTGTTTTCAACTGATCGATTGTTGTTGCACCAATAATTACACTAGTCATAAAGTCTTGTATTTCACAAAATTTAATAGACATTTGACTCATATCAAGATTATGTTTCTCACTTATATTGTAATAAAGCTCTACCGCTTGCTCAGTATTTGGCTTTCTATATCGTGTCCAAAAATCAAAATCTCTTTCCATTCTTGATCCTTTTGGAAATTTTTTATTTCTATATTTTCCACTTAAATAACCACTAGCCAGAGGAGAATATGATAAGCATCCGATTTCCTCTCTAATTGATACCTCTGCTAATCCAACCTCATAAGATCTATTTAACAAACTATATGGGTTCTGGATTGACATCATTCGGGGCAAATTTTTGTCCTTTGATAGTTTAAGAAAGCTCATTGTTCCCCAAGGTGTTTCATTCGATAAACCAATGTATCTTATTTTACCCTGATCTATGTATTTGTTTAATTCTTCCAACACATTTTCAAATTGGCTCCAATCATTTTCTTGATGAACATAACCTAATCTTCCAAAGTTATTTACTTTTCTTTCTGGCCAATGAAGCTGATATAAATCAACATAATCAGTTTTTAATCTTTTAAGACTATTATTTAAAGCGCTCTCTAAGTTAGGACCTACAAAACTATTTTCTCCATTTCTTAAATAATCCCTAGCAGGTCCCGCAACTTTAGTTGCAAGAATTACCTTGTCCCTTTTTTTAGTTTTCTCAAACCATTTTCCAATTATTTCTTCTGTATCGCCATAAGTTTCTTTTCTGGGAGGTACGGCATATAATTCTGCTGTATCCCAAAAATTAACTCCCTGATCCAAAGCAAAGTCCATTTGCTCAAATGCTTCATTTTGCGTATTTTGTTCTCCCCAAGTCATAGTTCCGAGACAAATTGTGCTTACTTTTAAGTCCGTGTTTCCTAGATTTTTGTAATTCATTTGAAAATTATGTTAACGTTTTATTAACCTTTTAAGGTATCTTGAATAATTAGTAAAAGGCTATTATATAACACTCATATGGAATTTGATAAAAACGGAATATTAAACAGAGCAAAAGCAGCTCAACAATCAACTGTTGTAATGGATGAAGGTTTAAGAGCCTACATGCTAAAAGTTTACAACTACATGGCAACAGGAATTTTATTAACTGGAATAGTTGCACTATTAACATTTAAAATGTCAGTCGTTACTAATGATGCTGGATCTATTGTGGGTCTAACTCAAATGGGTAATGCAATTTATATGTCAGGTCTAAAATGGCTTGTAATGCTTGCGCCTTTAGGAATTGTTTTTTATATGAGTTTTGGAATTAATAAAATGAGTGCATCAAAAGCTCAAACAACTTTCTGGGTTTTTGCTGGTTTGATGGGTTTGTCTTTATCCTCAATTTTATTAGTTTACACAGGAATGAGTGTAACAAGGGTATTCTTTATTTGTTCAGCAACTTTTGGTGCAATGAGTATTTATGGTTACACCACAAAAAGAGATCTGACTAAATTAGGTTCTTTCTTAATAATGGGATTAATTGGAATAATTATAGCTTCAATAGTTAACATATTTATGAAATCATCGATGATGTATTTTGTGATTTCAATATTGGGAGTTTTAATTTTTGTTGGTCTTACAGCTTACGACACTCAGAAGATTAAAAATATGTACGCAGCTAGTGATACAGGTGAAATCATGGGCAAAAAAGCTGTTATGGGTGCATTAACTCTTTACTTAGACTTTATAAATCTATTTATAATGTTACTAAGACTTTTTGGACAAAGACGTTAATTTTTTAGAGCTTTTTCCAATTAGTATTTTTTAGTAATAATGTAAGTTCAAAAGAGTTTTTCAATATTTTACCGTTTGTATCTGTAATCAAATATTTAAGATTTTTATTTTTTGGCTTAAAATTTTTACAAATTTTATAAATAGCATTTTCAGCTGCATTTCTAAAAACACTAAAGCTTACCTGTTTGCTAGAAATATTTAACCCATAGTCTTTCCAAGATCCTTCAGACACCATTTTTGCATATAGATCTAAAATTATTTTAAGTTCATCTTTTTCAAAGAACTGCTTTTGCTCTATTTTATTTTGAGGGTTATTGATTATTAATTTTAGATTACTGCGCATCAATTTTATGTTTATTAATGAGTGGTATTTGAAATGCTGTAAAAATTATTGTTATTGGCAACATTCCCCATACTTTAAAGTTAACCCAGAATTCCTCAGTTTGCGTCCTCCAAACAAACTCATTAAGTACGGCGAGCCCAAGAAAAAACAACATCCATCTTTTATTTAGTATTTCCCATCCAATATCAGATAAGGGTATGGATTTACCCATAATTTTTTTTAAAATAGGTTCTCTTGTAAAATATTTTCCAAAAAATAAAGCTAAGGCAAATAAAATATTTATTATAGTTGGTTTTACATAAATAAATATTGGATCATTAAAATAAATAGTTAGTCCACCAAAGAATGTGATTAATATTCCACTAACCAATGGCATTGGGGGTATTTTTTTTTCAAAGAACCATACAACCGCTAAAGCAATTAAAGTTGCAACTATGAGTGGAGGTATTGCAACGGATAAATTTTTATCATTATTATAATAAAAGAAAAAAAATATTGCTAATGGTCCGAAATCGGTAATAAATTTCAAAAAAGATTTATTCACTAAAAAGATATTAACATATTTGCCACATCACAAAACATTAATCTTTTTTGCATTGATTTTTATATTTAAATACCCATACTAACAATAATGGCAATTCAAAAAGCTAAATTCTCAATCGGCGACATTGTTAAACATAAACACTTTGAATTTAGAGGTGTGATTTATGATGTTGATTTTGAATTTAATAATTCAGAGGAATGGTATCAATCGATCCCAAAGAATGTTAGACCAAAAAAAGATCAGCCATTTTATCACCTACTTGCCGAAAATGACGAAATTACTTATGAAGCATATGTTTCAGAGCAAAACTTGCTTATGGACGACTCTGATGAGCCAATAAAACACCCTCTAATTGAAGAAATTTTTTCAGGAAAAAAGGGCTCTAGTTATTTTAAGCTTTCAAATTAAACAAATCAATATTCCAACACATTTAGCTCAAATCTAGGCCATAAATATTCGTTATATTTAAGTCATATTCTGATCAAGGATGTTAAACGTTATATTTAGTCTTATTGTCTCCCCCTCTGCATTCTTGATCAGATAACCTTTTCATAATAGAAATTCCAAAATTAATTATTAAGTAATAGATATGTTTAAGATTTTTGAACCTAATAAAATTTTTCAAATAACCTCTAAAGCCCCAAAGTATATTTTATTTTTATTTATTGTTATTTTGACAGTTGGTTTGACAGAGGCATTAATTTTGTCTCCAGAGGATTATAAACAAAGCGACGCAGTAAGAATTATGTATGTTCATGTTCCATCAGCATGGATCTCTCTTGGAATTTTTTCATCAATTACTTTGTTGTCGATAAGTGGTTTTATTTTTAAGAATAAAAATTTTTTTTTAATAGCAAAAAGTTTAGCACCATCTGGATTTGTTTTTAATATAATTGCCTTAGTTACAGGTGCAATTTGGGGCAAACCTACATGGGGAACTTGGTGGGCATGGGATGCTCGGATTACATCAATGTTAATTTTAGCATTATTTTTTGCTATGTATTTAATAGCTTGGAGAATTTATGAGAAAGAAGAAAAAGTTTTTAAGATTACCACTTTTATAACTATTGCCGGTATTATAAATGTTCCAATTACTAAATACTCGGTTGATTGGTGGAATACACTTCACCAGCCAGCATCAATTAATATTTTTACAAAAAGCTCAATACATTCTTCAATGCTTTTCCCATTATTATTAATGACTGCGGCATTTGCTCTATTTTCGTTGTTAATTTTCTTAATGAAATATAATACAGAACTGATAAAAATTAAAAATAAAGGCTTAGATAGATTATGATTAATGAATTACTTTTTATGAATGGATATGCAGTGTATGTAATGTCTGCTTTTGGCTTTACTCTTTTAAGTTTTTTAGGTTTGTATATGATTACGAAGCTACAATTTGTTAAAGAGCAAAGTAAATTTGTTGCTAAATTTGGGTCTTTAAATCCTGAGAAAGCTAATTCTGCAAAAACACAAAGAATCAATAAAGAAATTTTAGCTAACGCCACAAACAACTAACTTTTGAACCATGTATGGTCGTAAAGTTAAATTAAGATTTTTGTTCGTAACATTAATTTTAGTTACATTAATTTTAACAGTTTTTTTAATTCTAAAATCTTTAGAGGAAAATGTAGTTTTTTTTCAATCACCAACTGAAATTAAAACATTATCAGAATTAGATACAAATAAAATTAGAGTTGGAGGAATGGTTAAAAAAAATTCAATTAATGTAAATTCTGATGAAGTTAACTTCATTATTACAGATTTTAAAAATGAAATAAATGTGAGTTATTCTGGTGCTGTCCCTAATCTCTTTGCTGAGGAAAAAGGGGTAGTTGCGGAAGGATTTTTAAAAGATAGAAATTTTTTTTCTGCCACTAAAATTTTAGCTAAGCATGATGAAAATTACATGCCACCAGAAGTAAAAGAAGCTTTGGAGGATAAATAAATTGATTTACAGTGTTGTTGGTCATTATTCACTTATTCTAGGTTTGAGTGTCGGCTTAATTTTAATTTTTTTTTCAATTCAAAATTTTAAAAATTCAAATCAATTAGACACTAAAATTTTATCGTTTTCTTTTTTGCAATTATTTTTTGTTTTAATTAGTTTTTTAGCTTTAATTATTTCTTTTGTTATATCAGATTTTAGTAACGAAACTGTATTTAACAATTCACATACGACTAAACCACTTTTTTATAAAATTAGTGGAACTTGGGGAAACCATGAGGGTAGTTTGCTGCTATGGTTATTAGTTTTAACATTATTTATATTTATATTTTTATTAAGAACTAAAAATCAACCAATTAAGTATAAAATTTTAACACTAGGTTTTCAGCAAGTAATCATAATTGGTTTTTTTCTATTTCTCATACAAACCTCAAACCCTTTTAATTATTTATTTCCAGTTCCAGATGAGGGCTTAGGGTTAAATCCAATATTGCAGGATCCTGCTTTAGCAATTCATCCACCAATTTTATACTTAGGGTATGTTGGCTCCTCTATTATTTTTTCATCTGCTTTAGCTGCAACTACCTTAAAAATGGTTTCAACAAGCTGGGCTATTCATATTAAAAAATGGGTTTTAATTTCCTGGATTTTTTTAACATTAGGTATTTTGCTTGGATCAATTTGGGCTTATTATGAATTAGGTTGGGGAGGATTTTGGTTTTGGGATCCAGTAGAAAATGTTTCCTTAATGCCATGGTTAGCTTTGACAACTCTTTTACACTGTATTTTAGTACTTGAGAGAAAAGAAATCCTAACCTCATGGGTAATCATTTTGTCCATTACAACTTTCACTTTGAGCATGTGTGGAACTTTTTTAGTAAGATCTGGAATTTTAAATTCTGTTCATACATTTGCCAATGATCCAGAAAGAGGTTTATTTATTCTAATATTCTTATTTGCTTTAATTTTTTTGTCTTTATTTATTTTTTTCTTTTTTCATCAAACTAGTAAAAATAATTCGTCTAATTTTTTTTGGTTAAGTAAAGAAACTTCAATTTTAGTAAATAACTGGTTTATGATGTACTTTCTATCAGTTGTATTGATTGGTACAGTTTATCCTATCTTTTTAGATGTTATATCCTCCCAAAAAATATCTGTAGGGCCGCCATTCTATCACAAACTCATTGCTCCATTTTTAATCCCTTTTTTATTTGTGATGGCAATCGGGCCAAGGTTAAAATGGATAAGATCCGATTTAAAAAATAAGATCTATCTGATTTCTTTATTAGTTATCTCTATTTTAATATCTTTTTTTATTGTCAAAAATTTTAATACAAATATTCTTATTAATACTATCCTGATCTCCAGTGCTCTTTATTTATTTTTTATTACATTGAGAGATTTTTTTAATAAAAAATATAAAAATTTTGCACAAAACACCGCTCATTTTGGATTTAGTTTATTGATTTTAAGTATTTTATTTAACAATTTATTTTCAAGTGAAATAATAACTAATTTAAAAGTAGGTGAAACTTATGATAATTCAAAAACAAAAATAGTTTTTGAAAGTATAAATCAAAAAAAAGAGAAAAATTATAAATCTATAATTGCTAATTTTAACATTACTAATTCTGAAGGTATAAACAATAACTTATCACCTGAATTAAGAATATATAATCAACCAAATATCACAACTAGTGAGGCAGATATTAAAACTACGTTAATGAAGGACAAATTTATTGTAATTAATCTTGTCCAAAATCAAGATTATTTTAATGTAAGATATCAAGTTAAACCTTTTATGTTGTGGATATGGTTATCAGTTGTCATGATAAGCATAGGTGGTTTAGTTAGTTTTCTACAGAAAAGAATATGAAAAAAAAATTAATTCCGTATTCAATAATATTAATATTTTTAATTATTTTTGCCGTTTTTTATAAAAGTTTAAAAGATACAAATATTTATACACCAGACACGAAGATCAATAACGATATCCCAATTTTCTCAGCTGATCTTCTGCTTTTGAACGAGAATTCAAGCTCAAGTGAAATTTTTGAATTAGATAAATTCTATTTGTTCAACATTTGGGCCTCCTGGTGTGTTCCATGTAGAGATGAACACCCAATATTAATGAGTTTAAGTAAAAATAATAAATTAACTATTATTGGCATGAATTATAAAGATAAAAAAAAAAATGCTAAAAGCTTTTTGGATGAATTAGGAAATCCTTATAAAAAAATTATTGTAGATAAAAATGGGACAAATTCAATCGAATGGGGTGCTTTTGGTGTACCTGAAACTTTTATAATTTATAACAACAAAATAATTAAAAAATATATTGGACCTCTTAACCAGGAGTTGCTGATGGAAATACAAAAAATAATAAAATGAAAATATTTAAAGCTTTTATAATTATTTTTTTCTTACTGTTTTATAACAATCTTTATGCAAATGAAAATAGTCAAAGAAATGAGATAACAAAAAATCTTAGATGTTTGATTTGTCAGGGACAATCTGTTTATGATTCAGATTCTGATTTTGCAAATAGTATGAAAATTTTAGTAGATAAAAAATTAGATCAAGGTTTATCAGAAAAAGAAATATATATTTATTTTAAGGAAAAATATGGTGATTGGATTTTGTATGATCCTGGGCTTAATAAAAATACCTATTTACTATGGTTATTACCAATATTGATATTTGTATTTGGAGGTGCAATAATTTTTAAAAGATCTATATTTAAAAATAATTAATTATTAGCTATGAATTTAAAAAATTTTTTTTCAATTTTTTTTATGATTTCTTTTTCGTTTGCAGTTTTTGCTGAAGAATTAGAAATAAAAAATCAATATACAGAATTTAATGTTTATACTGGCATGTTTGACTTTAGTGATGATGGAAAAAAATCAACTTTAATTGGATTTCAACATCAAAATGAGAATTTAAATCGTGATACATTTTTAGGAAATCTTTCACCTGTTACTGGAGCACTGATAACAGCTGATAATGCAGGTTATGTTTATACAGGCGTTCAAGCTCAATATAAAATTGGAGCATTAAATTTTACACCGAGTTTTACACCAGGATTATATCATGAGGGAGATGGTAAAGATTTGGGTCATCTAATTGAATTTAAGAGTGAATTACAATTTTCACTTAATTTATCAAAAACAAGCGAATTAGGCTTCTCTTATAATCACATATCTAATGCAAGTTTAGGAGACAAAAATCCTGGGGCAAATAGTTATATGTTTAATTTCTTAAAAAACTTCTAATAAAACTTATGAATTTAAAAGATTGTCATAATTTTGCTGATTTTAGAAAACTAGCGCAAAAAAAGTTACCTTCTCCAATTTTTCACTACATTGATGGTGCTGCAGATGATGAAGTTACATATGCAAGAAATACGAGTGCATTTGATGATGTTGATTTGGTGCCAAATGTTTTAAGAGGTGTAGAGAATGTAGATTTATCTACAACAATATTTGGAAAAAAATTAGATTTACCTTTTTATTTATCACCTACTGCTTTACAGAGATTGTTTCATTACGATGGGGAAAGAGCTGTAGGCAAAGCTGCTAAGAAATATAATACCATGTTTGGGGTATCTGCTTTAGCCACAGTGAGTGTAGAGGAAATTTCCTCACTTGTTGATACACCAAAAATGTTTCAGTTTTATTTTCATAAAGATAGAGGACTCAACGACTCTTGTTTAGAAAGAGCGAAAGCTGCTAAGTTTGACGTTATGGCTTTAACAGTTGATACAATAACTGGAGGAAATAGAGAAAGAGATTTGAGAACTGGGTTTACGTCACCACCTAAACTAACACTCTCAAGTTTATTTAGTTTTGCAACAAAGCCAATGTGGGGAATAAATTACTTAACAAAAGGTAAGTTTGAACTACCTCATCTTCAAGATTTTGTAAAAGAAGGTACGAGCACCAACTCTTCAATTGGAAATTATTTTTCTACAATGCTGGATCAGTCAATGAATTGGAAAGATGCTGAACAACTTTGCTCTAAGTGGGGAGGTCATTTTGCTTTAAAAGGAGTGATGAGTGTTGAAGATGCTAAAAGAGCAGTAGATATTGGATGTACAGGAATAATGGTTTCAAACCATGGTGGAAGACAACTTGATGGATCAAGATCACCTTTTGATCAACTTGCTGAAATTGTTGATGCTGTTGGTGACAAACTGGATGTAATCTGTGAGGGTGGAATTCACAGAGGAACTCACATGCTTAAAGCATTATCATTAGGTGCAAAGGCATGTTCTGGTGGAAGATTGTACTTATACGCCTTAGCAGCAGCTGGACAAGCAGGTGTTGAAAGAGCTTTAGAAAAGTATAAGTCTGAATTAGTTAGAGATATGAAGTTAATGGGTTGCACCAAAATAAGTGATCTAAATAGAAGTAATTTAAGATTTAGAACATAGTAATCATGAACATAAATGATTGTTATAATTTTGAAGACTTTAGAAAATTAGCAAAAAAAAAATTACCATCTCCTATCTTTCATTACATTGATGGTGGTGCAGACGATGAAGTTACTCTCAATAGAAACACAAATGCTTTCAATGATTGTGATCTTGTTCCAAACATATTAGCAAGTGTTGGAGAGCCTGATTTATCTACAACAGTATTTGGTAGAAAAATTGATATGCCTCTTTTCTTGTCACCGACAGCAATGCAAAGTTTGTACACTCCTGAAGGAGACAAAGCTTCAGCAAGAGCTGCTGAAAAATTTGGAACGATGTATAGCATGTCTACAATGGCATCATTTTCAATTGAAGAAATAGCCAATATCTCAAGTGGTCCAAAACTTTTTCAACTATATGTTCATAAAGATCAATCTATTACTGACGATTTAATTGATAGATGTCGAAGAGCAAATTTTGATGGGCTTTGCTTGACTGTGGATACTCTTGTTGCTGGAAACAGAGAAAGAGATCATAGAACTGGGTTTACCACTCCTCCCAAATTAACCCTGGAAAGTTTATTAAGTTTTGCGATGCGTCCAGAATGGGTTTTTAAATATTTAACAAATAAAAAATTTGAGCTAGCTAACATTAAACACAAAACTGACAAAGGAACTAACATTGCGAAGTCAGTTATAGATTATATTAATGAACAATATGATCCTAAAATGAATTGGAAAGATGCAGAGTACTGCATTAAGAGATGGAACGGTCCTTTTGCATTGAAAGGAGTGATGTCAGTTGAAGATGCTAAAAGAGCAATTGATATTGGATGCACTGCGATAATGATTTCCAATCATGGAGGAAGACAATTAGATGGTTCAAGATCTCCTTTCGATCAAGTGAAAGCTATTTCAGATGCAGTTGGTGATAAGTTAGAAATTATACTTGATGGTGGTATTAGAAGAGGAACGCATGTTCTTAAAGCTCTAGCTGCAGGAGCAACTGCTTGTAGTTTTGGTAAAGCATTTCTTTTTAGCTTAGGAGCTGGAGGTCAAAAAGGAGTTGAAAGATTATTAGATAATATGCAAAAAGAAATCAGAAGAAATATGATTTTGATGGGATGCAAAAAAATTGAAGACTTAGATGCGTCAAAAATAATCTACCGTAACTAATCAATAAGTAATTGTTAGGATTATTGTAAAAACCTAAAACAGGTTATTTAAAAATCATGAATAGACATTAGTCTACTTTTCGTCTAGGTTTTCATTTTTTATAATTATGAAACTTGCAAAAAACTTAAATAATTTAGGAACAGAATCTGCATTCAGTGTATTAGCAGAAGCTAAAGCATTAGAAGCGAAAGGCCATCCAATGATTCATTTAGGGTTAGGTCAGCCAGATTTTAAAACACCTAAGCACGTGGTTGAAGCTGCAAAAAAAGCTTTAGATGATGGACACCATGGATATGTAATGTCGAACGGAATTCCAGAATGTAGAGAAGCTGTAACGAGGTGGATTAAAAAACAGTATAACGCCAATATTAATGCTGAAAGAATTTTAATTATGCCTGGTGGAAAGCCTACAATGAGTTATGCCATTCAATGTTTTGGTGAGCCAGGAGCTGAAATAATTCATCCTACACCTGCATTCCCGATTTATGAATCAATGATAAATTATACCGGTTCAACATCTGTACCTTATGATCTTACTGAAGATAAAGATCTTAAATTTGATCCAGATAAAATATTATCCTTAATTACTGATAAAACTAGGTTGTTAATTTTAATTAACCCAAACAATCCAACAGGTAGTTTTGTTGAAAAACCTGTAATAGATTATTTTGCAAAAGAATTAGAAAAACATCCACATGTTACTATTTTAAGTGATGAAATTTATAGTAGACAAATTTTTGATTACAAAGAAATGCCATCATTTTTTCATTATGAAGCTCTAAAGGATAGGCTAATAGTTTTAGAGGGATGGAGCAAAGCTTACTCAATGACTGGTTGGAGACTGGGATGGAGTTATTGGCCTGAAGAAATGATTCCACATGTTAATAAATTATTAATAAATAGTGTATCTTGTGTCAATGCAGCTGCACAATTTGCAGGTATAGCAGCTTTAGATGGTCCAGATGACTCAATCAAAGACATGCTAGATAAATTTACATTGAGAAGAAATTTAATTCATAAAGGATTAAATGATTTGCCTGGAATTGAATGTAGTTTACCCGGCGGTGCTTTTTATGCTTTCCCAAAAGTAATAGGTACAGGCATGAATGGTTCTGAATTTTGTAAAAAGGCTATGCATGAAGCTGGAGTTGCAATTGTTCCTGGAACAGCATTTGGTAAAACTTGCCAAGATTATGTGAGATTTAGTTTCGCCGCATCTAGAGATAACATACAGCAGGCATTGGAAAATATAGGTAAGATGCTTTCTAAATAAGCTGTATTTTTATATTTTTTTTTATTAATATTAATATTTAGAATTATGAACCAGCAAGTTGAGATAGAATTAAAAAATCTTTTAAACAGTAGATATTCAACATCAGAGTCTGCTCGTGGAAATTATGCAAGAGGAGAGGATACTTATGATCCAATCTTATCAAAAGCAGTAGTTTTTCCTGAAACCAATGAAGAAGTTTCAAAAATATTAAAACTTTGTAACGAACATAAAATACCAGTAGTTCCGTATGGTACTGGAACATCTTTAGAGGGGAATGTTGTAGGAAATGAAGATGGCATAACTATATGTTTGGAAAAAATGAATAAAATTTTAAATGTTAATGCCGAAGATTTTGATTGTAGAGTTCAAGCTTGTGTAACAAAAGAACAATTAAACGAGTATTTGAGAGAAGATGGAGTTTTTTTCCCAATTGATCCTGGAGCAAACGCAGCTTTAGGTGGTATGGCCTCAACCTCAGCATCAGGAACAATGGCTGTAAAATATGGAACTATGAAGACAGTTATTTCAGGTCTAACGGTAGTTTTACCAAATGGTGATATCATTAATACAGGTGGTAGAACTAAAAAAACGTCAGCAGGTTATAATTTAACTAATCTATTTATTGGATCAGAAGGAACTCTAGGTATTATTACAGAAGTTCATTTAAGATTATCTCCAATACCAGAAAGTATCATGAGTGCAGTTTGTCATTTTCCTTCTTTGGAGGATGCAGTAATGACAGCTCAACAGGTTATTCAGTACGGTGTTCCAATTGCAAGGATTGAAATGTTAAATGCAGATCAAATGGGTATTAGTATTAATTATTCAAAATTAAAAGATATTGAGGCAGTGCCAACTTTATTTTTTGAATTTCATGGATCAGAGTCTTCTAATAAAGAGAATATTGAAATTGTAGAAGAATTATCAAAAGATAACAAAGGTAGTTCTTTTAAGTGGGCTAAAGATTTAGAAGATAGAAATAAACTTTGGCAAGCAAGATGGGACGTATATTATTCTGTTAAGGCTTTAAATGATAACGGAAGAGTTTATTCAACTGATGTATGTGTTCCAATTTCAAAGATTACAGAGTGTGTAAAATTTGCAGAAGAAAAAGCAAAAGAATTTGGAGTTAGGGCTCCAATGGTAGGCCACATGGGCGATGGAAATTTCCATGTCGTTCTACCTTACGATCCTGCAAAAAAAGAAATGTATAAACAACTTAGAGCTTTTAATAGCTCGTTAATTAGAAAAGCTTTAGAGCTTGAGGGAACTATTACAGGTGAACATGGTGTAGGTCTCCATAAGAAAGAGTATTTACTAGAGCAACATCCCGATAGTATTCCAGTAATGAAATCAATTAAAAGAACATTGGATCCAAATAATATAATGAATCCTGGAAAAATTTTCGATCTAAACTAATCTTAAATATGAAAAAAATCCTGATCACTAGGAGATTATTAAGATCTTGTGAGGATAAAGCTAAAGAAACATTTGAAGCAAATTTTAATTTAAACGATGAATTATATTCTCAAAAAAAATTAATTGAGTTAAGTGCTGGGCAAGATGGGATATTATCTTCTTTAACTGATAAATTAGATGCTGAAACAATAAATCAACTTCCAGACTCGATAAAAATTATTTCTAATTTTGCTGTTGGATTTGGAAACATAGATTTAGAAGCAGCAAAGAAAAAAGGTATTGCAGTTACCAATACTCCAGATGTTTTGACTGATGCAACAGCTGAGATAGGAGTATTATTGATTTTGGGTGCATGTAGACGTGCCGCTGAAGGAATAGAAAGTGCAAAAGTAGGTGGCTGGAAGTGGTCAGCAGATTATTTAATTGGCAAGCAATTAACAGGCGCCAGACTTGGAATACTTGGTATGGGAAGAATTGGACAAAAAATTGCAAAAGTTTGTAAATCTTTAGGGATGATAATTCATTATCATAATAGATCTAAGCTAAGTGAAGATAAAGAAGACGGAGCAACATACCATGATAATTTAAAAGACTTACTTTCAGTATCAGATGTATTGTCTGTTTGTTGTCCAGCTTCAAAAGAAACAGTCGATATGATTAATAAAGACACAATTGAATATTTACCTAAAGGAGCAATTGTAACAAACGTTGCAAGAGGAGATATTATTGAAGATGAAGCTTTGATAGATGCTCTTGAACGAAGAAAAGTTTATGCTGTAGGATTGGATGTTTATAAGAATGAGCCAAATTTAAATCCTGGATATCTTAAACACAAAAGCGCGTTTATCCTTCCACATTTAGGTAGTGCTACCAAAGAAACCCGAACAGCAATGGCTAATTTAGCAATAGATAATATTGATGAATTTTTTAAAACGGGCAGTTGTAAGAATAAAGTAAATTAATCATAATTCATGAACAAACCTGTTTTAGCCAAATCAAAGGCTATCACGATATTTTTAGTTTTTGCTTTAGGATATTTCATTTCAAATCTTCTAAGAGCAATTACTGCAACTATTTCACCAGAGCTAGTTAATGAATTTAATCTAACAGCTGGAGAACTTGGTCTTTTAGGAGGCGGATATTTTTTAGGATTTGCGAGCGTTCAAATTCCACTTGGTTATTTATTAGACTCAAAAGGACCAAAGAAAATTGTTTCTTATTTTTTATCTTTAACAATTATTGGATTAATTTTATTCGCCTCAGCACAAAATTTAACAATGCTTCTCGTTTCGAGAATTTTAATTGGTGTTGGAGTGGGTGCATGTTTGATGGGACCATTGACTGCATATAGAATTTGGTATCAGGATCAAACTCAACAACGAGCTAATTCTTGGATGTTAATGGTAGGAGCAATCGGAATGTTATCCTCTAGTTTGCCAGTTCAATATTTTTTACCAATAATTGGATGGAGAGATATATTTATGTATTTAGCTGTTTTAACTTTTTTAAGCATAGTTTTAATCATTATATTTATTCCTAAGTGGGATTCAGATAGAATTTCTAGTGAAGACTCCGGCGACTCAAAATTAAGCACTGTTTGGAAAAATCCCTTATTTAAAAGTTTGGTTCCAATGGGCTTTTTTAATTATGGGGGATTATTTGCTATCCAAACATTGTGGGCTGGCCCATGGATGGTAAGAGTTTCTGGATACACTCCAGAAGAAAGTGCCCAAGGTCTTTTTCTAATTTATTTTTGTATGCTTTTCTCTTTCTTAAGTTGGGGCTATTTTGTTCCAAGGTTTTCAAAAAGTGTAAGTGATGCTGTAAAATTATTAAGATTTGGTGCTCCAATAAATTTAATAGTATTATCAATAATTATTTATTTAGGTCCAAACGCTGGAGCAATTCATTGGGCAATATTTATAGTTAGTTCAATATTTTTATCTTTAACTCAGCCTGCGGTTGGCATGGCTTTTTCATTATCTAATGCTGGAAAAGCCTTAACATCTTTTAATTTATTAATATTTATAGGAGCATTTTCGTTACAATGGATAATTGGAGTGATTATTGACCTAGGAATTGGTTTAAATTTTTCTGAAACAAATTCTTTTAAATTTGCGATGATTTTTGTTCTTCTTACTTCTCTCTCGTCTTATTTTTATTTTTTGGTTAAAAATAAATAAATTTATTTAATTAAGATGTTTATAAACAGTTGTTCTCGAAACTCCTAATTTTCTAGAGACAGCCATTATATTCTTTGATTCTAAATAAGTTGATCTAATTAGTTTACATCTTTCTCTTCGAATTTTTGTATCATTACATTTTTTACAAGCGTAAATTTTTTCTGAACTATTATTAGCTATAAGTTTATTTTCTTTAAAGTTTTGGCTTTTTGTTACAAAAACAGACGAACCTAAGTGATCAGTTATCTTTAAAGTTTTATTGTTTAATAAGTCTGAAGCAATAGAGGAAAAAGAATTTGTGAAGATCTTATTAAAGCTTTCATTTTTTAAATCTACTAAACCATTAAGCATAATTTTTGCATTTTGATTTGCTCCAACGATTACACCATCTCCATTGATTGCCAATAATCCTACACTTGTGGTTGATAAGTATTCTAATCTTGGATGGAAAGACAAAATTAATTCATTATTAAATTTTCTAATAAATAATTTTGTTTCAATACTTCGGGTTGCAAGTTTTACTAGCGCCAAAGTATGTTGCTCTCTTGACATAGAGTCAGTAGAAGCATCAATGATACCAATTGTTTTACCATCGTAGTTAATAATCGGGCTTGCAAAACATGAAATATTTTCGTGGGCAATAAAGAAATGCTCTTTACCAGAAACAATAGTTGGTTTTTTTAATTCAACTGACAATCCTAAACCATTAGTGCCACAAACATTTTCAGCCCAAATGGATCCAGGCAAAACTGTTTTGCCAACATCTGTTTGAAGACAAGTTTTATCATAAATGGTATCAAGTACTAATCCATTTTCATCTGAGTATGCTACCATGAAATTAGTTCCAGCAATTTGAGAATATAAAAGTTCCAATTCTGGAATAATTAATTTTCTTATACTCTCGTTTTTTTCTTTGATCTTTTTAAGTTCTATTGAAGAAATAATACTTTGCTTTGGATCTTTAAAAGGATCTAGTCCATTATTCACACATCTTGTCCAACTTTCAGAAATTTCATTGCTGATTTTTTGGGAGATCATTCCTCTTTTCTCAAGGATATTTTTAATTTCTTGGTTTTGAGGTATTAAATCCATATATTGATAAGAATAATATAAATAAACAATAGAACAACCAACTTAGGGTTGTATTTGTTAACTTATTGAACACTTAAAAGTGTCATTGACTCCCTCTCATATACTATTTTTAATATGGTTTGAAAAAATTAAAGGGAGAAAATTAATGAAAGCTCAAGTTTTACATAAATACGACCCAGAAATGAAAGAAAAAATTTGGGTAACAGAGCAAGAAATGCCAGATCCAAAATTAGAAAAATCCACAGATGTAATTGTCAAAATAGGTGCAGCAGGTGTTTGCAGAACAGACTTACATATAATTGAAGGCGTATGGAAACATATTCAAGATCCAGATGATAAACTTCTTCCTTGTGTCATGGGACATGAGAATGCTGGATGGGTTGAGGAAGTAGGAAAAGACGTTACTAATTTTAAAAAAGGTGATTCAGTCATTTTACATCCTTTAATATCAGGGACTGGTGGAACTTGTTTAGACTGTAGAAGAGGAAATGACATGCACGCTGAAGCAGGTGCATTTCCAGGATTAAACATAAAGGAAGGTGGATATGCCGAGCTTTTAAAAACAAGTGTTAGAAACTTAATCAAGTTACCAACCGTTTTAACACCTAAAGATGTTGCTCCTTTTTCTGATGCAGGATTGACTGCATACAGAGTTGTAAAGAAAGCAACAAGACATCTGTTACCAGGACAGAACTGTGTAATTATAGGTGCAGGTGGTCTTGGGCATATTGCGATCCAATGTTTAAAAGCAATGTGCGCAGCAAATATAATCATAGTTGAAAAATCAAAAACTGCACTTGATCATGCTATGCCACTTGGTGGAGATAAAGGAGTGTTGATTGATGGTAATGAAGTAGAACAAGTCATGGAGCTAACCAAAGGTAAAGGTGCTGAAGCTGTAATAGATTTTGTAGGTGAAAAGGGATCAACATCTATGGGTTTAAACATGACATCAGGTGGTGGTTATTATTATATTGTTGGTTATGGTGAGGAAATAAAAATCCTTGCAGTGGACGTAATTATAGCTGAGAAAAATATAATTGGAAATTTAGTGGGAACGTGGTCTGAGTTGTATGAACTTATGGAACTAGCTGACAAAGGATTAGTTAAGTTGTCCATGGCAGAATATAAACTAGACGATGCTAATAAAGCACTTCATGATCTTAACGAAGGTAAAGTTAAGGGACGAGCTGTTTTAGTTCCATAAAAAAAAAGAGAGGAAAATAATGAAAATAATAAAAACTTTCGTAACAGGTTTAGTTTCAGCAATGTTGATATTAAGCCCAGTTGCGTATGCTGATAAGTGGGGAGATCAATTTCCACATATCAAAGCAACAGGGGATATTCCAGGTGATTGTTCTTATGAAGAAATGTCTAAGAAAAATTATAAAGGAAAAACTCTTAAAATAAATACACATGCTGTTCCAGTAATTGGGCAGCCAACTGCTTTGCATGCAGAGCAATTTGCTAAGTTAACAGGAGCAAAAGTTGATGTAACGCATACACCAGCGGGTGATTTGTACGCAAAAGCTATGGTTCCTTTTAAAGCTGGTCAAGCTCCATACGATATAGTATTTGGTTTTTCTAACTTTATTAATGACTGGAGACAATACTTAGCACCAGTTCCTAAAAAGTACATGAACTCAACTGAGATGAAAGATGTTACTAAATCTCACGTAGGAGTCTCTTCTTGGGATGGAACTATGTATCAATATCCAGTGGATGGTGACAGACATTATCTAAAATATAGAAAAGACGTAATAGATAATCCTGAGTATCAAAAAAAATATAAAGCAGATACTGGCAAAGAGTTAAAAGTTCCTACAACTTGGAAAGAGTATGGCGAAATGGCTAAATACTTTAATGGTTGGGACTGGGACGGAGATGGAGAAAAAGAATACGGTTCAGCTGAAGTAATGAAAAAAGACGATTTAATGTTCGCAGCTTTTTTCAGTAGATCAGTAGCGTATGCTAAAAATCCAAGAACTCCAGGTGGTTTCTTTTTTGATTTAGAAACTATGAAACCAAACATTAACAATCCAGGATTTGTTGAAGCTTTAGGTGACTGGGTAGAGGCTACTAAGTATGTTCCTCCAGGAGGAATTAACTTTGGACTAGGTGATGAAATTGGATCATTTGGTGGTGGTCAAACTCTATTTAGTTTTTCATGGGATGATGCATTTATTGCAGCGATGCAAGATGATAGCCCTATAAAAAATAAAGTAGGAACAGCTCCTCTTCCAGGTGCAGATAAAGTATGGAATAGAGTTTCAGGTAAATGGGAAAATCAATATAACCAAGCACCATACATTGTATGGGGTTGGGCAGTTGGTGTAGCTAAAAAAAGTAAAGTCCAAGAGATGGCATTTGACTATCTATGTTTCTTTTCTAATGGAGCAAACCACCAAGCTGACTTA
Organism: uncultured Pelagibacteraceae bacterium; assembly: GCA_902606645.1. GTDB lineage: Bacteria > Pseudomonadota > Alphaproteobacteria > Pelagibacterales > Pelagibacteraceae > Pelagibacter. Next base: position 39,471 of record CACLHJ010000001.1, on the reverse strand, counting down.
GCTATTGGAAATTTTGGTGTTAACCCTTTTAAAAACTCTGATTTCGATCCACAACTTTATATAAAAACTATGGGTTGGGATGCTGACATTGCTAACAGTTACACAAAGACACTTAAAGATATGGAAAAAAGTAAAAATAGAGTTTTCCCTTTAAGAGTTAGAGGTGTATTTGAGTTTACTAGTGCAGTTGCAACTGGAACTTCTAAAGCTCTTGCAGGTCAATTGTCTCCACAGGAAGCACTTGATGAAGTTGCTAAAGAGTGGGAAGCAATTGTAAACAGAGTAGGAAAGAAGAATGTTCAAGAAGACTACGCTGTTGGTGTTAAAATGGAAGACAACAAGTTATAAGATAACTTAAATTTTTATGTGGCCACTTTTTTAAGTGGCCGCATAGTAATCAATCCAAAATACTCTAATGAACTTTAAGCAAAAATATGTTTTTTTATTTCCGGGTTTATTTGTTCTAATAGGTATTTTAATTTTCCCAATAATTTTTGTAATCCGTTTAAGTTTATCAGGATGGAATAGTTATAATGGTTTAAATTTTATTGGTCTTGAAAATTACATTAGATTATTTACTGACGACCCACGATTTTGGGAATCATTTTTTAGATTAAGTTTTTTATCTGTTACAACAGTAATCTTACAATATGTGATTGGTTTTGCGCTAGCTCATATGGTTTGGAAAGATATTAAATTTCAAAGATTTTTTAGAGTTTTATTTTTAATACCAATGATGACAACACCAGTTATTATGACAGTAATTTGGAGAACTTTTTTTCATGAATCTCTTGGTCCAGTTAATGACATCCTGTCAAATTTTGGAATGTCACCCAAGTGGTTAACAGATCCAGTTCTCGCAAAATTTACAGTCATAATTGTTGAGGTCTGGCAATGGACACCTTTCATGTTCTTATTGCTATTAGCGGGTCTTTTGTCTTTGCCAAAAGAACCATTTTTAGCTGCTGCTATTGATGGTGCAAGTCCAGTTCGAAAATTTTTATATGTAACTTTCCCATTGATGGCACCAATTTCTATTGGAGCAATAATAATTAGATTGATTGAAGCTTCAAAAATTATGGATACTGTTTATGTTTTAACATCAGGTGGACCAGGAACTTCAACTGAAACTTCAAGTTTTTATATTTTTATTAAAGGACTTCGAGAGTTTCAAATGGGTTATGCAGCATCAATGTCATTCACATATTTGATAATTATGATTGTAAGTTTAACTGTCATAGCAAAAGTACTAACCAAATTAATGCTTAAAGACTAGATATGGGAAAATTATATAAAATCTTAAAATACTTTTTTATAACTTTTTGGGCAGTTTTTGTCGTAGCTCCTTTTCTTTGGGCTCTTACAACCTCATTTAAGGATTTTAATTCAGTGAATGGTGGTGCAACATATATTCCATGGGTAGACTTTGAACCAAAGTTAGAGGGCTGGAGAGTTCTGATCAAGTCTCCTGCAAATGGAGGTGTTGATATAATTGAACCTTATTTCAATAGTTTGTTTGTGACCTGCACAGCTAGTTTGATTAGTATAATATTAGGAACTTTGTCAGCTTATGCCCTTTCAAGATTCACATTTAAAGCAGGTTTTGTAAAAAATAATGACATTACCTTCTTTTTTATTTCTCAAAGAATTATGCCACCAATTGTTTTATCAATTCCTTTCTTTTTGTTCTTAGGTGCAATTAATTTGTTGGATAGTTTAATTGGACTAATCGTTGTTTATATTGTTTTGTTAATGCCAATTGCGGTTTGGATAATGGTTGATTTCTTCAACAAAGTTCCAAGAGAGATTGATGAAACTGCTTTAATTGATGGATGTAATCCGTATCAAGCTTTTTTTAAAGTAGTACTTCCAAATTCAATACCAGGATTAATAGTTGCTGGTATGTTTTGTATAATATTTGGCTGGATTGATTTCTTCTTTGCATTTATTTTAACTTTTACCGAAGTACAACTTTTGCCAGTTAAAATTGTTGCTTTGAATTCATCTATTACTCCTTGGTGGAGTTTATCTGCTTCAGCTTTGATTTCAGTAGCACCACTCATCATAGTTGCTTTTGTTGTAGAGAGATATTTGTCAAAAGGAAACTTATCAGGAGCAATAAAATAATGAATTTAGTTGCTGAAAACTTATCCTATAAACCAGATGAACAGTTCCATCTTAATGAAGTATCTTTTGATTTTAAGAAAGGAAATATATACACAATTCTTGGAAGAACATTGTCAGGCAAAACAACATTACTAAAAACTATTGCTGGATTATTAACACCTGACACGGGTGCAATGCAATTTGAGGACAAAGATTTTTTAAAAGTTCCAGTTTGGGAGAGAAATATTGCAATGGTTTATCAGCAATTTATAAATTACCCTCACTTAAATGTATTTGAGAACGTTGCTTTTCCTCTAAAACAAAGAAAAGTAGACGATCAGGTGATAGCCGACGAAGTTACAAAATCTCTTAAATCTGTGGGATTAGAAGGTTATGAAAATAGAAAAATCCAGGAATTATCTGGCGGCCAACAACAGAGAGTTTCTCTAGCAAGATCTTTAGTAAAAAATGCAAAGATTTTATTATTGGATGAGCCTTTAGTTAATCTGGATTATAAACTAAGAGAGCAATTAAGAGAGGAGTTTAAGAATATATTTTCTCAAGGATTATCGGAGGACAGTATTGTTGTATTTTCAACTACAGATCCAAGAGAAGCAATGGAGATAAATGGCGAAGTTATTGTTCTTGATGAGGGAAAAGTGCTTCAAGTTGGGCCAGCTAAAGAAATTTTTGAAAATCCTAAAACCTTGAAAGTTGCAGAAATTTCTAATGATCCACCTATGAATATTCTTAAGGCATTTATTGAAACAAATAAAATAAAATTCGAAGAAATTGAAGTTGAACTACCTGATCACTTATCTAACTTAAAAGAAAAAAACTTTAATTTAGGTATTAGAGCATCTGACATAATATTAAGTGATAGTGGTTTTGAATTTGAAGTTGAGCTAGCAGAAATTAGTGGCTCAGAAACACTACTTCATCTCAAGAGAGGAAATGCTAGAATTATTACTTCTATAGAGGAAGTTTTGAATTTTAATATCCACGACAAGGTAAAAATTAATTTCAATTCAAATAAAGTTTATGCTTTTAATGAAGATGGAGTTTTAGCCTCTTCACCTTTTGGAGGTTCTTATGTCTAAAATAGATTTAAATAATATTTCCCATACGTATAACCCGAAAGATACAGAGCCTACTTATGCACTAAATCCTTTTTCAATGACTTGGGAAAATGGAAAAAGATATGCAATATTGGGACCGTCTGGATGTGGGAAAACTACAATGTTAAACATTGTGTCAGGACTAGTAAGACCCTCTGCAGGAAGTATTTTATTTGATGATAAAGATGTTACAGATCTTAAAACTGAGGATAGAAATATTGCTCAAGTTTTTCAGTTTCCAGTTATTTATAATACCATGACAGTCTTTGAAAATTTAGCATTCCCTTTACTATGTAGAGATTTTGAAAAAGAAAAAATCAATGAAAGAGTTAATTCAGTTGCAGAAACTTTAAATTTACAATCTTTTCTTAAATCTCCTGCTAGAAAACTTACCGCAGATCAAAAACAATTAATTTCACTTGGTCGAGGCTTAGTTAGAGAAGATGTGGCTGCAGTTTTAATGGATGAACCATTAACAGTTATTGATCCTGATTTGAAATTTAGACTTAGAAGAAAGCTCAAAGAGATTAATGAAGAATTTAAAACTACCCTAGTTTATGTTACGCATGATCAAAACGAGGCGATGACTTTTGCTGATAATATTATTGTTATGAGTGATGGTGAGGTTGTGCAAGCAGGAACTCCTAAGGAATTATTTGAGAGACCAAACACAACATTTGTTGGATATTTTATTGGTTCACCGGCAATGAATTTATTTGAAACTGAAGCATCATCAAATGATTGTGTTAAAATCAATGGAACTTTGATTAAAACAAACACTAATTTGTCAAAACTTAAAGATAAAAAAATTAAGTTAGGTATTAGATCTGAGTTTATTAATTTAGCTGAGGATCAGAAAGATAATTTGCTATCTGTTGAAGTTGATAAGGTAGAAGACCTTGGAAATTATAAGTTATTAACCGCTAAAATGGGTGAATTTACAATAAAATCAAAAATTAATAGAGAAACAGAGGTTCCTTCTAGTGATGTAAAATTACACATACCAGCTGATAAATGCTGCGTTTATGAGAACGAAATTCTTATTTAAATTAATAATTCTAGTATAGATTGTATATTTTTTATTAAGTGTCAATCCGCGCGTGTTTTTAGAAAGACTCTATTCTAATTCTATGTTTAATTACGCTCGTTAATTAACAAGAGGAGAGAACAAAATGATTAAAAATAAAAAATCATTGAAAGGTGCTAAGACACCTTCAAGACGTAAGTTCTTCAAAGCAGCAGCAGCAACTGGTGCAGCAGCAGCGACAGCTGTGGCTATGCCTAATGTAGCTTTTGGTGCTCCATTAACTCTAAAGATGCAAGCAGCTTGGCCTTCAGGCGCAAACATCTTTTTTGAAATGGCAGGAGACTATGCGAAAATGGTTAGTGACATGTCTGGAGGAGAATTAAAAATTGATCTTCAGCCTGTTGGTGCCGTTGTAAAAACTTCAGAAATTGGACAAGCAGTTAGTTCAGGAGTAGTAGATATGGGTCACTGGGTGACTGCATACTGGTACGGAAAAAATGCTGCAGCTTCACTTTTTGGAACTGGTCCTTCATACGGAATGTCATCTCAAGAAGTTATGGGATGGATGGAGTATGGTGGAGGAAGAGCATTATACGAAGAAGCAGTAAAAAGTGTAGGTTTTAATTACACTGGTTTCTTCCATATGCCGATGCCAGCTCAACCATTTGGTTGGTTCAAAAAGAACGTAACAAAAGTATCTGATGTTAAAGGTATGAAGTATAGAACAGTTGGTCTTGCGACTAACGTTTTAACTGCTATGGGAATGGTCGTAAGACAATTACCAGGTGGTGAGATTCAGCCAGCTATGAAAACTGGTTTGATTGATGCTGCAGAGTTTAACAACCCAACATCAGACTCACAGTTTGGAATGCAAGACGTCTCTAAACATTATCACTTAGGAAGTTTCCACCAATCTCAGGAAATGTTTGAAATTCCTATGAACACTAAGAGACTAAATAGCCTTGCGCCGAAACATCAAGCTATCTTGAAGAATGCTGCTTATGCTGCAAACTCAGATAACTACTTCAAAGCTTTAGTTAGATATTCTGCTGACTTAGCTAAATTGATGAACGAGCATAAGGTAAATGTTTACCAAACATCTGATGCTATCTTAGCCGAGCAATTAAAAGGTTGGGATAAAATCGTTGCTGAGTTTTCTGGTAAGGACGCTTTCTTTAAGAAAGTAGTAGACTCACAAAAAGCATACGCTAAGAGAACAATGAAGTATCTGTTGATGAATCAACCGAACTACAAATTAGCTTATGAAAATGAGTTTGGTCCAATTGCAAAAGTTAAAATTTAATTAACTTTTATCAAATTTAAAAAGAGGGGGTTTAAAAAACCCCCTTTTTTTTTAGTTAAATTTAATATAATTGTTGACGATGGAATCATTCATTAAATTTGCCGATACATTAAGCACCTCAATGGGTAAAGCTTTTTCATGGTGTATCGTAATTTTAATGGGGGGTACTGTATACGAGGTCATCATGGCTTATGCTTTTAATAAGCCAACCTTATGGAATTTTGATTTTAGTATGCAGATGTATGGTGCAATACTAATGATGTCAGGAGCTTATTGTTTAGCTACAGAAGCTCATGTAAGAGGAGATGTAATTTACAGATTATTTAAAGAAAGAACTCAGGCTTGGATAGATTTAGTTCTATACTTTATATTCTTTTTTCCTGGAGTAATTGCTTTAGCTTTTTATGGCTATGAATACGCAGCATTGGCATGGAAAATTAAAGAAACTAGCTGGAGTAGTCCAGCTCAAATACAAATTTACATGGTAAAGTCAATGATACCTTGTGCTGGTGTCCTTTTAATTATTCAGGGGATTAGTGAAGTTTTCAGATCAGTAATTTGTATAAGAACCGGTCACTGGCCATCAAGAATGGTTGTTGCAGAAGAAACAGAGCAGGTACTAATGAGACAATCAAAAGCAGAGGAACAAAAAGATGTTGTTTAGTTTAACAAATCCAGAAGTTGCCATTTTGATGATGGGGATATTTCTTTTTGCAGTTCTTTTAGGTTTTCCAATTGCATTTACTTTAATGGCAATGGGAATTGGTTTTGGTTATTACGCTTATTACGATGCGACCATGATGGAGCATATTTTTGATAACCGAATATTCCAACTCTTTGTTCAAAATACTTATACAGTAATGGATAACAATGTCCTCACCGCTGTACCTTTATTTTTATTTATGGGTTACTTAGTTGAGAGAGCTGGGATAGTAGCAAAATTATTTTTTGCAATCAGATTAGCGGCACATAGATTGCCCGCATCGATGGCGGTAGCTGCATTAATTACATGTACATTATTTTCAACAGCAACAGGAATTATTGGTGCAGTTGTGACTTTAATGGGATTATTAGCTTGGCCCGCAATGGTTAAAGCAGGATATGATAAAAAATTTGCATCAGGGATTATTTGTTCAGGTGGATGCTTAGGTATTTTAATTCCTCCAAGCATTATGTTAATTGTTTATTCAGTAATTGCACAATTATCCCCTTTAAGACTTTTTGCAGCTGCTATTTTCCCAGGATTATTATTGGCAAGTTTATATATTGGATATGCAGTTTTTAGAGCTTGGCTTAATCCATCTATAGCTCCAAGACCACCAGCAGAGGATATACCTCCAAGAGCTGAAATTTTAAAAGAAGTGTTGGTTTCGTTTGTACCTTTATTTGGATTAATTATGTTAGTGCTTGGAACAATATTAGCTGGAATAGCTACGCCAGCCGAGGCTGCTGCTGCTGGAGCTTTTGGTGCACTAATTTTATCATGGTTTTATAAAACTCTTAAATGGCAAAACTTTAAAGAGTCTGTATTTTTAACTGCAAAAACAACCGCAATGATTATGTGGTTATTTATTGGTTCTTGGACTTTTTCATCTGTATTTTCTTATTTAGGTGGTCATGAAGTTTTTGAGCATTTTTTCACATCTATAAATATTTCAACATGGCAATTTTTAGTAATTACTCAAATAATTATTTTTCTTTTAGGATGGCCATTAGAATGGACTGAAATTTTAATTATTTTTGTTCCTATATTTTTACCACTACTAGAAATTTTTGGAGTTAATCCATATTTCTTTGCAATGTTAATAGCTTTAAATTTGCAAACATCTTTTTTAACTCCCCCCATGGCCATGTCCGCCTACTATCTAAAAGGAGTTCAAAAAACAAACGTAGAACTGATGGAAATATTCAGAGGAATAATGCCATTCTTAGGAATTGTTATTTTTGCAATGTTTTTAATGTATATGTTTCCAGCAATAGCTTTATGGTTACCAGAAACTTTATTTGCGCAATAAAATAAAATGACAGACATCCTTTCGTTAAAAGTTGAAGAACTTGTTTCGAAAATAAAAGACTCTCAATTGACATCAGTTGAAATTTGTAAGAAATACATCGAGAGAGTAAATGAATTTGAAAAAGACGTTAAGGCGTGGGTACATCTTAATAAAAAACTTTTACTAGAAAAAGCTGCTGAAGCAGATGAGCATAGAAGATCTGGAAAACCAACAGGACCACTTCATGGAATACCAGTAGCTGTAAAAGATATTATAGGCACTCTTGATATGCCGACTGAGTGTGGGACTGTAATTAGAAAAGGAAAATCTTATTCACAGAATGCTGAAATAGTAGATCTATTACTTTCTGCAGGGGCAATAGTAATGGGTAAAACAGCAACATCAGAGCTAGCTTATCTTGGGCCATCTAAAACTACAAATCCTCATGATTACACAAGAACACCAGGAGGATCATCTAGTGGATCTGCAGCCTCAGTAGCCTCTTTTATGGCTCCATTATCTATTGGTTCTCAAACTGGTGGATCTGTTATTAGACCCGCTTCATATTGTGGTGTAGTTGGATACAAACCTACTTATGGATTAATTTCCAGAAATGGTGTTCTTAAAACATCTGAAAAATTAGATCACATAGGTGTATTTGGAAGATCAGTTGAAGATGTAGCACTTCTTGCGAAAGTTTTAATTAAGAAAGATAACTACGATAGTGCAACCGTACACTATTCAACTGAAAACATTTTGGATGAAGTAAAAAAAGGGCCTTTATTTGAACCAAAATTTATTTTTTATAAAACTGAACATTGGAAAATTATTGAAAAAAAGTCGAGAGAGGCTTTTGAATATTTTATAAAATCGTTCAAAAATAATATTGAGGTGTTTGATACGCCTTCTTATTTTAAAGATATTCACAAGTATCATCAGATAATTCATGAGACGGATTTAGCAAACAATTTTGCTCTTTATTACAAAAAGTATAAAAAAAAATTATCTAAATATATGCAAGATGCGATTGCAAAAGGTAATAAACATTCTGCAAAAGAATATGCTGAAGCAATTGATTTTATGAAAAGAAGTTATGAGTCATATCAGGAAGTTTTTGAGGATTATCATGGAGTGTTATCGCCATCAAGTCCAGGGGTTGCCCCCAAAGGATTAAAAAGTACTGGAACTGCTGAATTTAACAAAGTCTGGTCGTATTTGGGAACACCATGTATTTCTCTTCCTGTTCTTCAAGGAGAAGGCAATTTACCTTTAGGAGTTCAGTTAATAGGTGCAAGATTTGATGATCATAGATTTTTAGGTATTGCTAATTGGCTTGAAAAGGAATGTAATAAATAAAATGAATAAATTTACAACATTTCTGGGAACATTGCTGGCAGCAGCATTTCTAATAGGTCTTGCAACTACATTAACAAGATCAACAATGATTGGTTTTTTTGACGTACTACCTGTTTATATCTTAATGGCCATAGCAATTTTTATGATGGTCTACGAAGCCTTTTTCGACAAGAAATAATTTTTTAAGTATTAAATTGTCTAAACAAAAAACAAATTTTTTAGCCTTTTCATTACTTTTTATTCAACCAATTTTTATGTCTTCCAATCTGATAGTTGCTAGAGGAGGTATTGAATTTGTTCCCCCGATTTCTTTAGCGTTTTGGAGATGGACGTTTGTTTTTATAATTCTTTTACCTTTTACATATTTATCACTTAAAAAAAATTATTCTATAATCAAAAAAGAATATAAAAAATTATTTTTCTTAGGTGCTATGGGATGTGGGGTATGTGGTGCTTTTCCATTTTTAGCTGGAGCAACAACAACCGTTACCAATATGGCTATTATTTATACTTCATCACCAATTTTTATAATTATGATCTCAGCAATATTTTTTCAAGAAAAAATAAATTTTCTAAAAATAATTGGATTAATTTCTTGTTTAATTGGTGTTTTTGCAATTATCATAAAAGGTGATTTAAATTTGTTAATAAATTTAAAGTTTACAATTGGTGATCTATGGATGCTTGCGGCAGCTGTAGGTTGGGCATTATATTCAATCTATCTCTTCTATTGGAAATCTGAATTATCAATTTTTCAAAGATTTACTTTAGTTTCTTTTTTTGGTGCACTTAGTTTATTACCTTTTTATATGGCTGAAGAGTTTCTTGTAGCTAGAACTGTTTTTAACGAAGAATTTTATATGTGGGTATTATTTGCAGCTATATCCCCAGGGATAATTGCATTTACGTTATACACTCAAGCTCAAAAAAACCTAGGAGCATCTTTAACTGGTTTTACTCTTTACGTTTTTACAATTTATGGGGCAATTTACGGATATTTTTTATTTGATGAAAAACTTGAATCGTTTCATTATGTAGGTACAGCTCTGGTATTCTTGGGTGTTTATCTAGCTAAAAAAAATTATGAGACTAAAACGTAGGAATTTTTTCTTGGAAATTATAATTGGGATTATAACTATTTATCTTTCAATATTAATTTTGCTTTTTATATTTCAGCGAAATCTTATGTATCATCCAGATGAAAATAACTATTTTGGGGATAAGCTAGAAGTAGAAATAGAAAAGGTTAATATTAGAACAAGTGATAACATTAATCTTGTGGGCTGGTTTCATAACAAGAGTTTAGATAATTATAAAACTATACTTTACTTTCATGGAAATGCAGGAAAACTAGAAAATAGAATATATAAATTAAATCATTTTAAAGATTTAGATGTAAATTTTTTAATCATAGCTTGGAGGGGTTTTAGTGGCAATGAGGGAAAACCCACAGAAAATAACCTTTATATTGATGGAAATAGTGCAATTGATTGGCTTAAAAAAAAGGGTGTAGTTGAAAAAGATATAATTATTTATGGTGAATCGCTTGGTACAGGGATAGCAACAGAGATAGCTCAAAATAAAAATTTCGCTGGATTAATTTTGGAGACACCTTTTACATCCATGGTGGAAGCTGCAAAAAATTTTTATCCCTACATACCTGTAGGACTTCTTTTAAAAGATAAATACAAAAACAAAGAAAAAATTAAAAATATTAAAGTTCCTGTTTTGGTCATGCATGGTGAAGCTGATCAAATAGTTCCTTTCTGGATGGGGAAAAAAATATTTGATTTAGCAAATAATCCAAAATATTCATATTTTACAGAATATGATGACCACATGATGGAGTACGATTCTAAGCTAGTTTCTGAGCTAAATAACTTTTTAAAAGGATTAAATTAAGCCACATTCTAAACAAATATAATTCAAATTTTTTTTTTAATAATTAAGGATGAAAAAATTATATTTATTTATTTTTATATTACTTACATTCAAAACCATTAGTTCTGCTAATGAAAATTTATCTTCAGTTGATAATTTATTTCATATTGATCAAATGAATTCTCACAATGAAAGCTTTGCTTTATATTTTAAAACACGTGAAAAGGCTATTTTGGCGAAGGGAGAAGATAGTAATTATATAAATGATTATCCTAAAGATCTTTATATCTATAATTATAAAACTAAAAGTTCTTTACCTTTGATATCTCACGAATGGTTTCCAAGGAAAGCTAAACATTTTTTACAAGAATATGATTTTCCAGTTTTTCCAGATGATTTTGCTTATTATTTATTAAAAGATAACAAAACACTTGTAATGATTAGCGCTGTTAAAAGCTTAAGAGCAAACTTTAAATTTGATATTATAGAAAAGAAATTGGAAATTTATCCAGTTAATGGAAAATTTGATTTTATTATTTCTTCAATTGCAAAAGGCTGTGATCATTATGATTTTAAGGATAATTATAAATGTAGTTTTTACAAACCTTTAATTTCTAGCACTTTAATTAATTAATTTGTGTAAAAGCTTCGGCAAACTTTTCTGCCTCAAAAATCTGTAGATCATCTTCTTTTTCCCCTAAACCAAGAGCAATAATTGGTAGCTTATATTTTTTAGCAACTGCTAGAAGAATGCCACCTTTGGCTGTCCCATCTAATTTGGTCATTATTAGCCCTGTGATAGGAATAATTTTATTAAATTCTTCAACTTGACTTATCACATTTTGTCCAGAGGTAGCGTCTAAAACTAAAATTACATCGTGAGGAGCTTCAGAGTCTATTTTTTTTGTTACGTTTGCAATTTTTTTGTATTCTTCCATTAAATTTTTTTTGTTTTGTAATCTTCCAGCTGTGTCTATCAAAACTTGATCGAATTGATTATTTACCGCCTCTTCAATTGCTTTATATGCCACTGAAGCTGGATCAGCTCCTTGTGATGATTTAGTAATTGAAACATCTACTTTTTTTGACCAGTTTTCTAATTGTTCAATTGCTGCTGCTCTAAATGTATCTGATGCAGCAAGCATAACTTTATTTCCATTACCTTTAAATATTTTGCTAATTTTTCCTATGGTGGTTGTTTTACCAACTCCATTAACACCAGAAATGAGTATTACGTTAAGTTTTTGTTTTTTTTTAAAAAATTCAAAATTTTCTAAAGGTTTCATTAATTCAATTATATAATTTTTTAAAATAGTATTTATCTCATCTGCTGTATCTTTGTTTGGATCAATTTTAGTTAGGGAAACAATTTCTCTAATTTCTGATGCAGCAGCAATCCCAACATCTGATTGAATCAAATAATCTTCAATTTTATCTAATGTTTTGTCATCTATTTCCTTTTTAATGACAATATTTTTTAAACCTGAACTAAATGCTGATGCACTTTTCTTAAAACCAGATTTAAATTTATCAAAAATTCCCATTAAATTTTTATATTAATTTCTTTAATATCAGAAACGGGTCCTTTCATGTGAATACTGTTATTTTCATCAATAAATATTGACAACTTACCAGTAGAAAACTCTATATCCACCTTGTTACCTGAAAGTCCATTTCTTATTGCAGCAAAAGCAGTAGCGCAAGCTGCTGTACCACAAGCTTTAGTAAGACCTGCCCCTCTTTCCCATACTTTAACTTTAATTAATTCCTTATTAATGACTGTTGCTAAAGTGACATTGCATTTTTCTGGAAACAAAGGATGGTTTTCAATTTCTGGTCCAATTTTTTTTATTTCAAAATTTTCGTTATTATCAACAAAAAAAATGACATGTGGGTTCCCAACATTTACTGCTGTACCACCAGTATGATTATTATTATTTAGATCAGTTATTTTTATATTAAGGTTTTTGGTATCCAATTGTTCAGAAAGTGGAATTTCATTCCACTCTGTTCTACCTTTCCCAATCTCCGTAGAAACTAGTTTTTTTCCTAATATCTCAGATTTTAAATCTCCAGATTGTGTAGTTAAGGTAACTAATGATTTATTGTTTTCTTTAGATAACAAGTCTGCAACACATCTTGTTCCATTTCCACATGCTCCAGAAGTTCCACCATCAGAATTGTAAAATTCTAGAGATGCATCAGATCTATCATTTTTATTTATTAATATTAATTGATCACAACCTATAAATTCTCTATCGCAAATTTTAATAATTTGCTCTTTGCTCAAATTAGTAATTTTTTGCCTATTATCTATAATGACAAAATCATTACCTAAACCATCCATTTTAAACGCTTTGATATCCATATATAGATATTTAACTTATTTATTGACTTTTTGAACCTCTATTATAGGTTGATGCCGTTTCCGCAAAAACATTAAATTTGCGGTGTCTTTGGAAACAAAGAGATCGACACTAGTCAGCGAGGCTTCGCCCACTAGTGCGATTACTGCTGTGTGAAAATATGTTTGAAAATTTAACAAATAAATTTGAAGAAATCTTTTCTTCTTTAAAAAAATCACCCTCACTTGATGAAGCTCAAGTTGATGAAGGTTTAAGAGGAATTAGGCAAGCTCTTCTAGAAGCTGATGTTTCTCTGGAGGTTGCTAAAGATTTCATTGAGAAAGTTAAGCCAAAAGCTTTAGGCCAAGAGATTATTAGATCAACTTCACCAGGAGATATGGTTGTCAAAATTGTCTACGACGAACTTGTAAGTTTGTTAGGAGAGGCTAATAGCGATATAAATCTTAATGCGGTACCACCTGTCCCAATGATGTTGGTGGGACTTCAGGGTTCAGGTAAAACGACAACAACAGCAAAACTTGCCAAGTACTTAGAGAGTAACAAAAAGAAAAAAGTAATGATGGTGAGTTTAGATATTTATAGACCAGCAGCTCAGGAGCAACTTAGATCTTTAGGGGAACAGAATAATATTTTAACCTTACCAATTGTTGAAGGGCAGCAACCAGCAGATATTTGTAGAAGAGCAATTGGTGCTGCTAATTTAAATGGTGCCGAAATAATTCTTTTCGATACTGCTGGAAGAACTCAAATTGACTTACAGATGATGAGTGAGATTAAACAAATTGAAGGTGTAATTAATCCAACAGAAACATTCTTAGTAGCAGACTCTTTAACAGGTCAAGTTGCAGCTTCAGTTGCAAAGGAATTTAAAAATACTGTTAATTTATCAGGAATTATTTTAACTAGAGCTGATGGTGATGCAAGAGGTGGTGCTGCGGTCAGTATGAAATATGTTTCAAATGTTCCTATTAAATTTTTAGGAATTGGTGAAAAAATTGATAATCTTGAAGTTTTTCATCCCGATAGAATAGCTAACAGAATTCTTGGAATGGGAGATATAGTATCTCTTGTTGAAAAAGCTGCTCAAGATCTTGGTGAAGAAAATTTAAAAAAAGCTGAAGAAAATTTAAAAAAAGGTCAGTTTTCAATGCAAGATTATTTGGCTCAACTTAGACAAATGAAAAAAATGGGAGGCATCGAAGGAATAATGTCATTTATGCCAGGAGTTTCAAAAATTAAATCTCAAATGGACTCAGCCGGAATTGATGAAAGTATTATTACTACAAATGAAGCTATTATTTTATCTATGACAAAAAAAGAGAGAGAGAACCCAAAAATAATTGATGGTTCTAGAAAAAAAAGAATTGCTAATGGCTCTGGTACCAATCCAGCCACTATCAATAAATTGTTAAAACAATTTAAAATGATGTCTGAAATGATGAAAAAGATGTCTAAAGGAAATATGAAGGGTATGTCTGATAAAGGAATACCACCAGAGCTATTTAACCAATTAAAATAATAAAAGGAGAAGATATGTTAAAACTAAGATTATCAAGAGGAGGAACAAAAAAACGTCCAGTATATAAAGTCGTTGTAGCTGATAGCCGTTTTGCAAGAGATGGAAGATTTATAGAGAAGGTTGGATTTTTTAATCCTCTTTTACCCAAAGATAAAAAAGAAAGAGTAGGTCTTGAGGCTGAAAGAATTAAATATTGGCTTGGTCAAGGAGCTAAACCAACAACTAGAGTTGCAAGAATATTGGGAGAAAATGAATTAATGCCAATGCCTGTAAATGGTAACAACCCCAATAAAGCTATTCCAAAAAAAGAAAGAAATAAAAAAGAGGAAGATAAAACTGAAGCTCCTAAAGCAGACGTAGCACCAGCAGCAGAAGCTCCTAAAGCAGACGCAGCACCAGCAGCAGAAGCTCCAAAGGAAGAAGCTCCTAAAGCAGACGCAGCACCAGCAGCAGAAGCTCCAAAGGAAGAAAAAAAATAGTTTAAAAATTATTTATGTGGCAAGCTCAAGTGTTTACACTTTATCCAGAAGTTTTTCCTGGTCCTCTTTCAAAGGGATTATATGGAAAAGCTATGTCTAAAAAGTTATGGGATTTAAAGGTTGTTAACATAAGAGATGCAGCTGAAGATAAACATAAAACTGTAGATGACACACCTTATGGTGGTGGATCAGGAATGTTACTAAAGGCAGATGTCCTTGCTAAATCATTAGATCAAAACAGAATTGAAGGTGAAAAAATTTTATATTTGTCTCCAAAAGGAAAAAAATTTGATCAAAGTTATGCAAAAAAATTGGCAACTGCAAAATCCTTATCACTTATTTGTGGTCATTTTGAGGGAGTTGACGAGAGAGTATTATCTACAAGAAATATAGAAGAAGTAAGTATAGGAGACTATGTTTTGTCTGGAGGCGAAACAGCTGCATATGTTGTTATTGATAGTGTACTCAGGCTATTACCAGGGGTATTAGGAAATGATAATTCTAAGATCGAAGAAACTTTTGAAAATGGTCTATTAGAGTATCCGCAGTATACAAAACCTCAAATTTGGGAGGAAAAATCAGTACCAGATGTACTATTATCAGGTGATCATAGTAAAATTAAAGACTGGCGTTTATCTCAATCTGAGGCTATAACACGCGACCGAAGACCAGATTTGTGGGAAAAATATAAGAAGAATTAATTTGATTATTGCTAACATGAAAACTATTGAAGAAATAAACCAACATAACGTAAAAAAAATTCTTTCTGAGAAAAAAATTCCAGATTTTTATCCAGGCGATGTTGTTAAGGTTGGTGTAAGAATTACTGAAGGTAAAAAAGACAGAATTCAATATTTTGAAGGTGTTTGTATCGCTAAAAAAAGTAGAGATTTAAACTCCTCTTTTACAGTAAGAAAGATTTCTTTCGGAGAAGGAGTTGAGAGAACTTTTCCCTTATATGGAACATTAATAGATTCAATTAAAGTTATAAGATCAGGTAAAGTCAGAAGAGCGAAACTATATTATTTAAGAGATAGAACTGGTAAATCAGCAAGAATAGCAGAAAAAATAAGAAAAAAAATTGGTATTGATGTTGATGTTAAGCCAGAAACAGTAACAGAAGAAAACGTTGCTCCCGCAGTAGAGGCACCAAAAGAAGAGGCCCCTAAAATAGAAGCAGTACAAGACGATACTGTTAAAGCTGAGGAGGCACCAAAAGAAGAGGCTTCTAAGGAAGATCAAAAACTAGAAAGCCCTTCAGAAAAAAAATAATTTTTTTTTCAATGTCCACAACTCTTTACGATAAAATATGGAATGATCATTTAGTTGATCAACAAGATGATGGAACAGCCCTTCTTTTTGTTGATAGACATTTAGTTCATGAGGTGACAAGTCCACAAGCATTTGAAGGATTAAGAAATTCAAATAGGAAAGTAAGACACCCTGATTTAACACTAGCAGTTGCAGATCATAATGTTCCAACTACGGATAGGACTAAAGGAATAGCTGATCAAGAATCTAAAATACAAGTAGATACTTTAGATGCAAATTGTAAAGAATTTGGCGTCCAACTTTTTGGAATGGATGACAGAAGACAAGGTATTGTACATATCATAGGTCCAGAACAAGGATTTACTCAACCAGGCACGGTTATTGTATGTGGAGATAGTCATACAGCAACGCATGGAGCCTTTGGAGCTTTAGCATTTGGAATCGGAACATCAGAAGTTGAACACGTTTTAGCAACACAAACACTAGTCCAAAAGAAAGCAAAAAATTTTAGAATAAATGTTAATGGTAAACTTCCGTTAGGGGTCACCTCAAAAGACGTAATTCTTCAGATAATTGGAAAAATTGGTACAGCTGGTGGAACAGGTTGTGTAATTGAATATGCAGGAGATTTAATAAGATCATTGAGCGTTGAGCAAAGAATGACGATCTGCAATATGACAATTGAAGGTGGAGCAAGAGCAGGATTGATTGCTCCAGACGAAAAAATATTTGAGTATTTAAAAGGTAAACCTATGTCACCTAAGGGTGAAAATTGGGAAAAAGCTTTAAACTATTGGAATGGTCTTAAGACTGACAGAGAGGCACATTTTGATAAAGAAATAAATTTAAATGCAGCAGAAATTTTGCCAATGATAACATGGGGAACTTCTCCACAAGATGTTATTACAATTGATGGAAAAGTTCCTAATCCACAAAGCGAGACAGATGAGGACAGAAAGAATTCAATTGAAAGATCACTGAAATATATGGGGCTAAAACCTGATATGTCAGCAACAGATATAAAGATTGATAAAGTTTTTATTGGAAGCTGCACAAATGGGAGAATTGAGGATTTAAGAGAGGCAGCTAAAATTTTAAAAGATAAAAAAATATCATCCCATGTTAATGCAATGGTAGTTCCAGGGTCTGGGTTAGTTAAAGAACAAGCTGAACAAGAGGGATTAGATAAGATTTTTATTAGTTCAGGATTTGAGTGGAGGGAGCCAGGCTGCTCTATGTGTTTAGCCATGAATGCTGATAAACTCAAGCCGGAGGAAAGATGTGCCTCTACTTCAAATAGAAATTTTGAAGGAAGACAAGGTAGAGGCGGCAGAACTCATTTAGTGAGCCCAGGAATGGCAGCTGCGGCCGCTATTTCAGGAAACCTTGACGATGTTAGAAAGTATCAAAATTAAATGCAAAAGTTTAATACATTAAAAAGTATTCCCGCATACTTACCAATAGTTAATATTGATACGGATATGATTATACCTAAGCAATTTTTAAAAACTATTAAAAGAACTGGACTTGGAAAAAACCTGTTTTTTGAAATGAGATATGATGATCAAGGAAAAGAAATTGATAATTTTGTCCTTAACAATGATCCATTTAATAAGTCAAAAATTTTAATTGCAGGCAAAAACTTTGGATGTGGCTCGTCAAGAGAACATGCTCCTTGGGCACTTCTAGATTTTGGAATTACATGTGTAATCAGTTCAAGTTATGCAGATATTTTTTATAGTAACTGTTTTAAGAATGGTATTTTGCCAATTATTCTTGAGGAGGAAAAAATAAAAGAGCTTTCAGAATACGCAACCAGAAAGGAAGAAATTTCAGTTGATTTAAATGAACAAGTAATTGTTTACGGTAATAACGAAATTAAGTTTGAAATTGATCCATTTAAAAAAAAGTGTTTACTTGAAGGTCTTGATGACATCGCTTTATCTTTAAAAAAATCGGATAAAATTAAAACATTTGAAAATAATTTAAAAAATCAAAAACCTTGGATTTTTAATGATTAAGGTAAAAAAAAGAAAAATTCTTTTATTACCTGGTGACGGTATTGGTCCAGAAGTAATAGGTGAAGTAAAAAAAATTATTAATTGGTTTAATGATAAAAAATCACTAGATTTTGAAGTAGACGAAGATCTTGCTGGTGGTTGTTCTTATGACAAACATGGAACACCAATTACTGATGAAGTATTTTATAAAGCTTTAGAGAGTGAAGTTGTTATGTTAGGCGCGGTAGGTGGACCAAAATGGGATGAAGTAGAATTTTCTAAAAAACCAGAAAGAGCATTATTAAAATTAAGAAAAGAACTAAAACTATTTGCTAATTTACGACCGGCAATATGTTTTGAACAATTGGTAGGTGCTTCAACTTTAAAACCAGAAGTAGTGTCGGGTTTAGACATAATGATTGTTAGAGAGCTTACAGGTGGAATATATTTTGGTGAACCAAGAGGAATTAAACCAATTGAGAACGGAGAGAGAAAAGGAATAAATACTCATACATATACGACTAGTGAAATTGTAAGGGTAGCACGTATCGCATTTGATCTAGCAAGAAAAAGATCAAATAAAGTAACTTCTTGTGAAAAATCAAATGTTATGGAAGCTGGACAGTTATGGAAGGAAGAAGTTCAAGAACTTCATGATAAAGAATTTAAAGATGTGGAATTAAGCCATATGCTCGCTGACAATTGTGCAATGCAGCTATTAAGAAATCCTAAACAATTTGACGTAATTGTAACTGATAATTTATTTGGTGATATGCTTTCAGATCAAGCTTCAATGCTAACAGGTTCTTTAGGCCTATTACCATCAGCATCTTTAGGTGCAAAAAATAAGGATGGAGAAATGAGAGCCATGTACGAACCTATTCATGGTTCAGCACCTGATATTGCTGGTAAATCGATAGCAAATCCTATTGCTTCTATTTTAAGTTTTGCTATGGCTCTAAGATATTCTTTAGACCTTGATAATGAGGCTGATGCATTAGAAAAAGCAGTACAGCAGGTGTTAAATGATGGCTTAAGAACTAAAGATATTCTATCAGATGGAATGAAAGAGGTATCAACTACAGCAATGGGTGATGCGATAATTTCAAAATTGCAATAAATCTATAATTATTCTAAAGTTTTAAAATGCCAAGTTATACAGCTCCAGTAAAAGATATGATGTTTCTTTATGACAAGTTAAGAGACAATAAAAACTATAATGAATTAGAAAAATATAATGAAGTTAATTCTGATTTAGTAAAAGATATTTTAGAGGAAGCAGCTAAAATAAATCAAAATTTAATATTACCACTTGCAAAAATAGGAGATGAAAATCCTGCAGTGTTGGAAAATGGAGTTGTAAGAACTCCCCCAGGTTATAAAGAGGCGTACCAAAAATATATTGAAGATGGATGGACATCATTATCATGTGATCCAAAATATGGTGGTCAAGGGATGCCTAAAACTGTAAGCGCTTTTTTCGACGAAATGTTATCATCTGCAAGCTTGTCATTTAAACTTTATAGTGAATTAAGTATTGGGGCTTATAATTGTATTAATCATCATGCTACAGATGAAATAAAGAACAAATATTTACCAAAAATGGTTGAGGGTAAATGGAGTGGCACAATGTGTTTAACGGAACCAGTTTGTGGAACTGATTTAGGACTTCTAAAGACTAAAGCTGAAAAACAAACTGATGGAACATATAAACTAAGTGGTCAAAAAATATTCATAACCTCTGGCGATCAGGATTTGACAGAAAATATAATTCACTTGGTAATTGCTAGAGCTACAGATTCTTCTGCTGGAACTAAAGGCATAAGTTTATTTTTAGTCCCTAAGTTTATAGTTAACGAAGATGGAACCATTGGCCCAAGGAATGGGGTATCAACAGGATCAATTGAAAGTAAAATGGGTATAAAGGGTTCGGCTACCTGTGTTTTAAATTTTGATGATGCAACTGGTTATATGATTGGAGCCAAAGACAAAGGTTTAAGTGCGATGTTTACAATGATGAATTTAGAGAGAATAGTAGTTGGGATACAGGGTTTAGGCCTATCCGAAATTGCTTATCAGAACTCACTTGCATATGCGAAAGAGAGAAAACAAGGAAAAACAAATAATACCAAGTCAACTAATGGTGCAGATTTTATAATTGAACATGCTGATATAAGAAAATCTTTACTAAATATGAAATCAATAATTGAGGGAGAAAGAGCATTATGTTTTTGGTTATCTCAACAAACAGAGGTTAGCCTTTATCACCCTGAAGAAAAAATAAAACAAGAAGCATCCGATTATGTTTCATTAATGACACCAGTAGTAAAATCATTGTTTACTGATTTAGCCATGGAAATAACAAATGATGCAATGCAAATTCATGGTGGGTACGGGTATACAAAAGATCAAGGAATTGAGCAATTATATCGAGATAATCGTATTACTCCTATTTATGAGGGAACAAACTCAGTTCAGGCAGCTGATTTAGTATTTAGAAAATTATCGAATAAAAATGGCAATGTAATTGCTAGATTTTTAGACATGGTTAAGTCCGAGTGTGAAAGTAAAAAAGGAAAAGTTGAAACTTTTTCAAAAGAATTAAATCATTACCTAGATATATTATCCAAGTTTACAGGCTGGATCAGTGATCAAAGTAAAATTGAAAAAGATGATGTAAGTGCAGCAGCAAATGATTATTTAAGAACACTTGGATATGTTTCAATTGCGTATTCTTGGATAAAAGTTTTAGAAGTTAGTTTTAATGACTATGAGAAAAATAAAGACTTTTACTCTGATAAAATCAATACAGCTAAATTTTATTTTGAAAAAGTATTGCCTAGAGCAGAGTATCATTATAAATCCGCAATTTCTGGAAGCTCAAATATAATGAAATTTAATTTTATTTAGCAATGAGTCATTATGATACTAATTTGGACAAAAACCAAGCTAATCATGTTCCGTTAACTCCTTTAACATTTTTAAAAAGAGCAACAGAAATTTATCCAAACTATGAAGCGATAGTATATGAAGACAGAAATTATACTTGGAGTGAAGTTTACAAAAGAGCAGTAAAATTTGCCAGTGCATTATCTAAAATTGGTATTAAAAAAGGTGATACTGTTTCATTCTTAGCATTTAATACACCTGAAATATTTGAAGCACACTACTCCGTTCCTATGACAGGAGCAGTTTTAAATACAATTAATATTAGATTAGATGCAAACACGATTGCATATATTTTAAATCATAGTGATGCAAAAGTTTTAGTCGTTGATAGACAGTTACATACAGAAGTTAAAAAAGCTCTAAAAACCTTAGATAAAAAAATTACAATTATAGATATAAATGACAAATATGCCGACCAATCAAAGTGTGAAAAAATTGGTGAGCATGAATATGAAAATTTTTTAAATACTGGGGACGAAAATTATGACTGGCAAATGCCTGATGATGAGTGGCAGTCTATTTCTTTAAGTTATACTTCAGGCACAACTGGAAATCCAAAAGGTGTAGTGTATCACCACAGAGGTGCTTATTTAATGTCTACAGGAAGTTCTGTTGCATGGAATATGCCCAACCGATTAAATTTTTTAACAATTGTACCAATGTTTCATTGTAATGGTTGGTGTTACCCGTGGACGATCCCGATGTTGAACGGAAGGACTATTTGTTTGAGAAATATAGATATTAAAAAAATATTTGAACTAATTGATAAATACGATGTAACGCATTTTGGTGGAGCACCTATTGTTTTAAACATGATTACTGGTGCCCCAGAAGCTGACAGAAAAAAATTAAAAAATAAAGTTTATGTTTTAACTGCTGGAGCGCCTCCTCCTAGTATAATCTTTAAAAAAATGAAAGCTCTGGGTTTTGAGGTAATGCATGTTTATGGGCTTACAGAAACATATGGACATGTTACCCAATGTGCTTGGAATGATGAGTGGAATGATTTAGATGAGGATAAACAAAATGAAATTAAAGCAAGGCAGGGTGTAAGATACCCAAATACAGAAGGTGTAACAATATTAGATCCTGAAACCATGAAAGAAGTTCCAAAGGATGGCAAAACTATTGGTGAAATAATGATTAGAGGTAATGTAGTAATGAAAGGATACTTTAAAGATAAAGATGCTACAGATAAGGCTATGAAGGGAGGCTGGTTTCACACTGGTGATTTAGCTGTGATGCATCCTGATGGATATGTAAAAATACAAGATAGATCTAAAGATATAATTATTTCTGGAGGAGAAAATATTTCTTCGATTGAAATTGAAAATACTCTTTCTAAACATCCGTCAGTTTCTATTGCAGCTGTAGTTGCAAAACCTGACGAGAAATGGGGTGAAGTTCCATGTGCCTTTATCGAAATGGTAAAAGATAAACCAGCAAGTGAAAAAGAATTAATTGATTTTTGTAAAGAAACTTTAGCAGGATTTAAAGTACCAAAAAAAGTAATTTTCTGTGAGCTACCAAAAACCTCTACAGGAAAAATTCAGAAGTTTGAACTAAGAAAACAATTCTAGGTAATTATTTGATTTTCCAAGTAGAAAATAAAAATGTCCATGTATCAGATGCAGGTCAAGGTATTGACCCAAAAAAACAAACAATTGTATTTTTGCATGGGAGTGGGATGTCACACATTATTTGGTCTTTAACGGAGCAATTTTTTTCAAATCAAAATTTTAATGTTTTATCAATAGATTTACCTGGACATGGAAATTCCGATGGTCCCTGTATTAATACTATAGAAAAAATCACAGATTGGTTAGAAAAAGCATTTATTCAGTTAAATTTAAATGATTTAGTTTTAATTGGACACTCTCAGGGATGTTTAGAAATTTTAGAATTTGCTCATAAATATCCAACTAGAATAAAAAAATTAATTTTTGTTGGTGGTTCTTATAAAATGCCGGTTCATCCAGATTTAATTGAATTAGCAAAAAATGGAGACTCAGATGCTGTTAAATTGATGATGAAGTGGGGGTATGAGGGGTCAAAAAAATTTATCGGTGGTAATCCAATTGAAAGGATTATTCAATCGCCAAGAGATATAAGTGAAATATTGGCTGTAGATCTTATTGCTTGTAACAATTACTCAAACGGTAAAGAGGCTGCTGGCTCAATAAATTGTCCAAGCATGTTTATATTTGGTGCACTTGATAAGATGGTTAACATAGAAGTAGGAAAAAAATTTTCAAATCTGGTAAAAAATTCATCTACCCATATTTTCGAAGGTTGTGGTCATATGATTATGATTGAAAAAGCATTTGAAATGAGAGAAAAGGTCCTAGAATTTTTAAAAAAATGAAAAACTTTTCTATAGCAAAATCAAGAAGACTACGAAGTACACCTTATACTGACAGAATAGAAGCTCATGGTGTGAGCAGCTACACAGTTTATAATCATATGTTACTTCCAGCGTCATTTAAATCTTTAGAAAGCGACTATCATCACTTAAAAAAATATGTTCAAGTTTGGGATGTTGCAGCAGAGAGACAAGTTGAAATCTCTGGAAAAGATTCATCTAAATTAGTTCAATTAATGACTTGTAGAGATTTATCTAAATCAAAAGTTGGAAAATGTTATTACGCTCCATTAATTGATAACGATGGACTTTTAGTTAACGACCCAATAATTAATAAACTTGCAGAGGATAAATGGTGGTTGTCTATAGCTGATGCAGATGTAATATTTTTTGCAAAAGGACTTGCAGCTGGAAACAAATTTGAAGTTGAAATTAATGAACCAAATGTAAATATTTTAGCTGTTCAAGGGCCTTTAGCTGACGATTTAATGTCAAAATTATTTGGTGAAGAGATTAGAAAATTAAAATTTTTTAATTTTGATTACTTTGAATTAAAAGGTCACAAATATTTTATTGCAAGATCTGGATGGTCCAAACAAGGTGGATTTGAAGTCTATGTTGATAACGATATTGCAGGTCAGAATTTATATGATTATTTATTTGAAGAGGGAAAAGAATTTAATGTTAAGCCAGGTTGCCCAAATTTAATTGAGAGAATAGAGGGTGCACTATTGTCATACGGAAATGATTTTGACAACAGAGACAATCCGTTTGAAGCAAATTTTGATAAATTTATTCACCTAGACAGCGATGTTGATTTTTTAGGTAAAGAAAAACTTAAGAAAATACGAGAAAAAGGAATAACTAGAAAACTTATGGGTGTAAAAATTGAACACAATAAAATTGATATGTATTGTGAAAAAACTTTATTTGCTGATAGTAAAGAAGTAGTTGGATATGTTAGATCAGCCACATTTTCTCCCACATTTAACAAAGTTATTGGAATTGCAATGATTAATAAACCCTACTGGAATGCAAAAAATCAGTTTAATATAGAAATTAATGAAAAAATA
Organism: uncultured Pelagibacteraceae bacterium; assembly: GCA_902606645.1. Taxonomy (GTDB): domain Bacteria; phylum Pseudomonadota; class Alphaproteobacteria; order Pelagibacterales; family Pelagibacteraceae; genus Pelagibacter. The sequence goes on along the minus strand of CACLHJ010000001.1, from coordinate 14,666 downwards.
TATGTGGGTTCTGTTTGTGATTTACCCCTCGTCTAAAATTAAAAGTCATTTGGTTTTATGAATATAGCAATTGTAGGTGCAACAGGAAATGTTGGTAGAAAAATAATAGAAATTCTAGAGAAGAAACAAATAAATATTGAAAATCTTTTTTTATTAGCTTCAAAAAATAGTGAAGGAAAAAAAATTAACTATAATGGAAAAGAACACACAGTAACTAATCTTGAAAAATTTGATTTCTCCTCTGTTAAAATTGCTTTTTTTGCAGCAGGAAGCGAGGTAGCTGAAAAATGGGCTCATGTTGCTGCTGACAAAACTATTGTTATAGACAATTCAAAATATTTTAGAAAAGACCCTGATATTCCATTAATTGTTCCTGAAGTTAATTCAAAAAAATTATCTGATGTAAAAAATAAAAATATTATCGCTAATGCTAATTGTTCAGTGATTCCAGTTGTTGTGGCTTTAAAACCTCTGCATGATTTGTACAATATAAATCGTATAGTCGCATCTACATATCAGTCAGTATCTGGAGCAGGTAAATCAGCTATGGATGAATTATTATCTCAAACAGAGGATTATTTTCAAAATAAAGAAATAGACTCAAAAAATTTTACTAAGCAAATAGCCTTTAATGCAATTCCTCATATTGATAGTTTTTTAGAAAATGGTTATACAAAAGAGGAACAAAAAACTACTGACGAAATTAAAAAGATTTTAGATAAAAAAATTAAAGTAACTTCTACTTGTGTTAGGATACCTGTTCTTGTTTCTCACTGCATTAGTGCAAATGTAGAATTTAATAAAAAATGTGATTTGGATGAAATAAGAAAAGTTCTATCTACCTCCCCTGGGTGCAAGGTTATTGATGAACATCAGGATGGGGGTTACATAACACCAGTAGAGGCTGAGGATAAATTTGAAACTTTTATTTCAAGAATAAGATTGGATGAGTCTCGTGAAAATACAATAAATTTGTGGATCGTATCAGATAATTTAGTAAAAGGAGCGGCATTGAACGCAGTACAAATTGCTGAAAGTTTGATTACAAATGATTTTTATGGAAGATAAAAAACCACTTTCACCACATATACAAATTTATAGATGGCATATCTCTTCATTGGTATCAATTTCTCATAGAATAACAGGTATAATTAATATTATAGCTATTACATTTATTTGTATTTGGTCTGGCTGGTTAATTCTAGGTGAAGCAAATTACACTTTAATAAATTTTTTTCTTAACTCAATTTTTGGTAAGTTTGTTGTTTTAGGAATCGTTTGGTCATTTAGTTTCCAAGTTTTGAGTGAAATAAGACATCTAATAATGGATATGGGATATGGTTTTGAATTACAAACAACTCGTATAACAGGCTTGCTTGTTATATTTGGTTCATTCCTGCTTACGGTAGCTATTTATTTAATTGGTAGAAATTTTTTTTAATATGAATTTAGCAACAAAAAAATGGATTTTTACAAAAGCTTCATCAGTAATTTTATTACCCCTTATGCTTTGGTTTATTTTAAGTTTTGTATCTATTTACGATCAAGGCTATTCAGAAATTTTAAATTTTTTTATCATCCCAATAAATAAATTTCTCTTTAGTTTATTTATTATATTTGCATTTTTTTTCTCATCATTAACTATTAGTGAGGTTTTTGAGGACTATATTGCTAATGAAAAAATCAAAAATGTCGCAAACAGACTTTTGTATATTTCTGCTATAGGTATTTCATTTTTAACAATAATTATTATATTTAATCTAAAATAATGAGTTCATACAATATTATAGATCACGAATATGACGTTGTAGTTTTAGGTGCTGGTGGATCAGGACTAAGAGCTGCTGTTGGTTTGAGTGAAGCAGGATTAAAAACCGCATGTATCTCAAAAGTATTTCCAACCAGAAGTCATACATCTGCAGCGCAGGGTGGAATTTCTGCTGCGCTTGGAAATATGGGTGAAGATGACTGGAGATGGCATATGTATGATACTGTTAAGGGGGCTGATTGGTTAGGAGATCAAGATAGCATCGAGTATTTGTGTAAAGAAGCACCAAAAGCAGTCTTAGAATTAGAAAAATATGGAGTTCCATTTAGTCGAACAGATGAGGGAAAAATTTATCAAAGACCATTTGGAGGAATGACAAAAAATTATGGAAATGGAATAGTCCAAAGGACATGTGCAGCTGCAGATAGAACTGGACACGCTATACTACACACTCTTTATGGCCAAGCTTTGAAACATAATACAGAATTTTTTATAGAATATTTTGCATTAGATTTATTGATGAAAGATGGAGAGTGTAAAGGATTAATAGCTTGGAATTTGAATGATGGAACAATTCATCGATTTAGAGCTCATACGGTAATTATAGCAACAGGTGGATATGGAAAAGTTTATTATTCAGCAACTTCTGCGCATACGTGTACAGGAGATGGAAATGCAATGGTATTGAGAGCAGGATTGCCATTACAAGATATGGAGTTTGTTCAATTTCACCCAACTGGTATTTACGGACACGGAACATTAATTTCTGAAGGCGTTAGAGGAGAGGGAGGATATCTAGTAAACTCTAAAGGTGAAAGATTTATGGAAAGATATGCTCCAAATGCGAAAGATTTAGCATCAAGAGATGTTGTGAGTAGATCAATGTCGATAGAAATTAATGAGGGAAGAGGTGTAGGAAAAGATCAGGATCATGTTCATTTACATTTAAGTCATTTAGATAAAAGTGTAATTGAGAATAGACTTCCAGGGATCACTGAAGCAGCGAGATTATTTGCGAATGTTGATGTAACAAAGGAGCCAATCCCAGTTGTTCCTACTGTTCATTATAATATGGGTGGAATTCCAACTAATTATAAAGCAGAAGTTTTAACAGTTAATGGATCAGAAAAAACAGTACCAGGCCTGATGGCAATTGGAGAAGCAGCATGTGTATCAGTTCATGGAGCTAATAGACTTGGGTCAAATTCTTTAATTGATTTAGTTGTGTTTGGAAGAGCCGCAGCAAAAAGAGCAGCTGAACTAATCAAACCAGGTGCACCTCATGAAGAAATCCCGGAGACAGAAACTCAGAAGTGTTTAGATAGATTTGATAAATTAAGAAATGCACAGGGAGATAATAGTACTGCAGAATTAAGACTAGCAATGCAAAAAACAATGCAGTCAAAATGCGCAGTGTTTAGAACAGAAAAAAATTTAGAGGAAGGTGTTAACGAAATTAGAAAAACTTATGATGGCATGGACTCAATCTCAGTTAAGGACAGATCTTTAGTTTTTAATACAGATTTAGTAGAAACCTTAGAGTTTGATAATTTAATTAGACAAGCAGTAACCACAGTAGACTCTGCATATCATAGAAAAGAGAGTAGAGGAGCTCATGCAAGAGAGGATTATCCTAACAGAGATGATAAAAAATTTATGCAGCACACACTTGCTTGGTGTGATGGAAAAGATACTAAAATAACATACAGACCTGTTCATAATTCAACATTGACTAATGAAGTCCAATATTTTCCACCTCAAGAAAGAGTTTATTAATGGCTCAAATAAGTTTACCTAAAAATTCTGAGGTAAATAAAGGGAAATATTTCAAAGATAAGACAGGGTCAAAAAATATTCGTAAAGTTAATGTTTATAGATGGGATCCATCTACAGAAGAAAATCCAAGAATTGATACTTACGAAGTTGATATGGACAATTGTCCTTCAAAAGTTTTAGACATTTTGAACAAAATTAAAAATGAAATAGACCCAACTCTGGCATATAGAAGATCGTGCGCTCATGGTGTTTGTGGTTCATGTGCTATGAACATGGGAGGTAAAAATGGTCTTGCTTGTACAAAACCTCATGCTGAAATAGATGGCGATATAGAAATTTATCCTTTGCCTCATTTAAAAGTGAAGAGAGATTTAATAGGTGACTTAGATGGTCTTTATAAACAGTACCAGTCTATTGAGCCTTGGTTAAAAAATAATTCATCTAAAGATACAACTGAGATTTTTCAATCAAAAGAAGATAGAGCAAAATTAGATGGTGCATATGAATGTATAATGTGTGCATGTTGTTCTACTTCGTGCCCTAGTTATTGGTGGAATGGAGACAAATATTTAGGACCCGCAGTGCTTTTGCAGGCTTATAGATGGATTGTTGATAGTCGAGATGACGAAAGAAAAGCAAGATTAAAAAAAGTTGCTGATGAACTAAAACTTTATAGATGTCATACTATTCTAAATTGTACCAGTGCTTGTCCTAAGGGGTTAAATCCAGCAAAAGCAATTGCTGAAATCAAGAAAATGTTAGCTACAGCTAATGTTTAAATAGACTAATAAGTATTTTTGTTTTAAAAGATCCTATTCATGAGGTTAATTGAACACTTTGTTGGCGGAAAATTATTTTCAGGTTCTTCTGATAGAAAAGGTAAAGTTTTTAATCCAGCTACAGGTGAACAAGAATCTGAGGTAAAGTTAGCGTCGAAATCAGATTTAAATAAAGCAGTTGAAATTGCCAAAAAAGCTTTTGAAACATGGTCTTTAAAGCCAGCTCTTCAAAGAGCAAGAGTAATGTTTAAATTTAAAGAATTAATTGAAAAAAATTCTGATGAATTGACAAAACTAATTGTTTCTGAACATGGAAAAGTTTTTGAGGATGCCAGAGGCTCTTTAACAAGAGGGTTAGAGGTTGTTGAATTTGCTTGTGGAATACCTCATTTATTAAAAGGTGAATTTTCTGAAAATGTTGGAACAAATGTTGATAGTTGGTCAATGAGACAACCTTTAGGGGTTGTTGCAGGAATTACCCCATTCAATTTTCCTGCTATGGTTCCAATGTGGATGTTTCCAATAGCAATCGCATGTGGAAATACATTTATTTTAAAACCATCAGAAAAGGACCCGTCATGTTCTATTAAGTTAGCTCAATTGCTTACAGAAGCAGGTCTTCCAGAGGGCGTGTTTAATGTAGTGAATGGTGACAAAGAATCTGTAGATGCAATATTGGAGAACTCGGATATTAAAGCAGTAAGTTTTGTAGGCTCAACACCAATTGCTAAATATATTTATGAAAACTCAGCAAAAAATGAAAAGAGAGTTCAATCACTAGGTGGTGCTAAAAATCATTTGGTGGTAATGCCAGATTGTGATTTAGATGGAGCAGTTAACGGTTTAATGGGTGCAGCTTATGGTTCTGCAGGTGAAAGATGTATGGCCCAATCAGTTGCAGTTGCTGTTGGAGATATTGGAGATGAGCTTGTTTCAAGATTATCTAAAAAAGCTGAAGCTTTAAAAGTTGGCCCTGGAATGGATAAAGCATCTGAAATGGGTCCTTTGGTAACAAAAGAACACCTAGAAAGAGTTAGAGGATATGTAGATTTAGGTGTTAAAGAGGGTGCTAAACTAGTTGTTGATGGAAGAGATCTTAAACTTCAAGGTTATGAGAATGGATTTTATATTGGTGGTTGTTTATTTGATCATGTCAATAAAGATATGAGAATATACAAAGAGGAAATATTTGGCCCGGTATTATCAGTTGTAAGAGTTAAAACTTTTGAAGAGGCTGCAAAATTAATTAACGATCACGAATATGGAAATGGAGTAAGTATCTATACTAGAGATGGAGATGCTGGAAGAACATTCGTTAGCAAAATTCAGGTAGGTATGGTTGGTATTAACGTACCAATACCAGTGCCGATGGCCTTTCATAGTTTTGGAGGCTGGAAAAGATCTTTATTTGGAGATAGTGCAATGCACGGCATGGAAGGAATAAAATTTTATACAAAACTTAAAACAGTAACATCTAGGTGGCCTTCTGGCATCCGTTCAAATGCAGAATTTGTAATGCCAACAATGAAATAAAAGGAAAATAATGACAAAAATATCTTTGATTGGCGCAGGCCAAATTGGTGGAACTCTTGCTCACTTAATTGGTACAAAAGAATTAGTAAACGAAGTAGTGTTATTTGATGTAGCGAGCGGTATTGCAAAAGGAAAAGCTTTAGATATAGCGCAATCTTCATCTGTAGATGGTTTTAATGTTAAATTTTCAGGTACTGATAATTACAAAGATATTAAGGACTCAGATGTAATAATTATTACTGCAGGTGTACCAAGAAAACCAGGAATGAGTAGAGATGATTTACTTGGAATAAATTTAAAAATTATTAAACAAGTCGCTGAAGGAGTTAAACAAAACGCCCCAAATGCGTTTGTTATATGTATTACTAATCCATTAGACGTGATGGTTATGGCATTTCAAAAATTTTCTAGTTTACCAGCTAATAAAGTTGTGGGCATGGCAGGTATATTGGATAGTTCTAGATTTAAATTATTTTTATCTCTCGAACTAAATGTACCAGTCAAAGAGATTGAGGCGATGGTGATGGGTGGACATGGTGATACAATGGTCCCTATGCCAAGATTTACAAAAGTCTCTGGCCGACCTTTACTTGATTTAGTTAAAGATGGAAAAATATCTCAAGAAAGACTTGAAGAAATAAATCAACGAACAAGAGATGGGGGAGCTGAGATAGTTAAGTTTTTAGAGAAAGGTTCAGCATTCTATGCTCCTGCAGCATCAGGTGTTCAAATGGCTGAAGCATATTTAAATGATCAAAAAAAATTATTACCATGTGCGGTCCAATTAAATGGAGAGTACAGTGTAAATAATGTTTATGCTGGAGTACCTGTTATTATTGGAAAAAGTGGTGTTGAAAAAATTGAGGAAGTCAGTTTAGATGATAATGAGAAAAAAGAGTTTATGCATTCAATAGATGCAGTAAAAGCTCTTTGGGAAGCTGCATCTAAAATAGATCCTGATCTTTCCAAATAAAAATGAATATACACGAGCATCAAGCCAAACAAATCTTAAAAAAAATATGGTGCAATAGTCCCAGAAGGAGTATTTGCTTTAAATGTTGAGGAACTGCTTGAGAAAGTAAAATCACTGAAAACTAAAAAATACGTTCTGAAAGCACAAATACATGCTGGCGGAAGAGGAAAAGCTGGAGGTGTAAAAATTTTAAATACAATTGATGAGCTAGAATTAGCCGCTAAAGAGTTGCTCGGAAAAACACTTATTACTCATCAAACAGGCCCAGAGGGAAGAGAAGTTAAAAGATTATATGTTGAAGAGTCCTCAAATATAGAAAAAGAATTTTACTTATCTTGTCTTGTGGATAGAGCTAGTTCAAAAATTGCTTTCATATCAAGTGATCAAGGAGGCATGGATATTGAAGAAGTAGCGAGCAAATCACCAGAAAAAATTCTAACTACAAAAGTCGATATCAATGATGAAATTTCAAATGCTGATTGTGAAAAAATTGTAAAAATTTTTAATTTAAATAATGATGCAAAAAACCAAGCTATAAGTTTAATTAAATCAATTTATAAAATGTTTATAAGTACTGATGCTAATATGGTTGAGGTCAATCCTTTGATTTTGACCAAAGAAGAAAAAATAGTTTGTTTAGATGCAAAAGTAAATTTTGACTCAAATGCTTTGTTCAGACATCCTGAAATTGTTGAGCTTAGAGACCTTAATGAGGAAGACTCAACAGAAATTGAGGCAAGCAAACATGACCTAGCTTATATAAAATTAGATGGAAGCATAGGCTGTATGGTCAATGGAGCAGGATTAGCAATGGCTACAATGGATATAATAAAATTATATGGAAAGGAGCCTGCAAATTTTTTAGATGTGGGAGGTGGTGCATCAAAAGAAAAAGTTTCTGCAGCTTTAAAAATTATTCTTTCTGATAAGAATGTTAAAGGTATCTTAATTAATATTTTTGGGGGAATTATGAGGTGTGATGTGCTTGCACAAGGGGTAGTAGACGCTGCTAAGGAGATAAACATTAGTGTTCCTTTAGTGGTTAGACTTGCAGGTACAAATTTTAAGCAAGGCAAAGAAATACTCGATAATTCTGGTTTGAAGTTAATATCAGCAGAAAATTTAGATGATGCTGCTAAAAAAATTGTTCAGGCGATAAAATAAATGTCAGTATTAGTAAATAAAAAAACAAAAGTTATTTGTCAGGGCTTCACAGGATCGCATGGCACATTCCACTCTGAACAAGCGATAAAGTATGGGACAAATCTTGTAGGTGGAGTAACCCCTAAAAAAGGAGGCCAAAAACATTTAGAAAGACCAGTTTTCAATACAGTATTAGAGGCAAAAAATGCGGTAGGTGCAGACGCTACTATGATCTATGTTCCAGCAAAATTTGCAGCTGCTGCAATCATTGAAGCAATTGATGCATCAATAGATCTTATAGTTTGTATAACAGAAGGCATCCCAGTTCAGGATATGCTTAAAGTAAGACAAAGTTTGGCTAGCTCAAATAGTCGTCTTATAGGGCCAAACTGCCCAGGAATAATTACACCTGATGAATGTAAAATTGGAATAATGCCTGGAAATATTCATAAGAGAGGATCGGTTGGTATCGTTTCTAGATCAGGAACATTAACTTATGAGGCAGTAGCACAAACTACCGAAAATGGACTGGGTCAATCAACTTGTATTGGTATTGGAGGAGATCCAATCAACGGTACAAATTTTATAGATTGTTTAGATTTATTTTTAAATGATGATGAGACAGAGTCGATTTTAATGATTGGAGAAATAGGTGGTACAGCAGAGGAAGAGGCTTCAGAATTTGTCAAAAATCATAAAATTAAAAAACCTATAGTAGGATTTATAGCAGGAATTACAGCTCCGCCAGGTCGAAGAATGGGTCATGCAGGGGCTATTATTTCTGGAGGCAAAGGTGGGGCAAAAGATAAAATAAAAAAGATGGAAGAATGTGGGATTACAGTTGCAGAATCACCATCAATTATTGGAAAAACATTGTTTAATAAACTGTCTAATTGAAAAATACTATTAGAAGGATATATTAAGCAAAAAAGATGTCTTCATCAAAAAATCTTGAATTTGAAAAAACTTCATTCTTAAATAAGTCTAATAGTGCATTTATTGAACAAATGTATCTTAAGTTTATCAACAAAGATCCTGAATTACCTGAGAGTTGGGCAAATTATTTTGAAGGTATAGGCGAAGAGATAAAAGTTATTGCTTCAGAAATAAATGGGCCATCATGGGGGCCTTCAAAAGTAAAAATAGATATCGATGAATTACAAAAAAAAATAGAGATAGAGGACAATAATAAAGTAAATAATAAAAAAATAGATTCATCAGAAAAATTTAATTTTCAATTACTTGCAGACTCTAACAAAGATTCAATAAGTGCTGTTGCCTTAATACGTGCTTATAGATTGAGAGGACATTTATTAGCAAATTTAGATCCACTAGAAATGAGAGAATCTGAGTATCTTGATGAATTACACCCTGAATTTTATGGTTTTAAAAAACAGAATTATGAAAAGAAAATTTTCTTAAATGGAGTAATTAATAAAAAATACGCAAATATTAAAGAAATACTAAAATTTTTAAAAAAAACATATTGTGGAAATATTGGTTATGAGTTTATGCATGTTTCAAATCCAGTTGAGAGAAAATGGTTTAGAGACAGAATAGAGCAAGATCAAAATGCTTTAAACTTTACCAAGAACGGTAAAGAGGCGATACTAAATAAACTTGTACAAGCAGAAGGTTTTGAAAAATTTTTAGCCACTAAATATGTTGGTACAAAAAGATTTGGTCTTGATGGAGGTGAAAGTTTAATACCAGCTCTTGAGCAAATAATTAAAATTGGTGGGCAAAATCAGATTAAAGAAGTTAAAATTGGAATGTCTCATAGAGGTAGACTTAATGTTTTGGCAAATGTGTTACAAAAATCATATAAAAGAATATTTAATGAATTTGCAGGGGAAGTAAGCTCAGACTCTGAGGAAAGTGCAGGAGATGTAAAATACCATCTTGGTGCATCTTCAGATAGGCAGTTTGATGGAAACTCTGTTCACGTAAGTTTAACGGATAATCCCTCTCACCTAGAAGCTGTCAATCCAGTAGTTTTAGGACAAACAAGAGCAAAGCAATTTTTTCATAAAGATAAAGAAAGAAATAAAGTTATACCTATTCTTATTCATGGAGATGCTGCTTTTGCTGGCCAAGGAGTGGTAGCAGAATGTTTTGCAATGTCAGGACTTCCTGGCCATAATACAGGCGGCACCATTCATATTATAGTAAATAATCAAATTGGTTTCACTACTAGTCCAAGATTTGCCAGGTCATCACCATACCCATCAGATGTTGCAAAAATGGTTGAAGCTCCAATTCTTCATGTGAACGGAGACGACCCAGAAGCAGTTGTTTATGCGACTAGAATTGCTACTGAATTTAGACTGAAGTTTAATAGAGATGTTGTAGTTGACCTAATTTGTTATAGAAGATTTGGACATAACGAAGGGGACGAACCTTCATTTACTCAGCCATTGATGTATAAAAAAATTAGAGCACACCCAAGTGTTTATAAGATATATGGAAACAAGTTAGTTAATGAAAATTCAATTACCCAAAATCTTTTAGATCAAAATGTTAAAGGATTTAAAGATTTATTGGACGAACAATATAAAAGTGCAAAAGATTATAAACCTAAAATAGAATGGTTTGAGGGCTCATGGTCTAGATACAAACCATCCAAAGGCAAAGATAAAAGAGGTGTGACTGGTTTTGATGAACACAAACTTAAAGAAATCTCAGATAGAATTAATACTATACCTGCTGAAATTAATATTCATAAAACTATTTCTAAAATTTTGAATATTAGGAAAAATTCAGTAGACAAAGGTTTTGATATGGATTGGTCTACAGCAGAAGCGCTAGCTTTTGGCTCTTTACTTGAAGAGGGTTACCCAGTTAGGCTCGTTGGTCAAGACTCTGGTAGAGGAACATTTAGTCAAAGACATTCAGTTTTAAGAGATCAGATTGACAATTCTAGGTATATTCCATTAAACAATATTTCAAGTAAACAAAAAAAATTTGAAGTTGTTGATAGTTTTTTATCTGAACTTGCTGTTTTGGGATTTGAATATGGATATAGTTTAGTTGAACCCAATACATTAACTTTGTGGGAAGCTCAATTTGGAGATTTTGCTAACGGTGCACAAGTTGTCATTGATCAATTTATAGCATCAGGAGAAAGAAAGTGGAATAGAGCTTCTGGATTAGTGATGTTATTACCTCATGCCTATGAAGGACAAGGGCCAGAACACTCTTCTGCAAGATTAGAAAGATTTTTACAACTATGCTCAAATGACAACATGCAAGTATTAAACTGTACTACCCCTGCTAATTATTTTCATGCTTTAAGAAGACAAATGCATAGAGATTTTAGAAAACCATTAATAATTATGACACCAAAATCTTTATTAAGAAATAAGTTCTGCATTTCAAATTTAAAAGACTTTAATAAAGAAAATACATTTCATAGAATATTATGGGATCATGCAATTGATCCAAAAGTAGATGGTTTTATTGAGCTGAAAGATAGTTCAAAGATAAAAAAAGTAATTTTATGCTCTGGAAAAATATATTTTGATCTTTTGGATGCTAGAGAAAAACTAAAAAAAGATGATGTTATAATTTTTAGAGTTGAACAATTATATCCTTTTCCTGCAAAAGCTCTTGTAAATGAGTTAAAACCATACGCAAAAAATGCTAATTTTTTCTGGTGTCAAGAGGAGCCTAAAAATATGGGTGCCTGGTTTTCAGTTAGAGATTATATCCAATGGACATTAGATAGTTTAAAGGCTAATAATAACAAAATTTCTTATATAGGAAGAAGCCCAGATGCAAGTCCAGCAACCGGATATGCCAAAAGGCACAATTCTCAACAACAAGAAATAATAAATAAGGTTTTTGAATAAATTGTAATGAGTGAAAAAATTGTAGTTCCTGCACTTGGTGAGAGTATAACTGAAGCAACAGTGGCTAAATGGTTAAAAAATACAGGAGATTCTGTTGATGTGGACGAACCAATAGTCGAACTTGAAACTGATAAAGTAAATTTAGAAGTCCCTTCTCCAATTACAGGAGTATTAACTGAAATAAATTCTAAAGATGGGTCAGTAGTGGAAGTGGGAGCTTTACTGGGTTCTGTTTCTGAAAAAGGCAGTGGTGCCAAGCCCACTCCTACAAAGAATGAGGAGGTTAAAAAACAAGAGATCAAACCTAGTGAAAATAACGTGATTAAATTAGATCCTATTAAAAAAGAGCCTAAAGTTTTTGAGGAGATTTTGAAAGTAGAGGAGCAAAGTGAAAAACCTTTAGTATTATCTGATGAAGTTGTCGATCCAGCACCAATAATAAACAATACTCAGAGCCAAACACTGTCACCAGCTGTTCGTAAAATTGTTGCTGAAAACAAAATAGACCTAGCTACCGTTCAAGGTTCTGGAAAAGATGGTCGAGTTCTTAAAGGTGACTTGATAAGTATGATGGGAGCAAATCCAAAACCTTCAGAGAGAAAAATTCAATATGGTCAAGAAGAAAGAATCAAGATGACCAGACTTAGACAAACTATTGCCAAAAGATTAAAGCAAGCTCAAGAAAATGCAGCCTTACTAACAACATTCAACGAAGTCGACATGACGAATATTATGCAAATGAGAAAAGAAAATCAGGAAGATTTTCAATCTAGATATAATATTAAACTTGGCTTTATGTCATTTTTTGTAAAAGCATGTGTTGTTGCTTTAAAGAATTTTCCAGCAGTAAATGCAGAAACTGATGGGGATGAAATAATTTACAAAAATTATTATAATATTAGTTTTGCAGTTGGAACTGATAAAGGTTTAGTAGTACCAGTTTTAAGAAATGCAGATGAGTTATCTTTTGCAGATATTGAAAAAAATATTAAAGAAATTTCTGAAAAAGCGAAGGATGGAAAATTGGCAATTGAGGATCTTCAAGGAGGAACATTCACAATAAGTAATGGTGGAGTTTATGGTTCTATGCTTTCAACACCTATATTAAACCTTCCACAATCTGGGGTACTAGGAATGCATAATATTGTTGAAAGACCTGCCGTTGTTCATGGAGAAATTAAAATAAGACCAATAATGTATTTAGCATTGTCGTATGATCATAGAATTATTGATGGTAAAGAGTCAGTGTCATTTCTTAAAATGATAAAGGAAAATTTAGAGGACCCGAGAAGGTTGTTTTTGGATATTTAGATGTCAGAAAAATTTCAAGCAGTAGTAATTGGTGGTGGACCTGGTGGATATGTTTGTGCGATTAGACTTTCTCAATTAGGATTGAAAACAGCATGTATAGAATCTAGAGGTTCTTTAGGAGGCACCTGCTTAAATGTTGGCTGTATACCATCAAAGAGTTTGTTAAATTTATCTGAGGAATTTCATAAAGTTAAGGGATTGGCTAATAAAGGAATAGAGGTAGGAGATGTTAAGCTAAACCTTGATAAAATGATGAAAAGTAAAGATAAAGCTGTAACTGTTCTTACAAAAGGGGTTGAATTTTTATTTAAGAAAAACAAAGTAACTTATTTCAAAGGTTATGGTAGTTTCAAATCTCAATACGAAATTTCAATTAAAGATAATAAAAATAAAGAGACTATTATACAATCTGAAAAAACTATAATAGCAACAGGATCTGTAGCTACTTCATTACCAGGAATTGAAATTGATGAGCAAAAAATAGTTTCTTCTACTGGTGCATTAAAGCTTGAAAAAGTTCCAAATAAAATGGTTGTTGTGGGCGGCGGTTATATTGGATTAGAAATGGGATCGGTTTGGTCAAGACTGGGTTCAGAAGTACAGGTTGTAGAGTTTTTAGATCACATCACACCAGGTATGGATAAAGAAATATCCTCAGAATTTATGAAAATTCTAAAGAAACAAGGCATAAAGTTTAATATGCAAAATAAAGTTGAAAAAATTAAAAAAAATAAATCTGTAGTAACAGTATCCACTGTAGATAAAGAAGGGAATAAAAATGATTTAGATTGTGATGTAGTTTTAATTTCTGTTGGTAGGAAGGCAAATACTGAGGGCTTAAATTTACAAACTGTTGGAGTTGAACTGGACGATAGAAAAAGAATTAAAACTGATAAATCATTTAAAACAAATTTAGAGAATATATATGCAATCGGCGATGTAATATCAGGACCCATGCTTGCTCATAAAGCTGAAGATGAAGGTATTGCTGTTGCTGAAAACATTGCAGGACAATCAGGGCATGTCAATTATGATACTATTCCAGGTGTTGTATATACCACACCAGAAGTTGCAGCGATTGGTAAAACTGAGGAACAATTACAAGATTCTAAAATGAAATATAAAGTTGGAAAATTTTCATTTATGGCTAATTCAAGAGCTAAAGCTATTGATGATGCAGAAGGATTCGTAAAGATTTTAGCTGATGAAAAAACAGATAAAGTGTTGGGTGCTCATATAATAGGCCCTCATGCTGGTGAGTTGATTGCTGAAATCGGCGTTGCTATGGAATTTGGAGCTAGTTCAGAGGATATAGCACGTACATGTCATGCTCACCCAACTTTTTCAGAGGCAGTAAAAGAGGCAGCTTTATCAGTTGATAAAAGAGCAATACACTCTTAATTTTTTTTTCATATTATAAAATATGAAATATCCGATTCTGTTACCAAATATATTTAATTATCCATTCACATATGAAAGTAATTTAGATTTAAAAATTGGTGAATATGTATCAGTACCCTTTGGTAAAAATA